>CAIQRS010000126.1 GCA_903874275.1 uncultured Anaeromyxobacter sp.
CCTCGGGGAGGTGATGAACAACGCGTGGGTCTGAGCAGCGCCGGCTTCAGCCGGCGCAGGAACCACTCACTCGTCCGGTCCCGGGATCACGAAGCTCCCGCAGGCCATGGAAAGGCCCCGATCGCACTCGCGATCGGGGCCCCGGAGCTACGGAACGTCGTGGCCGGCTACGCCGGCGGTGCGGGCGGCGCGGGCGGCTTGTCGAGCACCGCCACCAGGTCCTTCACGGCCTTGACCGACTTGTCCATCATGGCCTGCTCCTCGGCGTTGAGCTTGAGCTCGAGGATCTTCTCGGCCCCGCCGGCGCCGATGACCACCGGCACGCCGACGTAGAGCCCCTTCACGCCGAACTCGCCGTTCAGGTACACGCAGGTGGGCAGCACGCGCTTCGAGTCCTTCAGGAAGGACTCGGCCATGGCGATGGCCGACGAGGCCGGCGAGTAGAAGGCCGAGCCGGTCTTGAGGAGCGCCACGACCTCGCCACCGGCGCCGCGGGTGCGCTTCACCATCGCGTCCATGACCTCCTTGGCCTTGGCGGCGTCGCCGTACTTCTTCTCGAGCAACTCCATGACCGGCACGCCGCAGCAGGAGGTGTAGCGGACCAGCGGGACCATGTCGTCGCCGTGGCCGCCCAGGGTGACGGCGCTGACGTCCTTCACGGAGACGCCCAGCTCCCAGGCGATGAAGGAGACGAAGCGGGCCGAGTCGAGCACGCCGGCCTGTCCGACCACCCGGTTGTGCGGGATGCCGGTGATGCGCTGGCAGAGCGTCACCATGGCGTCGAGCGGGTTGGAGATGACGATGACGAACGCCTTGGGACAGTGCTGCTTGATGCCCTCGGCGACCGACGTCATGATCTTGGAGTTCACCGCGATCAGGTCGTCGCGGCTCATGCCCGGCTTGCGGGGCAGGCCGGCGGTGACGATGCACACGTCGGCGCCGGCGATGTCCGCGTAGTTGTTGGTGCCCTTGAGGTTCACGTCGAAGCCGTCCACCGGGGCGGCCTCGGCGATGTCGAGCATCTTGCCCTGGGGCAGCCCCTCGACGATGTCGAACAGCACCACGTCACCGAGCTCCCGCTGCGCGCAGAGCTGCGCCAGCACGCCACCGATCTGCCCGCCGCCGATCAACGCAATCTTCTTCCTTGCCATGGTCGTCTCCTTGGGTGGGGTTTTGCTACGCGATGCTGTCGATGATGGCGTTCAGGGTCGGGCTGGGACGCATGGCCTTCCCCGTCTTCGCCGCATCCGGCTGGTAGTAGCCGCCCAGGTCAACGGGCTTCCCCTGGGCGCCGATCAGCTCGGCGTTGATCTTGACCTCGTTCTCCTGGAGCTTCTTCGCCACCGTGGCGAAGCGGGCCTTCAACTCCGGGTCCTTGTCCTGCGCCGCCAGCGCCTCGGCCCAGTACATGGCCAGGTAGAAGTGGCTGCCGCGGTTGTCGATCTCGCCGACCTTGCGGGCCGGCGACTTGTTGTTGTCGAGGAACTTGGCGATGGCCGCGTCGAGCGTGTCGGAGAGCACGGCCGCCTTGGCGTTCTTGGTCGCCGCGGCGATGTGCTCGAGCGAGGCGCCCAGCGCCGAGAACTCGCCCAGCGAGTCCCAGCGCAGGTAGCCCTCCTTCTGGAACTGCTGCACGTGCTTGGGGGCCGAGCCGCCCGCGCCGGTCTCGAAGAGCCCGCCACCGGCCAGCAGCGGCACGATGGAGAGCATCTTGGCCGAGGTGCCGATCTCCAGGATGGGGAAGAGGTCGGTGAGGTAGTCGCGGAGCACGTTGCCGGTGACCGAGATGGCGTTCTCGCCCTTGCGGACCCGCTCCAGCGTGGCCTTCATGGCCTCGACCGGCGCCAGGATCTTGATGTCGAGCCCGCTGGTGTCGTGCTCCTTGAGGTAGCGCTCCACCTTGGCGATGACCTGCCGGTCGTGGGCGCGGTTCCTGTCGAGCCAGAAGTAGGCCGGCCAGCCGGTGGCGCGGGCCCGGTTCACCGCCAGCTTCACCCAGTCGCGGATGGGGATGTCCTTCACCTGGCACATGCGGAAGATGTCGCCCTCCTCGACCTTCTGCTCGAGGAGCGTGGCGCCGCTGGCGTCGTCCACCACGCGGATGACGCCCGCACCGGGGGCGAAGAAGGTCTTGTCGTGCGAGCCGTACTCCTCGGCCTGCTGCGCCATGAGCCCGACGTTGGGCACGCTGCCCATGGTGGCCGGGTTGAACGCGCCGTTCTTCCGGCAGTCGTCCATGATCTCCCGGTACATGGTGGCGTAACAGCGATCCGGGATCATGGCCTTGGTGGCGGCGAGCTTGCCGTCCGGGCCCCACATCGAGCCCGACTCGCGGACCACCACCGGCATCGAGGCATCGACGATGATGTCGTTCGGCACGTGCAGGTTGGTGATGCCCTTGTCCGAGTCCACCATGGCGAGCGCCGGGCGCGTGGCGTAAACGGCCTTGATGTCGGCCTCGATCTCGGCCCGCTTCTCGGCGGAGAGCACCTGGATCTTCTTGTAGAGGTCGCCCAGGCCCAGGTTCTGGTTCACGCCGGCCTGCTTCAGCGCGGCGGCGTGCTTCTCGAAGACGTCCTTGTAGAAGACGGTGACGGCGTGGCCGAACATGACGGGGTCGGAGACCTTCATCATGGTGGCCTTGAGGTGGAGCGAGAGCAGCACCCCGTCCTTCTTCGCCTCCTCGATCTGGTCCGCGAAGAACTTCCGCAGGGCCTTCACGCTCATCTTGGTGGTGTCGATGATCTCGCCGGCCAGCAGCGAGGCCTTCTTCTTGAGGACCGTCACCGTGCCGGCCGCGTCCACGTACTCGATGCGGTAGTCGGCGGGCTTCTCGACGGTGAGGGCGGTCTCGTTGCCGTAGAAGTCACCCTCGGTCATGTGGGCGACGTGGGCCTTGGAGTCGGGCTTCCAGGCGCCGAGCTTGTGCGGGTGCTTCTTGGAGAAGTTCTTCACGGCCGGCGGGGAGCGCCGGTCGGAGTTGCCCTCGCGGAGCACCGGGTTCACCGCGCTGCCCAGGCACTTCGCGTAGCGCTGCTGGATGGCCTTCTCGGCGTCGTCCTTCGGGACCTCGGGGTACTCGGGCACGTCGTAGCCGTGGGCGCGGAGCTCGGCGATGGCCTCCTTGAGCTGGGGGACCGAGGCCGAGACGTTGGGCAGCTTGATGATGTTGGCGTCGGGCGTCTTGGCGAGCTCTCCGAGCTGGCCCAGGTAGTCGGCCACCTTCTGCTCCGGCTTCAGCCGCTCCGGGAAGTTGGCCAGGATGCGGCCGGCCACCGAGATGTCGCGGGTCTCCACCTCGACGCCGGTACCCTTGGTGAAGGCCTGGACGATGGGGAGGAGCGAGTAGGTCGCCAGGGCGGGGGCCTCGTCGATCTGCGTCCAGATGATCTTCGACGTCTTGGTCGTCATGCCGTCTCCTTTGCCGATCCACGCTGCCCGAAGGAGTCCCTCGGCGGAGGATGCGGATTGCGTGGGGCGACTGTGAGGGGATTCCGCTCTGGGAGTGGCCGTCCCCGGGGTTCGATGCTGGAGCCCTGCTAGACACCAAGTCTGGCGGACCCTGTCAAGGCGAAATGGGACATCCACTGGCCGCAAACGATGCGTCGTGGACTCGGCCGGTCAGTGATCCCCCGAAGGTCGGAGAATCAGTTTCCTCTCATCCAGGTCGCGGCCCGGCGGAGCGCTCCCCAGAGTGCCCGTGTCAGAAGGAAGAGCAGGACGAGCAGGGTGAAGGCGGCGGCCAGCGCCACCCAGGGATGGCTCCAGACCAGCC
Source organism: uncultured Anaeromyxobacter sp. (assembly GCA_903874275.1). GTDB lineage: Bacteria > Myxococcota > Myxococcia > Myxococcales > Anaeromyxobacteraceae > CAIOAK01. The sequence goes on from CAIQRS010000126.1 coordinate 3,776, forward strand.
AGGCCATCCCGGCCACCGTGGAGAGCTCCGCGCCGGTGGCCACCGCGTTCGAGACCGGCTCGGGCGAGGCGTCGATGGCGGTGCGGAGCTTGAGCTTGGTCGCCGTGGTCACGGCTCCCAGCGTCCCGCCCAGGAGGCCGGCCACCACGACGAGCACCGGGTTCGCGCCCCAGGTGGCGAGGACGGCGAGCGCCGCCGCGGTGACCGGGCGGATGGCGGCGTGCAGGGCCTCCCAGGCGGTGGCGATCCCGGGCACCAGGGAGGCGGCGATCTCGACGCCGGTGAGGAGGAGCGCGATCCCGATCACCCAGGAACTCTCCAGGGCGTGCAGGCCGTCCGGGAGGATCACCCAGCCGAGACGGCCGGCCAGGCCGGTGAAGGCCACCGTGGCGTAGAGGCTGATGCCCGACGACCAGGCGATGCCGAGCGCCGAGGCAAGGGCGGTGAGGGGGGCCATGTGGAGAGCATGCAGCGACGCCTTCAGGCGGCGCAATGGTCGCGAGCGACGGGAGCCCCCGTCACGTGCATCCGGCTTTCCTCGGGGAACCGGCCTCGCCCCGTCCGGGGTGGGTCCGATCCCGTCCTACCAGTAGGACGCCGCCCCTCGCTACGCCGGAATTCCCTCGAACAGGATCGACGAAAGGTACCTCTCCCCCGCATCCGGCAGAACGGTGACGAGGAGCTTCCCCTGGTTCTCCGGACGGGAGGCCACCTTCACCGCGGCGGCGACCGCGGCGCCGCAGGAGATGCCGCAGGTGATCCCTTCCTCCCGGTGAAGCCGCTTGGCCATCTCCACCGCCTCGTCGTTGCTGACCTGCACCACCTCGTCCACGACCGAGAGGTCGAGGACGTCCGGCTTGAACCCCGCCCCGATGCCCTGGATCTTGTGCGGCCCCGGCCTGGGCGGCTCGCCGGCCCGGATGGCGGTGAGCACCGGGGAGTGGGTCGGCTCGACGGCCACCGACCAGACCGCCCGCTTCTTCTCGCCCTTGAGGTACCTGGTGACGCCGGTGATGGTGCCGCCGGTGCCCACGCCGGCCACGAAGATGTCCACCTTGCCGTCGGTGTCGCGCCAGATCTCCGGCCCGGTGGTCTCGAAGTGGATGCGCGGGTTGGCGGGGTTCTCGAACTGCCCGGCCAGCCAGAACTTCTTCGGGTCGCTGGCCACGATCTCCTTGGCCCTGGCGATGGCGCCGGGCATGCCCTTCGCACCTTCGGTGAGGATGAGCTCGGCCCCGAAGGCGCGCAGCATGCGGCGGCGCTCCACCGACATGGTCTCCGGCATGGTGAGGATGATGGGGTAGCCGCGCGCCGCGGCCACGAAGGCCAGCGCGATGCCGGTGTTGCCCGAGGTGGGCTCCACGATGGTCACGTCGCGGGAGCCGGGCTTCAGGATGCCCTTCTGCTCCGCGTCCCAGATCATGGCCGCGCCGATGCGGCACTTCACCGAGTAGGCCGGGTTGCGCCCCTCGATCTTGGCCACGATGGTGGCCGGGAGCCCCTTCGAGATCCGGTTGAGGCGGACGAGCGGGGTGTTTCCGATGGAGCGGCTGTTGTCGTCGAAGATCGGCATGTCGTTCTCTCCTGGGCGCCGGGCGCCCGTCAGATGCTGAAGTCCGGTACGCCCGAGGATTCCTGGACGCGGCGGGTGAGGTCCTCGAGCGAGACCCCGTCGAGCGACGCCGCCAGGGCGCGCTCCGCCTCCGTCCACAGGTGGTGAAGTGCGCGGACGCTGCCTGCGGCGGCGCCGGGCGCGGGCCGCCGCCGCACCGGGCGGACCGCCACCCCGTCCGGTCCCTCCACGGCGCGGACCACGTCGCCGGCGCCGATCCGGGACGGGGCGAGGGCGAGCCGGTGGCCGCCGCGGGAGCCACGCTCGCTCTCCACCAGGCCGGCGCGGCGCAGCTGGCCGAGGACGGTCTCGAGGAACTTGGCCGGGGCACCGGTGCGCCGGGCGACGTCCGAGGTGCGGGCGAGCTTCGAGGCCGACGCATGGAGCGCGAGGTCGAGGGAGGCCAGGAGGGCGTATTCGGACTTGAGGCTGAAGCGCACGGTTAATTCCTACTAAGTCGATAGGGTTACTACCATCCTCTTTGTAGACCTGCAAGCCCCGACAGGGTACAGGGAAGTCCAAGGTCGTGAATTCGCTCCCCGGGTGGATTCCCAATAGGATGCCGTGGTTGGAGGGATCTCGTGCGTTTCACCTGCCAGAGTTGTGGCCGGGCCTACGCCGTCGCAGGCGAGCTGGCTGGCCGCTCCTTCAAGATGAAGTGCAAGAGCTGCGGTCACATGATCGTGGTCCGCCCCTCCACGCCCACCGAGACCGTCGTACCCGCACCGCCGCCGCCGCCGCCCCCTCCTCCGAAGGCCGAGCCGCCGGAGGAGCGGCATCCCCTCTCGACCCCGCTCGTCGAGGTCGCCGGGGCCGCCGGGGTTGCGGTCACTCCCCCGCCGAGCCCGCCCTCGGACTTCACCCCGACGCCGGCCCTTCCCAAGGTCATCGACGACGGGAACGACCCGTTCTCGGGGCTCATGGAGCTGAAGACCGCCGAGCTGCAGCTGCTCCGTCGCGCCGCCGCCCCGGAGCCGGCGCCCGTGCCGCCACCTCCGGCGGAAGCCCCTCCCGAACCACCTCCGGCCCGCGCCGAGGCCGCCCCGAAGGGCGCGCCCGCTGCCGCGCCGAAGCCCGCGCCCGATGCGGCTCCCGCCCCTCCTGAAGGGCCCCGTCGCGTGATCGCGCTTCCGCCTCCGCGCTTCTCGGCGCTCCAGGTCGGGGTGGCGGTCGTGGCGGTCCTCCTCATCGTCCTCGCGGCCGGGTACTGGTTCCTCGCGGGCCGGAAGGGGCCCGCCGCCGACCGCTCCGCGACATCCCCGGTCGAGGCTGCTCAGCCCGCATCGGCAGCCCCGGCGCTCCCTCCCGCCGCACCGGCGCCGGCGCCCACCGCCCCGGCGCCCACCGCCCCGGCGCCCACCTCGCCAGCTCCCCAGCCCTCGCCCCAGCCTGCGAAGGCGGAGGCGCCCGCCCCTCCGCCCGCCGCCGGGCCATTGCTGCCGCCCACGGCGTCGCTCCCCGCCACCGCCCCCCCTGCGCGCCCCGCTCCCCGCCCAGAGCCTCGCCCCGCACCCCGGCCCGAGCCCCGGCCGGAGCCAGCGCGCGAGGTCAGGCCGACCCCGGTGGCCGCCGCGCCCGTGGCCACGCCCCCGGTCCTCTCGACGCCGGTCGTCTCGACGCCGGTCGTCTCGACGGCGCCAGCCGCCCCGCCTCCCACCCAGTCCGCGCCGCCCCCGGCTCCCGTCGCGCCCCCGCCCCAGGTCGCAGCACCAGTCGAGGCCCCGGCCCCGGCCCCGGCCCCGGTCCCGGCCGCCATACAGCCGGCTCCCGCAGCCGAGCCCGCGGCGGGGGCTCCGCGCTACGTGGGCGACGGATTCCTCTCGCCGCAGCTCGTCAGCCGGACCTGCATCTCGGAGAACCTCCGGCTCCCCGCCCAGCTCGGGGACGCCGTCCCGGACACGGTCACCGCGCGGGTCGCGGTCTCGGCGACGGGCGAGACGACGACCGTCCAGGTGATGGGACAGGTTGCCGATCCCCGCATCTCCGAGGCGGTCCGGCGCGCCGTGCAGGCCTGCGACTGGGTCCCGGGAGCGGACGCCGAGGGCAAGCCCACCGCGCTCTGGGTGGTGCTGCCCATCCGGCTCACCCGGTAGGAGCCGGCCAGTCCGTCCGTCCCGTCAGCCGACCGGGAGCACCTTGCGCATCTTGACGTGCGGGACGCCCTCCTCGAGGAAGGTCTCCCCCTCGGCGACGTAGCCGCGCCGGGTGTAGAAGCCCACCGCCGGCAACTGGGAGTGAACCACCACCTCCCGCAGGCCGCGCAGCTCCGCCATCCGCTCCAGGGCTCCCAGCACTGCGCCGCCCACGCCCGCACCCCGCTGCGTGGGGGACGTGGCCATGCGCCCCACCTGGCAGGTGCGGGTGTCGAGCCGCACGGCGCGGCCGGTGCCCACGCACGCGCCTGCCTCGTCGAAGACCACAACGTGGTCGGCGTTGAAATCGTAGGCGTCCCGGTCGAGGGGACGCGGCACCCCCTGCTCCACCTCGAAGACGAGGCGGCGCAGCTCGTAGGCGAGATCTCGATCCTGGGTCGTGGAGGCGAACCGGACGGTGTGGGCCATCCGGGATCCTTAACCGAAACCGGGCAGGTGATGCCAGGGGGGGCGCACCGGACGCGGCCGTGCTACCAAGGCGGCATGCAGCCCTGGGAGACGGTGGACCGCGCCAAGGTCGCCGGCGGCACCGAGCTCGTGCTGGCCCGGCGGGGCCACGAGTGGGTGGTGCGCAACGACGGGCGCGTGCTCATGTCGAGCCGGCAGCACGGCTCGGAGGACGCGCTGGCGGCGCTGGCGCTCGAGAAGGTGGAGCGCACCGGCGGCGCGCGCACGGTGCTCATCGGCGGGCTCGGCCTGGGGTACACCCTGCGGGCCACCCTCGACCGCATCGGCCCGGACGCCCGCGCCGTCGTCGCCGAGATCTCGCCCGAGCTGGTGGGCTGGAACCGGGGGCCGGTGGCCCACCTGGCCGGCCGCCCCCTCGACGACCCGCGCACGCGGCTGCAATTGGGCGACGTGGTGGCGCGCATCTCCGAGGCCACGGGCGCCTTCGACGCCATCCTGCTCGACGTGGACAACAGCCCCTCCTCGATGGTGCTGGCCGGGAACGACCGGCTCTACGGTCCGCGGGGCGTGCGCGCCTGCGCCGCGGCGCTCTCGGCGGGAGGGGTGCTGGCGGTCTGGTCGGCCGGACCCGATGACCCGTATCTGGAGCGGCTCGAGCGGGCCGGCCTCCGGGCCAGCGCCGTCGTCGTCCCCGCCCGCGGAATCGGCGGGGGAGGGGCGCGCCACGTCGTTTTCCTGGGAGTGAAGAAGCCGGCTAGCCCTCGCCGCCCCGGAAGAGGCGAACCCCCAGCGCGAAGCCCGCGACCCCCACGAGGACGAGCACCCCGAGCGGCGTCGCCATCTCGGCGGCGCTGAAGCCGCGCCAGGTCGCCCCCTCCAGCGCCACGATCCCCCACTTCACCGGGGAGAAATTGCTCACCGTCTGCATCCAGGAGGGCATGACGAAGAGCGGGATCATGCCGCCGCCGAACATGGAGAGCGGCATCATGATGGCCCAGCCCAGCCCTCCGGCCGCCTGCTCTGTCTTCCCCAGCACCGCCACCGTCATCATGATCCCCACGAAGCACGCCGCCACCGAAAGCGTCGCCGCAGCCAGCAGGAGCCAGGAGGCCGGGCGGATCCCGAAGAAGGCCACCCCGAGCAGGAGCAGCATCGTCTCCACCGCCGCGATGGCGACGAAGCAGGCGAGCGCCTTCCCCACCAGCACGTCGAGCCGGGAGAGCGGCGAGGTCTCCAGCCGCATCAGCGTCCCGCGGGTCCGCTCGGTGACGAGGGAGAGGGCGAAGCCCAGGGCGCTCCCGATGACGCCCCAGAGGATCCCCTGCGGAAAGGTGAAGTCGAAGGCGGATCGCGGCCCGGCCTTCTCCCTGCGCACCTCGCGCCGCTCGATCTCGAGCGGCTTCCAGCCCGGGCCCGCTCCCCCGCTGGCCTGCGCCTGCCCGGGACGCCCCACGAAGCTGCGCAGCTCCCCCAGGAACTTCCGGGTGCTGTCGCGGTCCTCCGAGGCGGGGGCCGATCCCAGGTCCGCCACGGACCGGTCCACCATGCCGAGGGTCTTCGACGGATCGGTGAAGAGCTCCTGCATCGACTGCATGGCGGCGCCGGTGAGGATCCCCTCGAGCATCGCCCCCTCGGCCGTGCGCGCCGGATCCACCTCGAGCTCGAGCTTCCGCGGCGCCCCGTGGAAGAGCCGTCCGGCGGCCACGCCGTAGCCCGCCGGCACGATCACCGCGGCGGAGCGCTTGCCCTGCCGGACGAGACGCGTGGCCTCCTCGCGCGGAGCCGACGTGATCTCGAGCCCGGCGGTGGCGGCGAGCCGGGCCACGAGCCGGGCCGACTCGTCGGTGCGGTCCTCGTCCACGACCACGACCGGGATCCGCCCCTTCTCCCCGCCGCCCCCGAAGACGTAGCCGAAGAAGAGGGCCATGAGGACCGGCCACGCCAGCGCGAAGAAGAGCGTGGCCCGGTTGCGGGAGAGCAGGCGCAGGTCCTTGCCGGCGAGCGCCAGGACGGCGCGGGTGCGGGAGGCGCTCATTCGTCGCGCAGCCTCCGGCCGGTGAGGTGGAGGAAGACCGCCTCGAGGTCGGCCCGCTCGACGCGGAAGTCCTCCACGCGTCCGGCGGCCAGGATCCGGGACAGCTCGCCGGCCGGGTCCCGGGTGGGGATGCGCCGCTCCACGCCCCCCTCGACCACGACCAGCGTCGGGTCGCCCCCGTGACGGGAGACCAGATCGGCCACGGTGCCGAGCGCCAGCACGCGCCCCTGGTCCACGATGGCGATCCGGTCGCAGATGCGGGCCGCTTCGTCCATGTAGTGGGTGGTGTAGACGACCGCCCGATCCGCCCCGCGCAGCTCGACCACCCGGTCGAGGATGGCGTTGCGCGACTGGGGGTCCACGCCCACGGTGGGCTCGTCGAGCAGGATGAGCGCCGGGTCGTGGACCAGCGCCGCCGCCAGGTTGAGCCGTCGCTGCATGCCCCCGGAGAGCCCGGAGGTCCTGTCGCGGCGGCGGTCGGCGAGTGCGGCGAATTCGAGGGCCCATTCGACCCGGCTGGCCAGGGCTGCCCCGGACAATCCTTGGACGCGTCCGAAGAATCTGAGATTTTCCTCGGGAGTGAGCGCCTCGTAGAGGGCGATCGCCTGCGGCGCCACCCCGAGCATCCCGCGGACGGCCGGATTGCGTGGCGATCCGCGCCCGTCCACGTCCACCTCGCCCCGGTCCGGATCGAGGAGCCCCACCGCCATGTGGATGGTGGTGCTCTTTCCCGCCCCGTTGGGGCCGAGCAGCCCCAGGATCTCCCCGCGCCGGACCTCGAGCGAGAGCCCGTCCACGGCGACCCGCTCGCCGAACCGCTTGTGAAGGTCGCGGAGAGCGAGCACCGGGGAGTCCTAAGGAAGGGGCAGAGGCGGGGCAACGTTGCCCCACCCGATCGTGTCGATTCGTTAACACTACTGCGTCAGGCGTTTTGAAAACCTCGATCATTTCGATCGCTTACGAAAAAGGCTGATCGGGAAGTTGCCCGGAGGATCCGGGCATGATCTGAAGAGTTTCCATGATCTTCATGGACGCCGCTGGGGTGCG
>CAIQRS010000127.1 GCA_903874275.1 uncultured Anaeromyxobacter sp.
ATCGTGGGCATCGTTGAGGCTGGCCTGGAACTCGGTCTCCGCCTTGGTGAGCGCGTCGAGTTGGTTCTGCTCGATGGCCTGGCCGATCGCCCGGCCCACGTCTCGGACGCCTTCGGCCAGGACGTCGACCCCGCCGCCTGCCACACCCGACGGGGACGGGAGGCTCTGCGTCTCGACGGATGGCGACCAGACCTTGACGGTAGGCATCTAGACCCACTCCCCGCCGGACGCGGCCGGAGCTGCGGCAGGCGCCGTCATCCCGCTGAACCCGGCGCCGGCGATCTGCGCCGCCCCCGAGAGGAACCCGCCCTGCGACGCCGCGGTCTGGATCTGGAGGGCCTGATTCCAGTACTGGACGGCCTGCGCGCTGGACGCCCACTTCTCCTGGTCCGCTCCGCTCTTCACCGCCTGGGCGTCGAGCTCGTTCATCATCCGGGAGTCGGCGAGCGCCTTGAGGGGCGAGCCGCTCTGCATGTCGACGCCGGACATCCCGAGCGCGGCCTTGTTCTCACCGATGAGCTGGGTGCCCTTCATACGGACGACGCCGGCCTTCTGGTAGCCGGCCGCCTGGATGCGCCCGCCCTTGGCGATCTCCATCCTGGCCTGATCGGAGAGCTGCTTCGCCTGAGCGTTCGCCTTGAGATTCGCGGCAACGAAGCCGGTAGCCGCCATGGCGGCAGCGCCGATGATGAGGGGGACGCACATTAGAGCTTCCTCCCGGACATGCTGATGCGGTGGAAGGGCAGGCCCGCGGCCCCGAACGGCATCGCCGGCTCGACGTGGAAGCCGAGCCGGGCCGCCCACCGGAGCGCGCGCTCGTGCCGCGCATCGACGAACTGCTCCATCTCGACGCCCGCGAACTGCTCGCGCCAGTCGGCGACGATGACCCGGCAGGCCTTCCAGAAGGCCCGGGGATGCTTCTCGACCCCGACGCCCGTGAGGAGCCAGGGCACGGCCGTCGTTGAGAGGAACGGCCGGCGGGAGATTCCAAACAGGCCGACCAGGTCGCCGTTCAGGAAGCCGGCCCACGCCACCTCGGACTGGTTGACTCCCGCCTCGAGCGCCTCGATCGGGGTGTAGCCGTGCGACGCCATGACCTCGTCGACGTCCGCCTGGCGCATGAGTGGCGCGAGGATGCGCGCGTGCTCCATGGTGGCGGGCTCGATGTAGACGAGGGGGTCCATCATCGGCCTCCGAACTCGGCGTCCCGGATGATCGAGAGCACCTGGATGGGGATGGGGTCCTCGTTGCGGATGGCGGCGCGCCCGGCCCGCTGCCAGCGCACCGACGGCCGGAGCTCGATGGACGCGGTCTCGAGGGCGATGGCGCCGAAGTTGTCCCCCACCCGACGCTGGTTCCACGTCTCCATCGACGTGAAGTCCTCGCCGACCTGGATGGCGCCGCGGGTGGTGAGCAGCTCGAGCTGGATCCGGTTCACCGCCTTGAGCCGGGTGCGGCTGTCCGGGGTCGGCCCGACGAAGTCGAGTGTCTCGATGTCCTGGGTGTAGGTGAGCCCGATGTGGACGACCGACGCCGCCTTGGGGATCGTGACCTCGCCGTCCGTGACGACCAGGGCGACGTTCCCCGGCCCCTTGCGGACGACGTACCCGTCGGCGAGCGCGACGACCGTCATGCCTTCGAGATGGTCGAGCCCGGAGAAGACCGTCGCCGGGTCGCCGTCGTAGGAGAGCGCGCAGTCGAGGAAGAGGCCGTCCTCCGCGGCGAGGACCTCGCGGGACGCCATGCGCTCGATGAAGCGCTTGGTGGCGCCACCCACGGTCCGGGAGACGATGAGGTAGACCGCGTCTTCCTGCCCCTCCGGGATGCAGCAGACGTTCTCGACGAGCCCCTGGGTGTCGTGCCAAGTCCACGCGACGATCTTCTGCTCGAGGACGTAGGTGAGAGAGAGGAGGATCCCGTTGTCGAGGACGACCCAGACGACGCTCTGAGGGTCCTCCTGGTAGGCCACGTCGACGATGGTGCGGCCGGCGAACAGGTGCTTCGAGTAGATCGTGAGGTCCGAGCCGACGTACTTGCCGCGGGCGTCGTCGAAGACGAGCTCGCGCATGCGCGTCCCCTTCGCCTGGACGTGCAGGATGGAGTCCCCGACGACGACCGGGTCGACCCAGGACGTCCCCCGCTCCGAGCCGACCCGGGCGAGGATGGACGTGGGCGTGATGGCCTCCTCGCGGCCAGAGCCACGGATGCCCCACTCCGAACTGTTGGTGAGCGCGACCAGGGTGTCGAGCCCCACGAGGGAGCGGATCTCCTCGTACTGCCGGCTCGCGAGCGTGAAATCGACGGGCTGGCTCGACTCCGAGACGACCGAGGTGTCGAAGTTGGCGTAGTCGTTGATCGTGGAGCCCTGGATGCGCCCCTCACGAGCGTAGTAGAGCCGGCCTCCGTAGAACGTGCAGACGTCGGGGTAGGCATCGTTCCAGGTCGCCTCCGACTCGAGGAACTTCCAGTGGACGGCGCCGCCGGCCCCGACGTAGACCCATCGGTTGTCCTCCCCGTCGTCGATCCATGCGTCCTGCACGATGGCGTACCACCCCGTGCCCCACGGGCCGACGCCCGTGGCCGACGACGTGTGACTGCTGGTACACAGGTAGGTGTTCCCGTTGACGTAGACGACCTCGTCGGCGGTGTAGGCGTGCGCCTGCTCCCAGGAGACGATCGTTCCATCGACGACGTCGGCATCGTCTCCGGTCGGTCCCGCTCCGGTGATCGCGGACGTGCCGGCGAGGATGCACTCGTAGACGTTGCCGCCCGCCACGACCAGGTCGCCGACGCGATAGGAGCCGCCCTGCTGCCAGGCCTTCGCCGAGAAGGGATACGCTCCCTGGCGCGGCGAGGACGCGAAGTCGGGGGAGAGCGAGAGGTCGGTGAACGAGCAGTAGGTCGGCTGGTCGGCGAGGAACACCGACGACGGCGCGGCTTGCACCAGGCCGAAGAGCCCGTTCCGCCCGCGGTAGACCCGGTAACCGACGGCGCCCGGAATGTGGTTCCAGGCAATGTCGACCGGGCAGTCCGGGAAGAGGACGATCTTCCGCGAGTCGTCGGTGTCGAGGACGTTCGGCGAGAGGACCGGCGAAGGGAGGCTTTCGGTCCCGTCGGAGAAGACCGCGGAGACGCACCAGTCCCACTCGAGCGACGGGTGCGTCGCATCGGGCGCCGTCTGGATGATCGGCTCCGGGGTGGCCTTGAGCATCCCCGCGAAGATCACGTCGATGACCGGACGGACGGCGGTGGCGTTCGCGTCGGAGAGGTTCTCCCACCACGCCGCAGACGAGCTTGGCGTGTGCCCCGTGTTCGCGCCCTGGAGCGCCCGATAGGCTGCGAAGCCGAACCCCGAGAAGACGGACGCCCGGACGATGTCGCCCAGCGCGTAGGTCGAATGGCTGTTCCAGGCGCGAAGCCGGACCGGCTGCGGGATGACCTCGAGGCGCCAGTCGGTGTC
>CAIQRS010000128.1 GCA_903874275.1 uncultured Anaeromyxobacter sp.
CGGAGGGGGGCTTCTCGAATCCCCTGGAATGTCCGCCGCATCGGGCGGGTTCCCCTCGGTTGCTCCCGTGGCGGAATCGCGCGATCCCGGATAGAAGCAGGGGAATCATGAAAAAGTTCCTAGCCCTCGCAGTCGCGCTCGCCGTGGCAACCCCCGCTGCCGCCACCCAGGCGAACGCCGTCTCCGTGGAGGAGATGGCCCGCCAGTCGGACCTGGTCGTGCGCGGCAAGGTGCTCTCGACCACCTCCCGCTGGTCGGAGGGGCGCATCTACACCTACGCCGAGGTCGAGGTCGCCTCGAGCCTGCGCGGCGAGGCCCCCGCGAAGATCACCGCCGTCTCGCCCGGGGGCGTGGTGGGGGACGTGGGCCAGAGAGTGGATGGCGCGGCGAGTTTCACCAAAGGTGAAGAGGTGGTCCTCTTCCTGGGTAAGCCCGATGGCGGCAAGTACCGGGTGACCGGGCTCGCGCAGGGCAAGTTCCTCGTGGACGGGGGCGAGGCGCGGCCCGACACCTCGCGCGTCGAGTTCCTCTCCACGCAGGTCCGCGCCGGCGAGCGGCGGGCCGAGGCGATGTCGATCGGGGAGCTCGAGGCCCGGGTCCGGAGCGTCCCGTGACCCGAGCCCTTCGCGCGGCGATGGCCGTGGCGTTGCTCGCCGCGGCGGTCCCCACCCCGGCCTACGTCCGTTCCACGACCGAGGCGGGCCAGCCAGCCCGGGGGCTCTGCCTCTACTGGGGCGCCCGCCAGGTGAGATTCGTCGTGAACGCGACGTCGGCGACGCCGGCGCCGTGCGGGAGCGCAGCTGCCGCCACCACCCTCACGGCCGCGAGCTTCCCGGCCTGGTCGCCGGCCTGCACCGATTTCGGGTTCGTGAACGGAGGGACGACGGCGGTCACCGCCGTCGCCAACGACGGGACGAATCTCGTCGTCTTCCGCTCCGGATTGTGCCAGGCCGCGGGCTGCAGCGGCAACGCCTGCGCAAGCACGCACAACTGCTGGGACCACGATGCGATGGGGACGATCGCCCTCACCACCACGACCTTCGTGGCCTCCACCGGCCAGATCCTCGACGCCGACATGGAGATCCACGGGTGGAACGGGCTCTCGCGGCCGCAGGCCACGGGATCGTACCTGACTTGCGCCACGCCCTCGAGCCCCCCTTGCACCGCCATCCCGTACGGGCAGACCGGGTGCAACTTCACCGACGTGGGCAACGTGGTTACCCACGAGGCCGGCCACATGCTGGGGCTCGAACACACCTGCGTCGCGTCCTATCCGGCCCCCTACAACTACTGCCCCAATGCTCCCGACGGCACGACGATGGACCCGACGATGCAGCCCGGCGAGACGAGGAAGCGGGTGCTCACGGCCGACGACGTGGCGGGGGTCTGCGCCATCTACCCGCTGAACGCCGCCACCGTGACCTGCTCCAGCCCCAGTTCCTCCTCGGGCTGCGGCACCGCCGGCGGTGGCACGGGGTCGTTGGGCCTTCTCGCCCTCGGCTTCCTGATCCTGCGGCGCCGCTCCTCCCGTCGCGCCTAGTCCGGCCGATCCCGGCCATCCTGGGGTCGGCTTTCTTCCCCCTGTGGTTGGGTGTGGGCCTTCCCCCACCATCTGGGTGAAGTGACCCAAACGCGGCTCCGGCCATGGGACGCGTTCGACATAACCCACTGACACGACTGAACTCGATGATCGGCACCCGGCTTGCTTGGGTGGCCTACGTCGTTCAGTCAGTTCGTTGCCGAGGCGACTGGGGCACCGAAGAGGCGGGCCAGGCGGTCAGCACCGGGGAGCAGCACAAGGACCTACGCAGGAACCGCACCGCGGTGCCTGCCTTCCAGAAGAGTGAGGGGACAAATGAAGCATCTGAAGCTCGCAGTCGCCGCCGTGCTGGCGCTCGCCGTCGGGTCGGCCTACGGCCAGGCCACCGAGGTCAATTTCAAGTCGCCGATCAACTACCTGAACACGAATGCCCTCACCGGCTTCCACGCCGGCGGCGTGGCGGCCTGCGAAGGCTGCCACGTCATGCACAACGCCTCCGACGGCCAGGCAATGACGGTGAAGTCGGGGACCGGCGTTCCCCTGCGGAGCGACCGGACGAACAGCTACCTGCTGCAGGGCTCCGACCAGAGCTCCACCTGCCTCATCTGTCACAGAGGCAACGCTGGCACGAACGAGTTCACGGTCCTCGACACGAGCGCCACCGTCTCCTCGAGCACCACCAACTTCACGCCGGGTGGCGACTTCGCCTGGCTCAACGTCACCGGGGCGGGCGCCACCCCGACGCCGGGCAACCGGCACGGCCACAGCATCTACTCGGGGGACTTCTCCGTCGGCGGCATCGCAGCGACGGCGATCACGGCCCCCGGCAGCGGCACCACTCCGTGGAGGACCGGCACCTCGGGGACCTCCCAGTTCGCCTGCACCAGCTGCCACGACCCCCACGGCAAGTACCGCATGACCAGCTTGGCGGGCGTCCTCACGATCGCCGCCACCGGCGCCCCCATCACCCAGTCCGGCTCCTACGGCCTCGGCGCGAGCGCCGGCACCACCATCCCCGCCGGGACGGCCATCGGCGTCTACCGGCTCCTCGGCGGCAAGCTCTACAAGCCCGCCTCCAACGCCAGCGCCAGCACCTTCTCCCAGGACCCGCCGATCGCGGTTGCCCCGCAGAATTACAACCGGTCCGAGTCCGGCTCCGAGGTCCGCGTCGCCTACGGAACGGGCATGTCGGAGTGGTGCGCCAACTGCCACGGCAATCTCCACATGCCGAACACCGTGACCGGCGCCCCCGGCACCCGCCACGTGACCGGCAACGCCGCCATCCTGAAGGAGACCATCGCCGCCAATTACAACACCTACCTCTCCAGCGGCAACATGAACGGCGCCGCCACGGGCACCTACACCTCGCTCGTCCCCTTCGAGAGCCAGGTGACCACCATCTCGGGCGGCCCGGACACCCTCTACGGCGGCGCCCAGAGCACCAGCGGCACGCCCGCCATCTTCCAGGCCACCGCGGCGAAGACCGTCATGTGCCTCTCCTGCCACCGCGCCCACGCGTCGGGCTTCAGCAGCATGACCCGCTGGAGCAACCTGACCACCTTCCTCACCACCGCTGGTGGTGGCTTCACGGCCCAGGAGGGGCTCGACGCCACGCAGGCGCAGATCGCCTACTACATGCGCCCCGTTTCCGCGACGGCCCTGACGGCCACCGGCTACGGCTTCGGCCCGAACCAGCGCTCCCTCTGCAACAAGTGCCACGCGAAGGACTAGCCGGTCCGGCCAGTTCCCGATGCTGATGTGATAATGGGGGGGCCGCGAGAGCGGCTCCCCCTCTCCTTTTTCGGTCCTCTTGGAGGCGCACCATGAAGACCCCGCCACTCCTTCCGCTCGTGCTGCTGCTCGTCGGCGCGGCCGGTTGTTCGATCGCCGCACAGGCCCGGTCCGGCCGCCCGCCCCTCGAGAGCGAGGGGGAGGTCTACCTCTACGTCGCGCCATTCCCACGAGAGGCAGGCGGGCTTTCCTTCACCCTGGCGAGCGTGGGGGTGTCTGGAGGACAGGGGACGCTCGCGCCGATGGAGCTCGTCCAGCCCTCGCTCGAGGGCGGGAGCTTCGCAAGCGCCCGCCTCCTGGCCATCGGGAGGCTTCCGCCCGGGGAGTACGTGGGGTTCGCGGTCACCGCGGCGAAGGCCAGCAAGGACGGGGCCGGGAAGGCGACGCTCGCGGTGCCCATCGACCCCACCCGGACCCCCTTCAGGTTCCGGGTGGCGGCCCGCAGGGCCACACTCGTCGAGCTGGCGCTGGATCTGGGCGCCGCCACGGCGGGCGGCGGGTTCACCCCCGCATTCACGGCGTCGATCCCGGCGAAGACCCCGTGGCAACTGGTCGGATACACCTCCAACTCGGCCTGGAGCTCCCTCACGGTCTTCGACAAGCGGACGCGGGTCGTGACCGACGTCGTCGCCACCGGACGGGAGCCGCTCGGCATGGCGCTGGAGCCCCGCGCCAACCGGCTCTACGTGGCGCTGGCCGGCGACGATGCGCTCGCCGTCGTTGACGTGGCGGCCGGCGAGCCGGTGAACCGGATCAACCTCCAGGCGGGAGACCGCCCCCGCGACCTGGTCGCCCTCTCCGACGGTACGCTCCTCGTCGTCAACACGGGCACCCGGACCGCCTCCTTCGTCGATCCGGTCTCGTCCCAGATCCTGGCCCGGGTTCCGGTGGGGGACCAGCCGTGGTCGATCACCCTCGACCGACGGCAGCCCCGGGCCTACGTCATGAACCGCTGGTCCAACAACGTCACCGTCATCGACGTCTCGAATCGGACGGTGGTCGCCACCATCCCCACCGGCCCGGAGCCGCTCTGGGCCCAGCCCAACCGGGCGGGCACTCGCCTGTACCTCCTGTGCGCCGGATCGCCCTACATGGACGTCCTGACGCTGCCGGGGCTCACCGTGGCGACCCGGGTCTACGTGGGGCTCGGGGCGAGCGCGCTGCGCGTCGATCCCCGGTCGGACCTGGTCTACGTCGCCATGGCCGGCGAGCACCGGGTTCGCGCCTTCGAGCCCTACTCTCTGCTCCCCGTGGACGAGTTCGCCGTCCCGGCTCCCGTCTCCTTCCTCGCCATCGACGAGCTGGACAACACGCTCATCGCGCTCCTCTCCGGGCGAAACGGGGTGGCCGTCATCGACCTCACGAGCCGCCGGGTGCTCGCCGAGCTGGACGTCGGAGCTGATCCGAATCAAGTGGTCCTGGCATCCGGAAATCGCTGAGAAAGTGGTTCGCGCAGAGGTTGCGCGCGCCCCGCAAGGGTGCGCACGGTCCGCGCCATTCCTCGGTGGAAAATCCCGTGATCCTGAGGGAATGACGGGCTTTCACGATCAGGCACGGCTCGTGTAGGCGCTGGTGCGGCGAATGGGCGAGCGCGTCTTCAACTCGGCGGCCCGGGACCCGGGCTGATGGCGCGGGCGCGCACGGCTGCACGGCTCGCCGCCGGGGGGGTTCTCCTGTTCCTCCTCGTCCCGAGCCGGCCGACCTGGGCCACCACCGTGAACGCATACCTCGAGCCGGGCTACGTGAACGAGCACAACGAGACCATCGACACCATGCTCCGGACCACCACGGCGGACCGGCAGGCCATCCTGCAGCGCTACCGGCTGGGGCTGGAGGCCGACGTCACGCAGGCGCTCGTGCTGTCAGCAATCGCGAGCTTCACCGAGAATTCTACATGGGCGACCACGAACGGCCTCGCAACCAAGCAGGACCAGCCTTTCCTCGGCCTCGTGGGGCAGCTCAGCTACACCGCCCCGGTCCTGAGCGCCGGGGCCCAGTATTCCCGGAACCAGCAGTGGGGAACCTTCCTCCCCGCGTCCTTGGTGAGCGAGAACGTGAACGCCTTCACCTCGTGGCAGCCGTTCGAACTTCCCCAGATCGACCTCAACTTCTCCCGCGGACACGGCTACGACGTCGATCGACGGACCCAGGACGTGACGTCCACCTCCGTCGCCGGAAGCGCCCGCTACGCCTACCGTGGGCTGGACCTTCGCTACACGCTCAACTGGGGCGCGACCGAGGATTCGCTGAACCTCGTCAACACCACCAGCCTCGACCAGGTGCTCCAGGCCACCTACTCCGGAGCCTTCCTCGAGCAGCGGCTCGCCACCTACGCGACCGCGACCATCCAGCCCAGCACGACCACGATCGAGGCGCTCGGGTCGCAGGGAACCGTCACGCGCCAGCGGTTGCCCATCGGCGGCCTCTCGCTCGTGGAGATCTTCCCCGCGACGCCCACCCAGTCCACCCTCTCGCCCAACCCGGCCATCATCGACGGGAACACCACCCAGAGTGCCGGCATCAACATCGGCTATGGGCCCTCGCTTGCGGGCGATCGAAACCTCCGCCACGTGGGGGTCCAGTTCGCCGACGAGTTCACGTCGGTGAACACCCTCTACCTCTGGGTGGACCGCCGGCTGACGTCGGACGTCGTCGCCGCGCTCGCCAGCGGGTTCACCGCCTACCGGAGCAGCGACAACGTGAACTGGATCCGGGTTCCCGTCACGGGGCCGGTGGTGTTCGCCCCCTTCCAGAACCGGTTCGAGGTGACTATCCCGGAGACACGAGCCCGCTACCTGAAGCTCGTCACCGCGCCGCTGGCTCCGGGCATCACCTCCGATCCCGCCTACGCCGACTTCTTCGTGACCGAACTCCAGACGCTGCTCGTGCAGTCGGCGGCCGCGGTCCCGAGCCGGTTCCAGTCCATCTCGCTGACGGGCAACGGATCGGCCCGCCTGGCCATCCTCCGGGTCCCCAACCTCGACTACGACCTCAGCATCACCTTCAACCGGACCACCGACCCGGGGGTCTCCTCCTTCACGATGACGAACGGGCTCAGCTTCGCCACGCTCCTGGGTCGTGTCTGGGGGGTGAGCGCCCGGGTGGCGCGCCTGGACAGCGACCAGGGGCAGGGGCGCAACTCCCAATGGCAGTGGACCGCCTCGCTTTCGGCCCGCCCGCTCCCCACGGCCATCGCCTCCCTCAGCTACAGCGGCCTCCAGTCCAACGGCAACGACCTCACGCAACTCACGCCCGTCGCCACCCAGACCATCCAGCACACGCTCGGCCTCTTCGGGCGCGCCGACCTCTACGAGGGCGTGAGCTTCCAGGCGAACGTGAGCGGATCCAGTTCCCTCGACGCGAACCAGCGGGCCACCACGGTGGCGTCGGGGTCGGGCACGCTCGCGCTGGTGCCAAACCCCTGGGCCTCGCTCAACGCCAACTTCACCTACAGCAACAGCTGGGCGTCGGGGGGGTTCCTGCCCGACAGCAACGTCCGCGCCGCCCGCCTCGATGCCACCCTCATCTTCAACCCGTTTCCAGCCCTCACCGGATCGGCCACCGCGGGCTGGGACATCCTGGCGGAGCGACCCACCTTGCTCGCGACCTTCCAGCTCGTCTACAGCCCGCTGCGCGGCGATCTGCAGCTCGGGCTCAACTACAGCCGCACCCTGAACACGGCGTCCGAGACCGTGACCCAGGTGATCTACCCCTCCGTCCGCTGGAGCATCCGGCCCGGGGTCTACCTCAACGCCTCCTACTCCTTCGGCGACACCACCTCCCCCATCCTGGAGACCCGGTCGCGAACCTTCACGGCCTACCTCATCATCACCATCTGATCGCGGGACGACCCCGCTCGAGGCGACGATCATGCACGAAACGAGATGGCGAGCCTGGCTGACGGTGGCGGCGCTGCTGCCAGCGCTCTCCTGTGGCAGCGGCCGTTCCTACCAGAACCGGAACATGGATTTCGGCTCCATCCGGACCATCGTGGTCATGCCGTTCTGGAACCTGTCGCGCGAATCGCTCGCGGCCGACCGGGTCCGGGACGTCTTCGCGAGCTCCCTCCTCGCCACCGAGGCCACCTACGTCGTCCCCCTGGGCGAGGTCGGGCGGGCCATCTCGCGGGTCGGCGTGGCCAATCCGGTCTCCCCGAGCGCCGACGAGATCGTGAAGATCGGGGCCATGCTCAAGGCGGAGGCGCTCATCACCGGGGTGGTGAAGGAGTACGGCGAGGTGCGGACCGGCAGCGCGGGGGCCAACGTCGTGTCGCTGAGCGCGCAGATGTTCGAGACCACCACCGGGAAGGTGGTCTGGTCGGGCAGCTCCACCAAGGGAGGGGTCTCGTTCGGGTCGAGGCTGCTGGGAACCTCCGGCGGCGACCCGGTGAACGACGTCACCGAGCAGGCGGTCGATGACCTCATCAAGCAGCTCCTCCGCTAGGCGACGCCCCTGGCTCGCGCTGGTGGCGGCGGTCGTGGCCGCCGCCGGCTGCGCGCGCGATCGGGCCGGTCCGACACCCGCGGCCGCCTGGAGCCCCAACCTCGCCCGGGCGCGGGTAGCCATGTTGCCGTTGAACAACCTCACCGGACAGACGGTCTCGCTCCAGCCGGTCCAGGAGTCGCTCGAGCTCGCGCTGCGCGCCCGGCATCTGGACGTCACCGCCGGCGACGCCGTGCGGCGGGCCATGGCGGCCCACCGCATCCGCAACACCCGGGGGGTCGACGCCGCGGCTGCGAAGGCCCTCCGGGAGGATCTGGGAGTGGACGCGGTCCTGGTGACCTCGGTGCTCCTGCTCGACCCGGTATTCCCCCCCAAGCTGGCGGTGGAGATGCGGCTGGTCTCCACCGGAGATCCGCCACGCCTGCTCTGGGCCGACGGCAAGGCCACGGGAGGCATGGACTCGCCGGGGCTCCTGGGGCTCGGCATCCTCCCCTCCCTGACCGACGTCCAGTTCGAGGTGGTGAACGAGCTCGCCGGCTCGCTCGCGGCCTACCTGGATCACGGGGCGTTGCCGGATCCCGGCTGCGCCGTCATCCGCCCGCGGGTGGCCGCCGGGGCGCGCCGGGTGGACGAGCCGCCGCCCTGGGGAGTGGCGATGCTCCCCTTCGTCAACCAGACCAGCCGCCGCGACGCTTCGGAGGCGGTGTCGGCCGAGCTGGTCCGGCAGCTCGTCGCCACCGGGCTCTTCCGAGTGGTCGAGCCCGGGCTGGTGCGCGCGGAGATGCTGTCGCGCCGGATCGTCATCGATGGCGGCGCGTCGCTCGACACCGCCAACGCGATCGGGAGCATCGTCGGGGCCCCCATCCTCCTCACCGGCTACGTGCGCGACTACGCCGACCTGCCGGGGCGCAGTGCCCCGCCGCGGGTCGAGTTCTCCGTCTACGCGATCGAGGGGGCGACCGGGCGGGTGCTCTGGTGGTCCGGCTCCCGGGCCGGTGGCGAGGACGGCGTCATCTTCTTCGGGCTCGGCCGGGTGACCACCGCGGCGGGGCTCGCCTGCGGCGCGGCAAGAGGGATCGCGGAGAAGCTGCTCGCGAGCACCGAGCGCCCCGCCGACGATCGGACCGGCATCGACGCAACTTCTGCGCAGCCTCGCCGGGAGGGCGCATCGGACGCGCCGGATCCCCGATGAACTGCTTGAACTTCCAGTGATTTCTGTCGAAACCGCCCAGGCACGACTCATGTAAGGGACGACAACCTCATGCTCACCACCTTCGTCGCAGTCGCCGTGGCCGCTCTCGGCTCCACCGGCGAGAGTGCCCCCCAGACCTACCTGTACCTGAAGCCCGCGGCTGCCCCGGTGCCGGCCACCTGCGCCGGAGCAAAGGCAGTCCAGGGCATGATCCAGGTGCCTCTGGAGATGCCCGGCTGCTCGACCTGCCCGGTGGCCCGCGTGGGCGACGACCTGGTGGGATTCCAGGAGCTCGCCGACGCCGTCAGCTTCTCCCACGAGCAGCGCCCGGCCGGAGCCAAGAGCGCCCCCCGGCTGCCGCCAGACAACGAGCTCCTCCCGGTCCTCCAGCGGGTCATCGACGCACGCCTGGTCGTCGCGGAGGCCGAGGGAATGGGGCTCGGCGAGCGGGAGGACGTGAAGAAGGCGCTCGCCGAGAACGCCGAGAGCGCCCTCCGCTACGGCCTCGAGGCCAAGGTCACCGAAGGCGTGGAGCCCGACCCGGCCGAGGTGGACCGGATCTACAAGGGCATGGTCCGCGAGTGGAACGTGCGCACCGTCCGGTTCGAGAAGAAGGACGCGGCGAAGGCATTCCTCCGCGAGGTGAAGGGGGGCAAGCCGTTCGAGACGCTCGCCGCGAAGGTGGTCGCGGCCAAGAAGGGCAAGAGCAACGGCGACGGGGAGTGGGTGAGCGCCAAGGACGCCCTCCCGCAGGTCACGCGGGCCGTCGCCAAGGCCAAGCCGGGAAGCACGGTTGGCCCGGTGGAGGTCCCGGGCGGGTTCGCGGCCCTGAAGGTGGTCGAGATCCGGTACCCCGAGAACCCGGCCGCCCGGAGCGAGGCCCGGGGGGCCTCCCTGGCCGGGCGAAGGAAGGCCGCGCTGGTCGCGTACTACCAGACGCTGGTGAAGAAGTACGCCGTCGTCGACAAGGCGCTGCTCGCCAAGATCGACTGGGAGGCGAAGAAGCCCGGCTATGCGGCCTACGAGAAGGACACGCGCCCCCTCGCCACCATCCAGGGGGAGAACCCGATCACGGTCGCCGATCTCAGCGCCGCGGTCCTCGGCAAGTTCTACCACGGCCTCGAGGGACCCATCCGCGACAAGCGGGTGAACCAGGAGCGCGATCCGACGTTCACCGCCATGCTCTCCGCCCGTCTCTTCCTCAAGGAGGCCCGCGCCCAGAGCATGCAGGAGACCGAGGGGTTCCGTCGAGCGATGGCCGAGCACAGGCGCGGGCTCCTCTTCTCGGCCTTCGTGACGAGCGTGATCATCCCGGGCGTGAAGGTGACGGAGAAGGACGCCATGTCCTACTTCGAGGAGCACAAGAACGAGTTCACCTATCCGCAGATGTACCGGCTCGAGGCGCTCGCCTTCTCCTCCGCGAAGGATGCCCAGTCGGCCATCGACCGGCTGAAGGGCGGCGCAGACCTGCAGTGGATGCAAGCCAACGCCGAGGGGCAGCTGCCGGCGGGGAAGCGCATCCTGGTCGTCGATCCGGCCATGCCCGTCTCCGCCAACTCGCTCCCCGAGGGGCTGGCAAAGGCGCTCGCCGGAGCCCGGCCGGGTGAGTACCGGCTCTACGCCGCCTCGGATGCGCAGCACTACGTCGTCCGGGTGGTGGACGACGTGCCGCCGAAGGTGCAGCCGTACCTGGAGGTCCGGGAGAAGGTGGCGCGCATCGTCGAGAAGGAAGCAGTCCTGCGTGCGCTGCAGGAGTACGCGGGCAAGCTGCGCGCGGCCACGGGCGTGGAGATCTTCCTCGCCCGGATCGGAAGCTGACGGAATCCGGGAACGGAGCGAGAGCATGTCCGTCACGAACGCCATCAAGGTCTCGAAGGTCGCAGCGGCGCTCCTCGCCGCCGCGCTGGCGCTCGCCCCGGGCGGGGCCGAGGCGCAGAAGTTCAAGCAGAAGCAGTGCCTGGACTGCCACCAGAAGCTCGCCGACAAGCACGCCGGTCTCAAGTACACGCACCCGGCGGTGCGGGAGAAGAAGTGCGAGGAGTGCCACCTGCGTCACGGCCTCGTCCCCCGCCTGCTCCTCAAGGAGAGCGGGAACGACTTCTGCTACAAGTGCCACGAGAAGAAGTCGATCGGCATGGACCGGAAGAACGTCCACAAGGTCCTGCGGAACGGGTCCTGCCTGGCCTGCCACGACGCCCACGGCTCGAACGCGAAGCACATGCTCAAGGCGGAGGGGGACGGCGCCTGCTTCGCCTGCCACAAGAAGGAGCCCTTCCAGCGCAAGGTCGTGCACGCCGTGGTCGCGCAGGGGGGCTGCCTTTCCTGCCACGTGGCACACGCCTCCGACGCCAAGAACCTGCTCCGGACCGACGCCGGCAAGCTCTGCGCCGAGTGCCACGACCCCACCTCCGCTCCCTTCCAGAAGGCCCACGGGAAGTATCCGGTGAAGGAGTGCATCGGGTGCCACGATCCCCACTCCTCCGCGCAGCCGAAGCTGCTCAAGACGTCGGCACACGCTCCGGTGGCGCAGGGGTCGTGCGACGCCTGCCACGCCGCGCCGGCGTCGCAGAAGCCCTTCGCGCTCCAGGAGGCGGGGGGCAAGCTCTGCGCCAACTGCCACGACGTGGCCGGGCTCGACGGCGGAGGGAAGGAGCAGCACGCCCCGGTGAAGGGGGGCGAGTGCACCACCTGTCACGACCCGCACGCGTCCGGCAACGCGAGGCTCCTGGTGGCGCCGGGGAACGACCTCTGCGCCATGTGCCACTCCAAGCAGGTCGCGCAGCACGCCGCGCCTCACAAGGCCCTCACGACCGGTGCCGGGTGCCTCTCCTGCCATGCCCCGCACAACGCCAAGGCGAAGAAGTTGCTGCGCCAGGAGGGGGCCACCCAGTGCCTCTCCTGCCACGGCAAGCTGAACGAGGCGGCCGCGAGGAAGGTCCAGCATGTCCCCTTCGAATCGAAGGACTGCTCCGGCTGCCACGATCCCCACGGCTCCGACTTCCCGGGGATGACGGTGGTCCGGCAGGACAAGGTCTGCTACGGCTGCCATGGCGACGCGGAGACAAAGTTCACGCGTAGTCACACGCACCGGCCGGTGCTGGAGGGCAGGTGCAGCGCCTGCCACGATCCCCACGCCTCGGCGAACTCCAAGCTCCTCAAGGCCGCCGGTTCGGCCCTCTGCCAGCGTTGCCACGCCGATCTCATGAAGCCCTCCGACGTCGCCAACCACGCACCCTTCGAGGGCGGGGACTGCCTCGGCTGCCACGACCCGCACGCCTCCAACGTGAAGGGCATGCTGGTGAAGGACCAGAAGAGCACCTGCGGGAACTGCCACTCGCGCGAGGTGAAGGGCGCGGCCGGAGCGAAGTCCACCCACGCGCCCGTGGCGGTCGGCGACTGCACCGCCTGCCACAACCCTCACAAGGCCGGCCTGAAGAAGCTGCTCCTGGCCCGTTCCCCGGATCTGTGCGTGGCCTGCCACAAGAACATGAAGGAGCGCATGGGCAAGGAGAAGGTCCACTCGCCGGCCGAGGAGTGCGGCAACTGCCACCAACCGCACGAGTCCGCCCAGCAGCGGCTGCTCACCCAGCCCTCCTCCGAGCTCTGCGCACAGTGTCACGACGTGAAGGACAAGCCCTTCGCGGGCGCTCACTTCGGCATCGCAGCCAAGGACATGACCTGTGCGAGTTGCCACGACCCGCACTCCTCGAAGGGCCCCAAGTTCCTGAAGCCGGTGGTCCATCCCCCCTTCGCCGGGCGCCAGTGCGACACCTGCCACGTGCCGGGAGGAAAGTAGCCATGGCCGCAAGGGTCTCCGGCAACCTGCTCCTCGCACTGCTGCTCCTCGCCGTCGCCCTGCCTGCGGCGGCTGCCCCCGACCACAAGCTCCGTCCCGGCGCGAACGGCAAGCTCTGCCTGGAGTGCCACGCCGACTTCGAGGCGAAGCTGAAGAAGCCGTCGGTGCACACACCGGTCCGGTCGCTCGACTGCGTGGGCTGCCACAACCCGCACGCCTCGAACCACGGCAAGCTCCTCGCGGAGCAACCGCGGGCCATCTGTGCCACCTGCCACGACGTGGTTCCCAAGAACGCCCGCAGCACCCACAAGCCGGTCCAGGAGAGCCGCTGCGTCGAGTGCCACGACCCGCACTCCTCGGTGACCAAGTTCAACCTGGTCAAGCCGGCCAACGAGCTCTGCGCCGACTGCCACAAGGGGATCGTCGAGGGCTCGACGAAGGCGCGGTACAAGCACAAGCCGGTGTCGCAGGGCTGCTCGGCCTGCCACATGCCGCACGGCTCGGCCAAGGCCTCGCACCTGCTCAAGGCCGAGGTGCCGGGGCTCTGCGTGGGCTGCCACAAGACCGAGGGGCCCATCTTCCTGAAGCAGCACATGGGATACCCGGTGGGGAAGGCGCTGTGCACCAGTTGCCACGACCCCCACGGCTCGAACGCCCGTGGGATGCTCTATGAGAAGGTGCACCCGCCGGTGGCGAAGGGGATGTGCACCATGTGCCACGAGCCGCCCGGCTCGGCCAACCGGTTCAAGACCCGCCAGGTCGGCGCCAACCTGTGCCGTGGCTGCCACAGCAAGAAGATGAACGAGTTCCAGGAGAAGAACCGGATCCACTATCCGGTGGCCGAGGGGGCATGCCTCGATTGCCACACCCCGCACGCCTCGCCGAAGCGAGGGCTCGTGAAGGGGAACATGGTGGTGGTTTGCGGCACTTGCCACGGGGACACCATCCGGCGGCAGGAGGTGTCGGTGACGAAGCACGCCCCCATCAAGGACGGTGACTGTGCCAGCTGCCACGATCCCCACTCGGGCCAGGCGGCGCTCTACCTCAAGACACCGGACGTCATCGAGCTCTGCGCGGGGTGTCACAAGTGGGAGAAGCACTCCACCCACCCCATCGGCGCCAAGCGGATCGACCCCCGCAACCGCAATCTCACGCTCGACTGCCTGAGTTGCCACCGGGCGCACGGAACCGAGTACGCGCACATGATGCCGAATCTCAAGACCACCGACCTCTGCGTCAGGTGCCACGAGAACCTCCGGAGGTGACGACGTGAGATCATCCTTCCTCGCCGTCTCCGCCCTCCTGGCCGCGCCCCTCCTCGCCTCCGCGGAGGGAGCCGCCTACAAGTTCGACCGGGCCATCTACTTCGACGAGAAGGAGGCCCCGCTCAAGGCCCCCGAGGGCGTGGCCTGCGCCGATTCGTCGGTCGTCGTCGCCGACACCGGGAACGGGCGGCTGCTCCTCTTCGGCTTCCGGGACGGGACACTGGGCGCCGGAGCGGAACTCAAGATCCCGCAACTCCCGTATCCCGTTCGTCTCCAGATCGACCGCCAAGGAGACCTTCTCGTCCTCGACCGCAAGGCCCGCAAGATCGGCAAGGTGGATGCGAGGCGGACCTTCGCCGGATGGCTGGAGCCGAAGGGCGTGGCCGATGGCTCGGCCGTCAACCCGGTGGCGTTCAAGCTCGACGCCGCCGACAACGTCTTCCTCCTCGACGTCGCGGGCTCACGCGTGCTCGTTCTCGAGCCCGGCGGGAAGGTGAAGCGGGAGATCCCCCTGCCGCGAAGCGGGGCGTTCACCGACGTCGCGGTGGACGGCAGCGATCGCGTCTACGTCGCCGACGGCGCGGCAGCCCGGATCTGGGTGGCCGAGAAGGGAGCGTCGAGCTTCCAGCCGTTCACCCCGGAGATGCGGGACCGCATGAGCTTCCCCGGGTACGTGTACGTGGACCGGGGACGGCTGCTCGTCGTGGACCAGAACGGTATGGGGGTGGTGATCCTGGGGATGGACGGGACCTACCAGTCGCGGGAGCTCTCCCTGGGCTGGAGCGCTGGCAACGTGCTCTACCCGGCCCAGATCTGCCTCACCCCCTCCGGCGACGCGTTCCTGGCCGACAGGCAGAACCACCGGGTCCAGGTATTCACTGTGAGGCGATGATGCGGCGCCTGCGTCCGCTGCCTGCCCGGGGAGGGGAGAGTTGCCGATCCTCTCGCTGATCGTCGCGCTGGCGCTCGCAGCGAACCCTCCGCCTCCCGCGCGGGCGACGTTCCTCTTCGACCTCGCCAGCCCCACGGGTGTGGTCGGAAGCACCTGGGCGCAGATCGCGTACGACCCTGCCCATGACGAGACCTTCGTCGCATCCGGTGGGCTGGTCCGAATCTTCAACCCGCTGGGGATGGAGGTGCACGACTTCGGGAACGGCGGAGAGCTCGGGAACATCGCCGGGATCGCGGTCACGCCGGAGGGCGACATGCTCTTGCTCGGCACCAGCGAGAGCCGTCGGTCCATCGTCCGGGTGGACTTCCGCGGCGACCCGGTGGGGACGATCAAGCTCACGGGGCTCCCCGAGTCCCTCTCGGCCGACTTCAACCCTGACGCCATCGCCTACGTGGACGGGAAGCTCTACCTCGCCCAGCTCTCTCGCCTCGTGGCCGTGGTGGCCGATCTGGAGGGCAAGGTGTTGCGCGTCCAGGATCTTTCGCCCGCGGTGAGCGTGGACGGCGGAACGAGCTGGGTGCGCGGATTCAGCGCCGACACGAGCGGCCGGATCCTGCTCACCATGCCGCTCCTCTTCCAGGTCGCGATTGTCTCCCCGGACGGGCAGGTGCACCGCTTCGGCACCCGAGGAAGCGCTCCGGGGCGCTTCAACGTGGTGGGGAAGATGGTGGCCGACGAGAAGGGAAACCTGTTCATCACCGACACGCTGCGCTGCGTGGTCATGGTCTTCGATCCGCAGCTCGTGTTCCGCGGGGAGTTCGGGTATCGAGGGGACAATCCGGGCAACCTCGCCGCGCCGCTCGACCTCGCAGTGGGCAAGGGCAAGGTCATGGTTGCTTCGGCCGGCAACCGCGGCGTGAACGTCTACCGAGTGGAGTTCCCGGACCCCCCGCCCGAGCCGGCCGCCCCCCCGGCCGCCCCCCCGGCCGCCCCCGCTCCCGCCCCGCCCCCTACTTCCGCTCCAGCCACCCCTCCTGCGAAAGCAGCTCCGCGGTGAGCACCGCGCCGCCCGCGGCTCCGCGGACGGTGTTGTGCGACAGCGCCACGAACCGCCAGTCGAAGAGCACGTCGGGCCGCAACCTGCCGATGGTCACGCCCATTCCCCCGCCGGCATCCCGGTCGAGCCGGGTCTGGGGCCGGTTCTCCTCCTCGAAGTAGGTGAGGAAGGGCTTCGGTGCGCTGGGCAGGCCCAGCGTCTGCGGCTTGCCCTCGAACCCCCGCCAGAGCGCGACGATCTCCTCCTTCGACGCCTTCTTCTCGAGCTGCAGGAAGACCGCGGCCATGTGGCCGTCGGAGGCGGGCACGCGGATGCACTGCGCGGAGATGACCGGCTCGGCGGCCGCCACGATCTTGCCATCCTGGATCGAGCCCCAGATCTTCATGGGCTCCTTCTCCGACTTCTCCTCCTCCCCCTTGATGAAGGGGATGAGGTTGTCCACCATCTCCGGCCAGGTCTCGAAGGTCTTCCCGGCGCCGCTGATGGCCTGGTAGGTGCACACCGCGATGCGCTTCGGCCCGAACTTCATGAGCGGGTGGATGGCCGGCACGTAGCTCTGCAGCGAGCAGTTGGGCTTCACCGCCACGAAGCCGCGCTTCGTGCCCAGCCGCCTGCGCTGCGCCTCGATCACCGAGGCGTGCTCCGGGTTCACCTCGGGGACCATCATGGGGACGTCGGGCGTGGCCCGGTGGGCCGAGTTGTTGGAGACCACCGGCGTCTCGGCCCGGGCGTAGTCCTCCTCGAGCTTGGCCGTCTCCTCCTTGGTCATGTCCACCGCGCAGAAGACGAAGTCGACCTGGTCGGCGATCTTCGCCACGTCGGAGGCGTTCTGGACGGTGAGGGCGGCGTACCTGGCCGGCGCCGGCTTGGCGAGCGCCCAGCGCCCCTTCACGGCGTCGGCGTACTTCTGCCCGGCCGAGTTGGCGCTGGCGGCGAGGACGGTGACCTCGTACCAGGGGTGGTTCTCGAGGAGCGTCAGGAACCGCTGTCCGACCATGCCCGTGGCGCCCAGGACGCCGACGCGAAATTTCTTCGTGCTCATGTTCTCTCCGGAATCGTGACGCCCGACCCTCGCGGTCGGGCCGGAAAAAGTACCACATCCTGGGGGCATGGGAGCCGGCATGGTTCGGAGTGGACGGCCACCCAGGGGTCGGCCGGACCGCCCTGCCGCGAGCCCCCCCCCGGACGGGCCGTCCCGCCGATCGTCCGCGATCCCGGGCCCTTGCACTCCTGGTGTACCGATCGGGGCCGTGGATGGGAGTGGCCCCCGGCTTGCTTCGCTCCTGGTACAGGCCCACGCAACTCGCTGGGGCAGGAGGAGAGAGCCGTGACGACCCTGATCATGGCCATCGGCATCGTCGCCCTCGCGGAGACCCTTCGGGCCGCGCGGGCGAGCCGGGCGGCGGCCCCGGTGCCGGTACGCTCCCCCGCACGCCGGCGACTGCGAAGGGCCTGAAATCTCGGAGTGCCGGCTTCGACCTCCCTAGGGTCGCACCGGTCGCAGTGGGAGGGAGTTCCGGTGGACGGCCGGGGCTCCCTTCCGTTTTTTCCGCCGCGGAGCCTCCGCGAGCGACGCCCCTTCTGTGGGCCGGCGCCCGGGGGTGGGCCTCGTCTCCGCGCCGCTTGTCCTCGCGCCCCGGGGTACGCGTGGTCGCGGCGACAGGGTGAAGCATCCGCCCCGAAGCCGCTCCATCTCGGGGTCTACGATCGTGGCGCTGCGGAGGCGGCGCCCGACGAGGCCACCCCGGGCGCCTGGTGGAGGGGCGTCGCCGCGAGGACCGCGGGCTGGAGAGGGCGCCCGCCGCCACCCGCGAGTCGCCACCCGCGAGCCACACACCCGCGAGTCGCCACCCGGATCTCCCCACGAGGCAACGTTGCTCGAGTCGCCTTCGGCCTGGGCTGTCTCAGCCGGCGCGGGCGTCGCTCCGAGCATCGCCTCCGCAGGAGGCGCCGGGAACGGGCGTCGCTCGGGCGCAGTGTTCCCCGGCGCCATTC
This sequence comes from uncultured Anaeromyxobacter sp., assembly GCA_903874275.1. Classification (GTDB taxonomy): domain Bacteria; phylum Myxococcota; class Myxococcia; order Myxococcales; family Anaeromyxobacteraceae; genus CAIOAK01. The sequence goes on from CAIQRS010000128.1 coordinate 17,972, forward strand.
AGCCGCCCACCCCACCGCTCCGAGGACCAGCGATGCGGAGAGCGACGTCCCAGCGCCCGGCGGCAGACGCCCTCCCGGAACGAAGGCGATCCTCGCAGACGCGGCCGCCCTAGTCGAATCCGTGACACGCCTTGCAGAGCGGCGTGGGGCTGACGTCGCTGCCGGCCGGCATCGTCGTCGCCGCGGTGCGCACCACCAGCCCGGGAGCGTAGGTCGTCGGGTCGCGCGGCTTCACGCGGGGGTTCGTCTGCGCGTCCGGCGGCAGGGCGATCTTGTACTTCCACTTCGAGTTGCCGTCGTGGCAGGAGAGGCAGGTGACCTTGCCGTCGGCCAGGAACACGCCGCGCTTCACCACCTCCGCGGCCTTGCGGAGCGAGCTGGAGCGCCCCGAATCCTGGTACACGTCCACGGGATGGGAGTGCTGGGCCTGGTAGTTCGCGTGGCACGCCGTGCAGTCGCTCGTCGTCGCCAGGTTGCCCGAGCCGGGAACGAGGATGCACCCGCCGGGTGCCACCGCCGAAGCCCCGACGGGGTTCGTCGCGGACACGGCCGACCCGGAGGAGCCGTCCGCCGCGGACGGCGCCATCATCGCCGAGAGCTTGGCCTGGTAGATGGCGTAGGCCTGCCGGTCGGAGGCGCTCTGCCCGGAGAGGAGGCCGATCAGGATTGCCACGGCGATCGATGCGCTCGTCATGAGCATCACAGGAGCACGCGTCGCGCCAACGCCCGTCAGGGCAAAAGGCGCGTCCAGCAA
>CAIQRS010000129.1 GCA_903874275.1 uncultured Anaeromyxobacter sp.
CCTCGACGGCGCTATGCCGTGAAGAGGCAAGGATGCCCTACCGCAGGCCTCCGGATTATGCCGCGTCCTCGATGCGCGATTGCCAGTGCCGCAGCGCTTCCGGATCGCGACGCGGCATAAAACGCCACGCGGAATAATGCCGTGTTCATAACGACCTGGCGGCGCGCCTCGTGTTCGGCAACGCGCAGATGGACCAGTACACGTCCGGTCCGGGCGCACGGCCCCGCGACTAGAAAAACGCCGTCGCCCGCGCCCCGACGCCACCGGCGGACCAGCCGCTGCCTCCCTCCACGTTCCCCGAAACGCCCAGCTCGCCGGCGCCGAAGCGCCAGGCGGCCTGCAGGTCGAAACCGCCGCTCTGGCCGGTGTACGGGGAGTAGAGGTTGCCGGAGAAGCGGTCCCGGAGGAACGCGTCGCCGCGGAGGAGCAGCCGCGCGTCGAGCAGGTCGAGGGATCCGTAGAGGAGGAGCTCCCGGCCGTTGCCGCCCATGCGGTGGCCGAGCGGCAGGCTGCCCGCCGTCCAGCTGTAGACGTGCGTGTACCAGTTGAGCGAGTACCCGGGCGACCGGCAGAAGGTCCCGCCCGTTCGCTCCTTGCAGACCTCGCCGAAGAAGCTCGCCTCGAGTCCCACCGAGACCTCCGGGGCGAAGGGCAAGGACGGGATGAAGATCCCTGCGTCGATGCCCGGCGCCTGGAGCCAGGCCCCGCCGTTGTCGTCGGCCCCCCACTCCCCGTACAGGGTGATGGGGACCCAGTCCTCGGTGGGAAGGCGCCAGCGGCCGGAGAAGGAGAAGATGTTGTTGCTGTAGCCGTTGTTCTGGGTTCCGGCCCCGCGGTAGGTGATGGCGCGGAAGAAGTCACTGATGGTGAACGGCTGCCCGGTGGCCTGCTCCCAGGTCTCCCCGCCCATCATGATGCCGCTCTGCAGGCCGAAGGTGAGGCGCGGGACGGGCTGGTACTGCAGCGACCACTCCCAGAGCAGGGTGTTGGCCCCGTGCATGGGCGCCCCGAGACGCGCCAGCGAGACGTCGAGGGTGAGCAGCCCGATGTAGATGTCCACGGGGCGGTAGATCTGGAACTCGACGCGGTCGTGGAAGGCCTCCCCCCCGAACAGCACCCCCCCGCCCGGCGCGCCGAAGCCAGTCTGCGCGGGAGCGCGCCCCGCCGAGAGCGAAACCGGGCCGATGCCGGCCACGAGCTCGCCTGCCCAGCGGAGTTGCCAGACGGTTCCCACCGGAGCGACCAGGAGGGCCAGGTTGTCGGAGAGCGCACCGGCCGCCTCGACGGCGACGACCGGAGTCGAGACCGCGGGAGGGGTGAGCGACCAGGCGGCGGGCGGCGGCGCCGCGGGCGACGGCGTGACCGTGTCGTACTGGTAGCCCACCGAGGCCTGTCCGCCGAGGAAGCGGAGCAGTCCCTTCTCGTCGATGCCCCTCCACTCCGTCTGGAACTTCTCCTTCCAGCCCTTCGCGACGGCGGCCATGGCCGGCCGCTCCTTCGCCGCCCGGCGCGCCCCCTCGTCGAGCGCGGCCCACACCATGTACATGGGCGCCGCCTGGTTGGCGGGCAGCCAGCCGGTCACCAGCCCCACCCCGTCGAGCCGGGCCGCGGCGCGCACCGCCCAGTGCTCGGGGGGGAGCAGCGGGGAGACCCCGTAGCGCGGCAACTCCCCGGCGGCGGCGGCCGGCGATGGCATGGCGGGCGCGGCGAGCGCCAGGAGCAATGGCAGGATCGGTCGAATTCTCAAGCGTCGTCCCTCACCAGCGAGTGCCTGGCCGCCGCGGCGGCCAGCGCGAAGAGCAGCGCCGCGGCGAGCGACAGCGCCCCGGAGAGTCCATTCACCCCGAGGAAGAGCACCAGCAGCCCCCCCACCGCGGCGGCGACGCCGTCGAGCACCGCGGAACGGCTGCGGCCGAAGAGCAGGAACCCCTCGAGGAGCAGCGCCCCGGCGGCCAGCAGGAAGTGCACCCCGCGCCGCTGGAGCGCCGACTGCACCGCGTCCTGGCTGGCCACCCCCACGGCCACGGCGACCAGCACCGCGCCCAGGGCCAGCACCAGCACCCCGCCGGCAGCGGCGTCCTTCACCCGTCGTGCCTCCTCGCGGATGTCCCGGGTGTGCAGGTCCACCAGCGCCTCCAGCGCGCTGTTGCCCATCTCGGCGGCGACCACCAGCGCCACCGCCAGCAGGAGCGCCAGCCGCGACGCCGGGGGCATCGACACCTCCGCGCCGAGGAGCCCCACCGCCGTGCCGGCCAGCACGTGGATCTTCATGTTCCGCTCGCGGGCGGTCACCTCGACGAGTCCGCGCAGCGCGTGGCCGAAGCTGGGGATGAGGCCTGTGGACATTGGCGGGCTATCCTACCAGCCGGGAACGAAGCCTGTACCGGGCTCCCCGCGTGGCCCCGGCGCATACGAGAAACGGGGCGGTGGCCAGGTCGCGGGTGGCCTGGCGGCGGGAGGCGCGCCCCCGGAGGGCCTCCAGGTAGTCGCCCAGGGTGAACTCCGGCGACCGCTCGCCGAGCCGCTGCAGCATGTTCATGCGCTGGGGCCTGGCCAGGGTGCCGTGAGCCGCGGAGCCCAGTTCCTTGGCGATGGGCTCCTCCCGCGACATGTATCCCCAGCGCATGTACTCGGCGAGCGACTCCTCCGCATCGCGGCGGGCCAGGGCTCCGGCGAATGCCCGCGTGCCATGGAAGAACCGCTCCCCCCGGGCGGGCCTGACCCCGGCAAGGACGAAGGAGGCGACGTCGTCCAGTTCCGCCGAGCCCGCCACGAGCCGGGCGAACTCGAAGGCGACTCCCAGCGTCGCCGGCCAGCGCGCCCCCGGCAGCGCGCGCCGAAGCTTGAGCGGATCGAACCTGTCGTAGTGCCTGGCCAGCAGTTCCACGAGCGCCCAGAGAAGACGCGGCTCCTGCCGCGATGCCTGGGCCGCAAGAACCACGACTTCCTCGGGCGAGGGCTTCCCGAAGCGCCACGGGACACGCTTGCCCTCGACGCGGGCGCCCACCGCCTCGAGCTCGGCGTAGAGACGGGGAATCTCACGAGCCTGAAGCGGAAGCCCTGCTGAGCCAGTCATTCCACGGCCCCGAGGTCATCGAGGAAGTCGCCGGCCTCACGAGCGCCCTTGATCCCCTTCTCGATGAGTTGCTGGATTCGCCCGTCCACGAGCCCGAGGTCGGGCTTCTTGCGCAGGAGGGCGCGGGCGTGGCCGACGTCCTTCTCTCGACCGGCGAAGCACTTCATGATGAGCAGGTCCTCGACCCCGAGCGCCATCACCCGGAGTCGCTGGCCGGTGAAAACCTCCTGCAGGCGGGAGCCGTAGTCGGACGGCAACACGTGGGTGAAGGTCTCGAACCAGGGGTTCAGCCAGTCGGAGGAGAGCCCCACCTCCCTGGCGACCTCCCGCAGCACCGGACCCAGGTCGTCGAGGTGGCCCGTGGCGGTGTACGCGTCGACGTCGCGGGTTCGCACCGGGAGGCCGTGGGCAAGCAGCATCGCAGTACCACCACCGACGATCAGCATGACCGGAGCCTCGAGCCGCCCGTCGAGGGCCTGGAAGGCCGCCTGGATGGAGGACCGGTCGAGGTAAGGGTGGTCAGCCATTTGCGCCATGATTATACTGGAGCCTGTACATGGCGCAATGACCCGACGGCTGCGTCCCCGCGGAGGTACTCGACATGCAAGGCCGCCTCGACCTCGACACCCTCGACGCACCCGCCCTGCGCGGCAACCCCCTCGGCGACCCCACCCGCCGCCCCGTCTACCTCTACCGCCCCCCGGGCTTCCGCCCCGGCCTGCCGGCCGTCTACTTCCTGCACGGGTTCACCGGCAGTGCCCACTCCTGGACCGGCTTCCCCGGCTTCGGCCTCACCGTGCCGGAGCGCATGGACCGGCTCATCGCCTCCGGCGCGGTCCCGCCCGCCGTGGGGGTCTTCGTGGACGGGTGGACGGCCCTGGGAGGTAGCCAGTGGGTGAACAGCCCGGCCATCGGGAACTACCGCGACTACCTGGCGCGGGACGTGGTGGCGTTCGTGGACGCGACGCTCGGCACCCTCCCCCGTCCTGAGGCCCGGGCCGTGGTGGGCAAGTCGTCGGGCGGCTACGGAGCGCTGGTCATGGGCCACCACCACCCCGATGTCTTCGGCCACGTGGCCAGCCACGCCGGCGACGCCGGATTCGAGTACTGCTACCTCCCCGACTTCCCCCGCACGGCCGCCGCCCTCCTCGGAACCGACGCGGCCTCCTGGCTCGACGCCATGCGCCGCCGCGCCCGCGAGACCAAGATGCGGGGCGACGATCACGCACCGCTCAACGTCCTCGCCATGGCCGCGGCCTACTCGCCACGCGCCGGCGCGCCGGCCGGCCTGGAACTCCCCTTCGACCCCGACACCGCCCGCCTGCGCCCGGAGGTCTGGGAGCGCTGGATGGCCCACGACCCGGTCCGGTTCGTCCCCGCCTCGCTCGACGCCTTCAGGAAGCTGCGCAGCGTCTTCCTGGACTGCGGCACGCGCGACGAGTTCAACCTGCGCTGGGGCGCCCGCATGGTGGCCGGGTCGCTCCGCGAGGGGGGCGTCGAGGTCGTCCACGAGGAGTTCGACGACGGCCACCGCGACGTGAACTACCGCTACGACCGGTCGCTGTCGTACATCCTGCCCCGGCTGGTTATATAAGCGGGCACATGTCCTCCGTCACCGTCCAGGCAGGCGCCACCCTCCCCTTCGAACGCTTCTGGAAGTGGCTGAAGCACCACCCCAACTGCATCCTGCGGGCGGGCACCTCCGAGGCCTGGCTCTACGACCAGGAGGACCTCCACTGGCACCTCGAGGAGGGGCCGGAGCGCCACCCGTCGGTGCAGCTCGTCCGCGGCAAGCACGTCCTGGGGGAGATGATCCTCGACGTGCGCGACGTGGCCTTCGTCCAGGCCACCCTCGACTCCGAGGAGGACGGCGAGCGGCGCTACCTCTTCGAGGTGGTGGGCGGGGACCGGGCCGAGCCCTACGCGGTCTACCACTTCCTGGTGGCCCACGGCTTCGAGGAGGAGCCGCACGGCGGCGGGCTGAAACACTAGGGCGACGCGCCGAGCAGCCTCCCCGGCCACCAGGTGAGCTGGAGCTCACCGTGAACATTCATGGCGGCGGCGAGACCGTCGTGGCTCCCGCGCCAGGCCAGGCCCGCCAGGGCCCCAGGTCGAACGCGCCCAGCGACTTCACGTAGCGCAGCCCGCCCCCGACCTCGACGTCGTTCTCCCCCGCCGGCCCGCCGTGCGCCATGTAGGCGACGTCGTTCCGCCGGGTGCGCTCGAGCCACCCCCCGTACCATCCGGATGGGGCGAGGACGTCCACTCCCAGGTACTGGGTTGAACCGCCGGGCCCGATGGCCGAGCCCATGATCTGCCCCCGGTTCGTGTAGCCCATGTTTCCGCCGTGCACGTAATAGGCGGTGGGGTTGGGCCGCCAGTCGCGCGAGGGACGGGGGACGTTGTCGTCGCTGATCTCGCCGATGAGCCGGACCCAGTAATCGCTCCCCAGGAAGACCTTCTGCAGCCCGAGCGTGTAACCGACCGAGTGGTCGAGCTCCTTCACGAGGTCGCTGTAATCCGACGGGCTGTCCTCCTTCGTCCACTCGCCGTAGATCTCCAGGCCAGCCGGGGGGAAGACCCACCGCCCGTAGAACCCGGCCAGCTGGTTCATGTCCGCCTCGCAGCTGCGGCACAAGCTCGGCGTGACGTTGACCAGCACGAAGCCGACGTACAGCCCGCGAACCCAGCGGAGCTCCAGGTCGGCGGTGAAGGCGAAGAACCAGGCCCGGTCCTTCGTGTAGAAGTAGTCGGACCGGCCCATCGACCCGAGCCAGAGGTTGGCCTCCAGGTTCCCGATCCAGACGTCCACCGGGCGCACGGTCCCCACATAGGCGTGGGGGAAGCCGTCGGCGTTGTTCGACATGAGGAGCGTGTTCCTCATGCCCGGCCCCCACCAGAGGTTCTCGGTGGAGACTCCGATGCCGACCCCGGCGTAGGCGAGCTGGACGTAGCTCTGCCCGGGCGTCAACGTCCAGTAGTTCGCGTCGCCGAAGCGCTGCGGCACGTCGAGCCCTGACCCGTAGTACGGGTTGGAGTAGGCCAGGTTTCCCGCCTGGCCGGTGGGGATCATGGGGAACGCGGCGTTCTGCTGCCAGGCCACGCCGGGCACGAAGGCCGCCGAGAGGATGCCCCACTGGAACTGGAGGCCGACCCCGAGCTGCGCCGAGATCCCCTTCCCCTGCCAGACCGCCCCGTCGTTCGCGCCCGACGGGTAGGCGCTGTTGGCGTAGACCGAGAGCATGGCCGGGACCCACTCCAGCGAGAGCACTCCGGGGGCCAGCGCCGCCTCCTTGCGCCCCAGGGGAAGGGCCGGCCCGTCGGCGCAGAGGGGCACGGCACGGTCGCCGGGGCGCTGGAAGAGGTCGGGGCGCAGCGGCGCGGCGCCGACGTCCTGGGCCATGCGGGCCAGCTCCGCCCAGGGCGTCCCGATGCCGTAAGCCTGGAGCACCTCCCCGGAGAGCACGCAGGACGGGCCGTTGGGGTCGGCGGAGAGGCCGGCGCCAGCGTCGGCGGCCAGGAGGAGCGCTGCGAGGGCGAGGACCGGTGTCATCGCCGAGAGACTACCTCAGAGCGCCGCCCGGTTGGCCCGAGCCCGTCGCGAGGCACACGATGCCGTCGGCGAGCCGGGCACCCGACGACGGAGCAGCGGAGGCGTGCCAGTCAGGCACGTCGAGCAGCGGACGGAGGAGGCTGCCCGGCGCAGCAAGGCAGCGTGCGCCGCAGCAGGAATCGGGCCAACCTGGCGGCGCTACTCCCGCGACCGCTCCTTCAAAGCCGCGAGCCCCTTCTCGAAGTCGGGCCCGACCATCCCGTCCATGTCCATGAAGACCGCGAAGAGCTTGCCCACGAAGTCGTGCTCCCCCGACATCGACCAGGTGACCTTCGTCCCTCCCGGGTCGGGCGCGAAGGTGAACACGGTGAGGCTGGTCTGCTCCCAGGGCTTCAGGAACTCGAGCTTCACCTCGATGCGCTGGTCCGGCACGGCCCCGGTGATGGTCATGCGCCCCTCGCCGACCTTGTCGTTGCCCTTCCAGTGGTAGGTCGCGCCCACCCCGGACTCCGGCCCGGCGAAGTCCAGCTTCATGGCCGGGTCGAGCTTGGCCCAGGGGGACCAGCCCTCCCACCGGTGGAAGTCGACCACCCTGGCGTAGGGCTTCGCGGCCGGCGCCTCCACCACGACGCTCCGCTCCACCCTGTAGGTGGACGGCCGGGAGGCCACGAACGCGGCGAAGGCGAGGACGATGACTGTGATTCCAATGAGGATTCTCTTGAACATGGCGGCACCTCGTTCCACGGATGGAAGCGGTCAGACTGGCCTGCTATCTAACGCCTCCCTGGGGGCGCCACACCTTGTCCGACTTCGTCCATCTCCACCTGCACAGCCTCTACTCCCTCCTCGACGGCGCCATCCGCATCGGCGACCTGACGCGGACGGTGAAGGAGCGGGGCATGAACACCGTGGCCGTCACCGACCACGGCAACCTCTTCGGCGCCGTGGACTTCTACGGGCACGCCAGGGAGGCCGGGGTGAAGCCCATCCTGGGCATGGAGGCCTACGTCGCCGGCCCCAAGGGACGGCAGGACCGCAGCGAGCGGGTGAGCCGCCACCTCATCCTCCTGGCCAAGAACGCCGAGGGCTGGGCCAACCTCCGCTACCTCTCCTCCATGGCCTACGCCGAGGGGTTCTACTACGACCCCCGCATCGACAAGGCCCTGCTTCGCGAGCACTCGAAGGGGCTGGTCGGGCTCACCGCCTGCCTGGGCGGCGAGATCCCGCGGCTGGCCCACAAGGGCGACATGGACGGGGCCCGCGCCGCCGCCCGCGAGTACCGCGACATCTTCGAGCCCGGCAGCTTCTTCCTGGAGGTGCAGTCGAACGGCATGGCCGAGCAGCTGGAGGTGAACTCCCGCCTGGCCGAGCTGGGCGAGAGCGAGGGCATCCCGCTGGTGGCCACCGCCGATGCACATTACGTGAACCGCAGCGACGCGAAGGCGCACGAGGTCCTCATGTGCATCGCGTCCAACAAGACCCTCACCGACCCGCGCCGCCTCCACCACAAGACCGACGGGCTCTTCGTGGCCTCGCCCGACGACATGCTGGCCTCGCTGCCCCAGTACAAGGAGGCCATCGCCAACACGGTGCGCATCGCGGCGATGTGCAACGTCGAGCTCCCGCTGGGAGGCAGCTACCTGCCCCGCTTCCAGCTGCCCGACGGCGTCACCGAGGACGACTGGCTCGGCAAGCTGGCGCGCGAGGGGCTCACGCGGCGGTTCAAGGAGATCGAGGGCAAGTACCCCCACGACCGTGACCTCTACCGGCAGCGGCTCGAGACCGAGGTGGGGATCATCCGGTCCATGAAGTTCTCCGGCTACTTCCTCATCGTCCAGGACTTCATCAACTGGGCCAAGGGGCGGCAGGTGCCGGTGGGTCCGGGGCGCGGCTCGGGGGCCGGCTCCATCGTGGCCTGGTCGCTGCGCATCACCGACCTCGACCCCATCCGCTGGAACCTCCTCTTCGAGCGGTTCCTCAACCCGGAACGGGTGTCGATGCCCGACTTCGACATCGACTTCTGCCAGGACCGGCGCGACGAGGTCATCCACTACGTGGCGGGGAAGTACGGCAAGGACAACGTCGGCCAGATCATCACCTTCGGCTCGCTCAAGGCCCGCTCGGTGATCCGCGACGTGGTCCGGGTCATGGGGCTCCCCTTCGCCGAGGGGGACCGCATCGCCAAGCTGGTCCCCGAACCGGTGCAGGGCAAGTCGAAGCCGCTCAAGGAGTGCATCGAGATCGAGCCGCGGCTGGCCGAGCTGTACGAGAAGCCCACCCTGGTGCGCGAGTGGACCGAGCCCGACGGCACGCAGCGCAAGGTCACCACCCGCGACATCCTCGACATCGCCATGGCGCTCGAGGGGCTGAACCGGCAGGCCGGCCTGCACGCCGCCGGCGTGGTCATCGCCGACAAGCCGCTCTGGGAGTACGTCCCGGTCTACAAGGACGACAAGAGCGACATGCTGGTCTCGCAGTTCTCCAAGGAGGACGCGGAGAAGGCCGGGCTCGTCAAGTTCGACTTCCTGGGGCTGAAGACCCTCACCGTGATCGACGAGGCGCTCAAGCGGGTGAGGAGGAACCACCCCGAGCAGGCCAACCTCGCCGCCGACCAGATCCCCATCGACGACCCGGCGGTCTACGAGCTCATCGCCCGCGGCGACACCGACGGGGTCTTCCAGATGGAGTCGGAAGGCTTCACCCACATGGTGACCAAGATGAAGCCGTCGGGCTTCGACGACGTCATCGCCGCCGGCGCGCTCTTCCGCCCCGGCCCGCTCGACCAGAAGGTGGACGGCGGCCGCACCATGGTGGACGTCTACATCGACCGCAAGCTGGGCAAGGAGAAGGTCCGCTACCCCCACGACCGGCTCGAGCCCATCCTCCGGGAGACCTACGGCGTCATCGTCTACCAGGAACAGGTCATGCAGATCTCCCAGGTGCTGGCCGGCTACAGCCTGGGGCGCGCCGACATCCTGCGCCGCGCCATGGGGAAGAAGAAGGCCGAGGAGATGGCCAAGGAGCGGGCCGGCTTCCTGGCCGGCTCCGTGGAGAAGGGGGTGGACGCGGCGGTGGCCGGCTCCATCTTCGACATGATGGAGAAGTTCGCCGCCTACGGCTTCAACAAGAGCCACTCGGCGGCCTACGGCCTGCTCACCGTGCAGACCGCCTGGCTGAAGGCCCACTACCCGGTCGAGTTCATGGCCGCGCTGCTCACCAGCGAGTCGGGGAGCACCGACAAGGTGGTGGCCCACATCTTCGGGGCCCGCCAGTCGGGCATCGAGGTCCTTTCACCCGACGTGAACGAGTCGGCGGCGAGCTTCACGGCACACCCGCCGAAGGCGGGGGCGCAAGAGACGCTCGCCTCGCCGACCGGTGATGCCGCCGGCAAGCCGGCGGCTGCGATGGGCCGCATCCGCTTCGGCCTGGGCGCCGTGAAGGGGGTGGGCGACAGCGCCGTCGAGGCCGTGCTGGCCGCGCGCGAGGAGGGCGGCCCGTTCAAGAGCCTCTTCGACTTCTGCTCCCGCATCGATCCACGCCGGGTGAACAAGAAGGTCATCGAGGCCCTGGTGAAGAGCGGCGCCTTCGACTTCGAAGGGGTGCCCCGCTGGAGGCTGGCCGCCGGGATCGACGCGGCCCTCTCGGCCGGCTCGTCGGCCCACGCCGACCGGCAGAGCGGCCAGGCCAGCCTCTTCGGCGCCCTGCCCGCCGCCGAGACCAGGCCCCGCTACCCCGAGCCGGGCGACCGGGTCGGCGACGTCGAGGTGTCCGAGTGGCCCGAACGGGTGCGCCTGGCCGCCGAGAAGGAGGCGCTGGGCTTCTACATCACCGGCCACCCGCTGGGTGGCTACGAGAAGGAGGCCCGGCGCTATGCCTCCGCCAACTGCGCCCAGGTGCAGGGCAAGCGGCAGGGGGACAAGATCTCGGTGGTGGGCGTGGTCCGCGACCTTCGGGAGAAGCAGAACAAGGAGAAGGGAACCCGCTTCGGCTTCTTCGCGCTGGAGGACCTGTCCGGCTCGGTGGAGGTCATCTGCTGGGGCGGGCGGGCCGCGCAGGGAAACCGGCCGGCGCAGCGGGGCTGGAGCGACTGGGAGATGCTCGTGAAGAGCGACGAGCCCCTGCTGGTGCACGGCGAGGTGCGCGTGAACCAGCGCGACGAGGAGCACCCCTCCTCCGAGATCGTGGCCTCCGACATCGAGCTGCTCTCCCACGTGCGCAACCAGAAGACCTCCGAGGTGGTGCTGCGCATCGACGCCGGACGTCTCGACGCCGAGACGGTCGGGCAGTTGCGCACGCTGCTCGGGCGCCACGGCGGGTCGTGCCCGGTGGGCGTGCGGGCGGTCATCCCGGAGCGCAGCGAGACCCGGCTCAAGGTGAAGGAGAAGGTGGCCCCCTCCGACGAGTTCATCGAGGCGGCGCGAAGATTGGGTTTCGAGGTGGAGCTCCGGTAGCCTAGACTCGGTGGCCATGGAAAAAGCCCTCCTCGCCCGGATCCAGGACCGCAGCGCCCGCATCGGCATCGTCGGACAGGGGTACGTGGGGCTGCCGCTGGCCCTGCTCTTCCACGAGGCCGGGTTCCCGGTCACCGGGTTCGACGTCGATCCGCGCAAGGTCGAGCTCCTCGGCAAGGGGGAGTCGTTCATCAAGCACATCGGGGCCGAGCGGGTCTCGGCGGCGGTGCGGAGCGGCCGGTACCAGGTCACCACCGACTTCGACGGGCTGCGCGACTGCGACGCCATCGCCATCTGCGTCCCCACCCCGCTCGGCAAGCACCGCGAGCCGGACAACTCCTACATCCACGTCACCGGGCGGGAGATCGCCAGGCGGCTCCGCAAGGGTCAGCTCGTCATCCTCGAGTCCACCACCTACCCGGGCACCACCGACGACGAGCTCCGCCCCATCCTGGAGGAGAGCGGCCTGAAGTGCGGCCGCGACTTCTTCCTGGCCTTCTCGCCGGAGCGGGAAGATCCGGGGCGCAAGGACTTCGACACCAAGAGCACGGCCAAGGTGGTGGGCGGGTTCGACGCGCCGTCAACCTCGCTCGCCGTGGCCCTCTACCAGACCGGGGTCGCCAAGGTGGTCCCGGTGTCGAGCGCCCGGGTGGCCGAGTCGGCCAAGCTCCTCGAGAACGTCTTCCGCTCGGTGAACATCGCGCTGGTGAACGAGCTGAAGACCGTCTTCGACCGGATGGACATCGACATCTGGGAGGTCATCGAGGCGGCCAAGACCAAGCC
>CAIQRS010000130.1 GCA_903874275.1 uncultured Anaeromyxobacter sp.
CGCTCTTCAAGAAGGTCTACGACTCCCAGAAGGTCTTCGCCGAGCGCGCCGGCAAGTGGCAGTTCGACACCTACTGCGACTTCAAGGCAGCCCACGCCCACTTCTTCCCCGCCAAGGGCGCGCCCAAGAAGACCTAGCCCGGCCCCACGGCCGCCCGGTTGACCGCCGGGCGGCCGGTTCCATCACCCCGCCCTCGACGCCGCGCCGGGAGACCTCCGGATGCAGAAGATCCTCCTCCGCATCGACCGCCTCAGCACGGCGGTTGGCCAGGCCTTCTCCTGGCTGATCGTGGCGCTGACCTTCCTCATGACCTACGAGATCTTCTCCCGGCGCTTCTTCGACGCGCCGCACGCCTGGGTCTTCGACGCCCAGCTCCAGCTCTACGGCATCCTCTTCATGATGGCGGGCGCCTACACGCTCTCGAAGAGCGGGCACGTCCGCGGCGACGTGCTCTACGGCTTCTTCTCCCCGCGCGTCCAGGCCGGGATCGATCTCACCCTCTACATCGCCTTCTTCATCCCGGGGATCGTGGCGCTCACCTACGCCGGGACCATCTACGCGGCCGACGCCTGGAAGATCAGGGAGATGTCGTCGGTGATGGTGGACGGTCCTCCGATCTACACCTTCAAGTCCTTCATCCCCATCGCCGGCGCCCTCATGGTCGTCCAGGGCGCCGCCGAGATCGCTCGCTGCGTCATCTGCCTCAAGAACGGCGAGTGGCCGTCCCGGGTCGCGGACGTGCAGGAGGTGGACGTCGACAAGCTCAAGGAGATGGTCAACGTGAAGGACGAGGACATCCAGGCCCTCGACAAGTTCGTCATCGAGCAGGAGCAGCGGAAGGAGTCGGAGCCGTGAAGATCCGCAAGGAACTCTGGTTCGGCTTCATCCTGATGGCGGCGATCCTCATCCCCACGCTCTTCTTCCTTCCCGCGCCGTGGAACATGTCGGGCGGGCAGCTCGGCCTCTTCATGCTCTGCCTGGTGGTGGTGGCCATCATGCTGGGCTTCCCCACCGCCTTCACCCTCATGGGAATGGGGGTGTTCTTCGCGTTCCTGGCCTACCGCTTCCAGGCGCCGGCGCCGGAGGCCTGGCGCCAGACGCTCATGCTCATGGTGCAGCGGGCCTACGCGGTGATGACCAACGACGTCCTCATCTCCATTCCACTCTTCGTCTTCATGGGCTACCTGGTCGAACGGGCGGCCCTCATCGAGAAGCTCTTCAAGAGCCTCCACCTCGCCATCGGTCGGATCCCGGGCTCGCTCGCGGTCGCCACCCTGGTGACCTGCGCCGTCTTCGCCACCGCCACCGGAATCATCGGAGCGGTGGTCACGCTCATGGGACTGCTGGCGCTTCCGTCGATGCTGCGCGCCCGTTACGACGTCAAGCTCTCGGCGGGGGTCATCACCGCAGGCGGGACGCTGGGCATCCTCATCCCGCCGTCGGTGCTGCTCATCCTCTACGGCGCCACCGCCAGCGTGTCGGTGGTGCAGCTCTACGCCGGCGCCTTCTTCCCGGGGATCATGCTGGCCGGCCTGTACGTGGGCTACGTGATCATCCGGGCCTGGCTGAACCCGAGCCTCGCGCCGATGCCGTCGAAGGAGGAGCAGTACGTCGCGCTGCCGGAGTGGGCCGAGAAGCTCCCGGGCGGCCGTGACCGGCTCGCCATCCCGGCAATGGTCGAGGCGCTCCGCAAGGGCAGCGCCGGGATCTCGTCGGGGAAGCTCCTCGGCCAGATCGGCCTGGCCCTCGCTCCCGTGATCATGGTCCTCGTTCCGGTCCTCTTCCTCTACCAGGCCGCCACCACGGTGACCCTGGTCGACACCGGCGGCATGCAGGAGATCGGCGCGGTTGCCGAGCAGGTGGCGGCGCCCTCCGAGGGCGGTCTCGCCGAGCCACCGCAGGAGGGGCTCCAGGCGCCTCCGGGCTCCGAACCGGAGAGGCCGGCCGCCGCCGCACCCACGACTCCCGAGGGAGCCCAGCCGGCGCCGGCGGTGGCCTTCTCGGCGCCTCCTCCCACGAAGACCGTTCCCGCGCCCGCCTGGTTCTGGGGCGTGGCGGCCCTGGGACTCGCCATGTTGGTCGTGACCTACAGCCTGCTCACGGGCGAGCGGTTCCAGATCTTGAAGCTCCTGCTGGGGTCCTTCTTCCCCCTCTCCGCGCTCATCCTCTCGGTGCTGGGCAGCATCATCTTCGGCTGGGCGACCCCCACAGAGGCGGCCGCCATGGGGGCCACCGGAGGCATGGCGCTCGCCGCGGCCTACGGAAGGCTCACCTTCAACGTGGTGAAGGAGTCGGTCTTCCTCACCGCGAAGACCACCGCCATGGTGTGCTGGCTCTTCGTGGGCTCGAGCATCTTCGCGGCGGCCTTCGCGCTGCTGGGCGGGCAGCAGATCATCGAGACCTGGGTGCTCTCGCTCAACATGTCGCCGGTGCAGTTCATGCTGCTGGCCCAGTTCATCATCTTCATCCTGGGCTGGCCGCTCGAGTGGACCGAGATCATCGTCATCTTCATGCCGATCTTCCTGCCGCTCCTGGGTCACTTCAACGTGGACCCGCTCTTCTTCGGCCTGCTCGTGGCGCTCAACCTCCAGACGGCCTTCCTGTCGCCGCCGGTGGCGATGGCGGCCTTCTACCTGAAGGGGGTGGCTCCACCCCACGTCACGCTGAACCAGATCTTCGCGGGGATGATGCCCTTCATGGCCATCCAGGTCCTGGCGCTCTTCCTCCTCTACATGTTCCCGGACATCGGGCTCTGGCTGCCCCGGGTCCTCTACGGGGGATGAACCTCCACCACCTCCTCCGCGCGCGCGCGTCCGCCGGGCGGCCGCTGCGCGTCGCGCTCATCGGCGCCGGCAAGTTCGGGTCGATGTGGCTGTCGCAGGCGCCGCGGACACCCGGCGTCCACGTGGCGGCCGTGGCCGACCTGCGGCCCGACCGGGCCCGGGATTCGCTGGCCCGGATCGGCTGGCCGGCGGAGCGGTATTCCGCTTCGTCGATCGACGAGGCCGTGCGGAGCGGCGCCACCTGGGTCACCGACGACGTGGAGCGGGCCCTCTCGGCCGGGCCGGTGGACGTGGTGGTGGACGCCACCGGCAGCCCCGCAGCGGGGATCCGCCACGTGCTCTCCTGCTGCAGGCACGGCAAGCACGTGGTGATGGTGAACGTGGAAGCCGACGCGCTGGCGGGGCCGCTCCTGGCGCGTCGCGCCGGCGAGGCCGGCATCGTCTACTCGCTGGCCTACGGGGACCAGCCCGCCCTCATCTGCGAGATGGTGGACTGGGCGCGCGCCTCCGGCTTCGAGGTGGTCGCCGCCGGGAAGGGCACCCGGTACCTGCCGGCCTACCACCGCTCCACCCCCGAGACCGTCTGGGGTCACTACGGGTTCACGCCCGAGCAGGTGGCGGGGAGCGACCTCAATCCCCGGATGTTCAACTCGTTCCTGGACGGCACCAAGTCGGCCATCGAGATGGCGGCGGTGTCGAACGCCACGGGGCTCACCCCGGCTCCGGAGGGGCTCCTCTTCCCTCCCTGCGGCGTGGACGACCTGGCCCGCGTGCTCCGTCCGCGCGAGGCGGGCGGTGCGCTCCACCACGCCGCCCAGGTCGAGGTGATCTCCAGCCTGGAGCGGGACGGCCGGCCGGTCTTCCGCGACCTGCGCTGGGGCGTCTTCGTGACCTTCGAGGCGGGCACGGACTACGTGGAGCGCTGCTTCTCCGAGTACGGGCTCGTCACCGATCCGGGCGGCCGGTACACCGCGACCTACAAGCCGTTCCACCTCATCGGCCTCGAGCTGGGCATCAGCGTGGCCTCGGTGGGGCTGCGGGGCGAGCCGACCGGCAGGCCGGACGGGTGGCGCGCCGACGCGGCGGCGACGGCCAAGCGCGACCTGCGCGCCGGCGAGGTGCTCGACGGCGAGGGAGGGCACCTGGTGTACGGGCGGCTCGTCCCGGCGGCCGCGTCGCTCGCGGCCGGAGCGCTCCCCATCGGCCTGGCCCACGGAGTGCGGCTCTCGCGGCCGGTCGCGGAGGGCGCGCTGGTGCGGTGGGGGGACGTCGTGGTGGACGGGGAGGACGACGCCGTCCGCTTCCGGCGCGAGATGGAGGCGCTCGGCGCCGGCTGATCAGAGCAGGCGCAGCGCCAGGGCAAGCCCGACGGGCACGAAGATCAGGCTGGCCAGGTTGCCGATGAGAACGATCGACGCCACCTTCTGCGGCTCCTGGTCGTAGCGATCGGCGAGCAGGAAGTTGAGCACCGCCGGGGGCAGGCTCGAGAAGAGGATGAGCATGGCGTGGGGCACCGGCCCGAGGCCGAGCAGCTTCCCCAGCGGCAGGGCCACGAGCAATCCCACCAGCGGCCGCACCACCGCGCCGGCCACGCCCACCTGCCAGTCGTTCATCGACACGCCGACCATGCGCGCGCCCAGCGAGAAGAGCATGAGGGGCAACGCCACCTGCCCGAGCATCTCCACCACCGTGCCCGCCGCGCCGGGGAGGCGAAAGTCCAGGAGGGAGAGGGCCACGCCGGCCACCGTGGCGATCACCATGGGGTTCTTCACGAGGTGCAGGTGGTGGGCGTCGCGCCGGACCAGGTAGGTCCCGACGGTGAACTGGAGGAGGTTCGAGGTGACGAACATGGCCACGGCGGCCGGGAGCATCTTCTCGCCGAAGGCCAGCAGCGCCAGCGGCAGCCCCATGTTCCCCGAGTTGTTGAACATCATGGGCGGCACGAAGGTGCGCGGGCTGACCCGGAGCAGGCGCGACACCGGCCAGGCCAGCAGTCCCGACGCGAGCACCACCACCAGGCTCCCCAGGATCAGCCCCTGGTTCTCACGGAGCGAGAAGTCCTTGCGGGAGAGGGACCCGAGGATGAGCGCCGGGACGAAGACCTCCATGTTCATCCGGTTCACCCAGGCGATCTCGGGGCGGACCAGGCGGCCGTAGAGCCACCCGGCCGCGACCACGCCGAACACCGGCAGGATGATCTGGAGGATGCGCTCCGCCATCGCTACCCCTGGGCCAGGAACCCGGCCGCTACCTCGCCGCCGCCCCGGCCTTGCGCCTGTGGTGGATCGAGGACCACACGGAGAGAGCGATGAAGGCCGCGCCGATGAGCCCCGTGATGGCCTCGGGGACGTCCATCACCGTGCCCACCAGCATGAGCAGGGCCAGCGCCCCGATGGCCCAGAAGGCGCCGTGCTCCAGGTACCGGTAGGCCTCGAGCGTGCCCTTCTCCACCAGCATGACGGTCAGGCTGCGGACGAACATGGCGCCGATGCCGAGGCCGATGGCGATGACGAAGAGGTTGTTGGTGAGGGCGAAGGCGCCGATGACCCCGTCGAAGCTGAAGCTCGCGTCGAGCACCTCGAGGTAGAGGAAGCTCGCCGCGCTGGCCCGGTGGACGTTCTTCATGGCGTCCTCGTCCACCTCCATGGCGGCGCCGATGCCGTCCACCAGGATGAAGGTCACGAGCCCGAAGATGCCCGCCACCAGGAAGGCGTGGGCCTTCTCGACGTGGACGTAGCGCGAGAAGGTGTAGAGCGCGACCATCATCACGCCCAGCGCGCCTGCCTCGAACTTCCCCAGGCGGGCCAGCTGCGCCTCCACCGGCACGATCCAGTGGACCTCCTTCTCCGCGTCGAAGAAGTACTTGAGGCAGACCATGCCCAGGAAGGCGCCGCCGAAGGCCCCCAGCGGCACGTGTGCACTGGTGAGGATCCGCGCGTACTCGGCGGGCTCGAGGGCCGCCAGCCGCAGCGCCTCCCACGGGTTCACCCAGGCCACCACGCTCACCACCACGAGGGGAAAGAGGATGCGCATCCCGAACACGGCGATGGCGATGCCCCAGGTGAGGAACCGATGGCGCCAGACCGGCGTCATGTCCCGGAGCACCGAGGCGTTCACCACGGCGTTGTCGAAGGAGAGAGAGACCTCGAGGACGGAGAGGACGGACACGATGAAGACCGTGCTGACGATGCCTTCGCCGGTGTGCCGGTAGTACCAGCCCACCGCGGCGCCGCCCACGAGTCCGAGCGCCGTCACGATGAACGACCCTGTGAAGTACCTGAGGTTGCCTCGCATGGAGGGTGGACCGTACCTCAACTCCCCTTCCGGGCGGAACCGTGGCAGGTTGTCGGTGGTGCAATGGCTCTCCGCCACCTCCTCGGCGCCGCGGCGGGTCGGCCCGGCCGACGACCGGACCACCGCCGACGACGCGCTGCGCCGCATCCGGGCGGGGGAATCGCTCCTCTACGGGGGCGACTTCCAGAACGCCCGGCAGCTCCTGGCCGCGCTGGGGCGAAGGCTCACCCCCCGTCCGCCGAAGGGCGCTCCTCCCGCCGAGGCCTTCCGCCGCGAGCGCCACCGCCGGCGCGAGGCGCATCTGTTGCTGAACCGGCTCCTCGTCCCGGTGGCCGCCGGCTGGCGGATCCCCCTCCCCCGCGCACCCGACGTGGCCGAGGCGCTGGCCGCCGCGCTGGGGCCGGGACCGGAGGGCGACGGGATGCTCCCGCTGCGCGAGCTGCTGGGAGCGGTGGGGGCCCACCAGTGGAGGAAGGGCGGCGTCCCGGTTCCGGCGCTGGGCGCGCGGGTCCACCCGCACCACGGGGTCTTCGCGCCGGTGCGGGGTGAGTACGCCGAGCTCATCGGGGCGGCGCTGGCCGGTCGCGACCTGGCCGGGAAGCTCGTCTTCGACGTGGGAACGGGCACCGGCGTGCTGGCCTTCCTGGCGGCCCGGCGCGGCGCCCGGGTCATTGCGACCGACAGTGAACCGCGCGCGGTGGCCTGCGCCCGGGAGAACGCCGGGCGGCTCGGGCTGGCCGGGCAGGTCGAGGTCCGGGAGGCCGACCTCTTCCCGGAGGGGCAGGCCGACCTGGTGCTCTGCAACCCGCCCTGGATCCCGGCCGACGCCCACACGCCCCTGGAGCGGGCGGTCTACGATCCGGGGGGCCGGTTCCTCTCCCGCTTCGTCGAGGGGCTGGCCGGCCACCTGGCCCCGGGCGGCGAGGGGTGGCTCGTGCTCTCCGACCTGGCCGAGCGGCTCGGGCTGCGGGAGCCGGGCGCGCTCGAGGCGTCCTTCGCCGCGGCCGGGCTCCGGCGCGTGGAGGCCCGGACCGCCCCCGCGGTTCACCCCCGGTCGAAGGAGCAGGAGGACCCCCTGCACGAGGCGCGCGCCGGGGAGGTGACCACCCTGCACGTGCTGCGGACGGCCTAGCCGAGGTGTGGTACCCATTCCCGCATGGGTCACCTGGGCAAGCTGAAGGAGGAGTACCGGGAACTCGTCGGCCGGCTCGACGTGGGCACGGTGGCGCTCCCCGAGCCCACCGACCCGGCCGCCTGGCAAGGGTGGAAGGAGATCCTGGAGATCCTCTACACCCCCGAGGAGGCCGCGCTGGCGGCGCGCCTGCCCTGGCGCCCCACCTCGCTGGAGAAGATCTCGCGCCTCCTGGGCATCCCGTCCGAGGAGCTGGCCCCGCGGCTCGACGCCATGTGCGACAAGGGCGTGGTGATGGACCTGGTCCATCCGCGCACCGGAAAGGCGTCGTACCTGCTCTCGCCGCCGGTGGTGGGCTTCTTCGAGTACTCGCTCATGCGCGCCAAGGACTCCATCCCCAAGAAGCGCATGGCCGAGGCGCTCCGGGCCTACACCCACGGTGACGAGTCCTTCGCCCGCGAGGCCCTGGGGCGCGACACGGTGATCGGGCGCGCCCTGGTCCACGAGACCGCCCTCTCCGACGATCCGCTGCCCGACGTCCTCGACTGGGAGAGGGCCACCCACGTGGTGGGCGAGGCGCGGGCCTGGGCGGTCTCCCTCTGCTACTGCCGCCACAAGCAGGAGCACCTGGGGCAGGCCTGCGACGCTCCCATGGACGTCTGCCTGACCCTGAACGGCGGCGCCGAGTTCGTCACCCGGCGCGGCTTCGGGCGCGCGGTGGAGCGGTCGGAGGCCCTGGACATCCTCACGGCCTCCCGCGAGAAGGGGCTCGTCCAGATCGCCGACAACGTCCAGGACCGCCCCACCTTCGTCTGCAACTGCTGCGGCTGCTGCTGCGAGCAGCTCCAGGCCGCCAACCGCTGGGGGCTTCGCGCCGTGAACGGCAGCGGCTTCGCCCCGCGCTCCGACGCGGAGCGCTGCAGCGGCTGCTCCCGCTGCGCCCGGGCCTGCCCGGTGGCCGCGGTGGAGATGGTCCCGGCGCGCCGGGTGGCCGACCGGAAGAACGCGCTGGCTCCCCGCTTCGACCTCGACACCTGCATCGGCTGCGGCGTCTGCGCCACCGCCTGCCACAAGGGGGCCCTCGGCATGGAGCGGGGCGGGGAGCGCCGCCCGGTGCCGCTGAACTCCGTCGAGAAGGCGGTGCGGCAGGCGCTCGAGCGCAACCGGCTCGGCGAGCTGCTCTTCGACGGCGGGGAGGGGCTGGGGAACCGCTTCCTCCGGCAGGCCACCCGGGCCCTGACCTCCCTTCCCCCGGCGAAGCAGCTGCTCGCCACCGAGCAGGTCCGCTCCCGGTTCGTCCGGGCCGCCATGGCCCGGTTCCGGGAGGGCTGATCCGGATCCCGGAGCGCTCCCGCATGCACTCCCGACCGACCGCGCTCCTCGCCGCCCTGCTCGTCGCGATCGTGCCGGCCGCTCCCCGGGCCGGGCCCCCCGCGCCGGCGGAGTCGCGCCGGACGGTGGTGGTGCTCTACTCCATCGCGCAGGACTTCGCCGGCCTCCACGAGCTGGCGGTGGCGCTCACCGACGGCCTCCAGAAGGGCTCGACGATCCCCCTCGACATCTACGGGGAGTACACGGGGCTCGACCGCTTCACCGGGACCGCCTACGAGGACGCGCTCCTCGCGCTCTATGGCGAGAAGTACGGCAACCGGAAAGTGGACCTGCTGGTCGTGGTCGGGCCGGACGCGCTCGACTTCGTGATCAAGCGGAACTTCCTCCCCGGCGTCCCGGTCGTCACGAGCTACGTGGCGCGGAGGGTCGTCGAGGAGGCCCGCCTGCGGCGTCCGGAGCTCACCGGCGCACCTCACGCCCAGAACGCGCCCCGGACCCTCGAGCTCATGCTCGCCATGTACCCGGCCACGCGCCGCATCGACGTGGTGCTCGGGGCCAGCGAGTACGAGCGCAGGCAGGCCGAGGTGGGGCGGCGCATCTTCTCCCCGTTCGCGGAGCGGGCGGAGCTCGTCTTCCTGAACGACCTTTCGCTCGAGCAGATCGAGAGCCGCGTGGCCTCGCTCCCCGACGACGTGCTCGTGCTCCACGCGAGCCTCCTGCAGGACGCCTCCGGGCGCGACTTCACCTCCAACCTGCCGGTCGAGCGGGTCTCGGCCGCGAGCCGGCGCCCGCTCTTCGGCCTCATCCACGAGGACATGGGGTCGGGCATCCTGGGCGGGGAGCTCGTCTCCATGGAGGCCTCCGGGAAGGTGGCCGCCGAACTCGGCCTGCGCGTCCTGCGGGGCGAGGCCCCCGCCTCCATCCCGCTCGTCCCCGACGCCGGGCTCGCCCCCATGTTCGACTGGCGCCAGATGGAGCGCTGGGGCATCTCGGAGCGCAGCCTGCCGCCCGGCAGCCTGGTGCTCTTCCGGAAGCCCACCATCTGGCAGGAGCACGGGCGGACCATCCGGATCGGGCTCGGCGTCATCGCGCTCGAGACGCTGCTCGTGGCGGGGCTCGTGCTCCAGCTGCGGCGACGACGACGCGCCGAGCGGGAGCTCGCCCATGCCGAGACCCGCTACCGCACGGTGGCCGACTTCACCCACGACTGGGAGTTCTGGCAGCACCCCGACGGCCGGTTCGAGTACGTGTCGCCGGCCTGCGAGCGGCTCTGCGGCCATCCCCCCTCCGACTTCCTCGACCCCGGCCTGCTCGATCGGCTCGTCCACGAGGACGACCGCCCCGCCTGGCGCGCCTACCAGTCCGCCGTGCTCTCCGGGGAACACCGGCCCCCCATCGAGTTCCGCATCCGCACGCGCACGGGCGACGTCCTCTGGGTACGCCAGGCGAACAACCCGGTCAGCCTCGACCCGGGCCGGACGGACGGAACCCGGGGCAGCATCGGCGACGTGAACGCACGCAAGCTGGGGGAGCTCGCGCTCCAGAAGGCCTACGAGGAGATCGGCGCGCTGAAGGACCAGCTCGAGGCGGAGAACACCTACTACCGCGAGAAGATCCAGGCGGTGGAGGGGTCGAGCGAGCTGCTCGGGCAGAGCGATCCGATGAAGTACCTGCTCTACCGGATCCGGCAGGTCGCTCCCTCCGCCACCACGGTGCTCATCCAGGGCGAGACCGGGACCGGGAAGGAGCTCGTGGCGGAGGCCATCCACTCCCTCGGGCCGCGGAAGGACCAGGCGCTCGTGAAGGTGAACTGCGCGGCGCTGCCCCCGAGCCTGGCGGAGAGCGAGCTCTTCGGCCACGAGAAGGGGGCCTTCACCGGCGCCCTCTCCCAGCGCAAGGGGCGCTTCGAGCTGGC
>CAIQRS010000131.1 GCA_903874275.1 uncultured Anaeromyxobacter sp.
ACGAGCGTGCCAGGCTTCATGCCTCGCTCCGGCGGGCCGAGGAGGAGATCGCTGCCGGCGGCTCGACCCCAGCCGAGGAGCTCGTTCGCGAGCTCCGAGCGGCGCGGTGAAGGTCCAGGTCTCGCCGACGCCAGGCCATCGTGGCCGCGGCTCCAGGGTGGAGGCGGACCTGCACGCTCTACCGGCGATGCCAGCGCTGTGCGAGGCGCGCCTTGACCGTTTCCCAGTCCTCGGTGGCGACCGAGCCTGACCGGACATCGCGGACGCGCTGCTCCAGTTCAGCGACCCAGGCTTCTGCCGCATCGCCGTCGGCTCCCTCGTCCAGGCTGAGGAGCAGTTCGTGAGCGATCTCGGCCCGCTCCCGGAGGGTGAGCGTGAGCGCGTTGGTGAGCAGGTCGGCAGCCTCTGGCGGCATGGCACGAGTATAGCGACCGGGGGCTCCCATCGACCGCGAACAAGAACCAGCCCGGCCTACCTTGCGAGCAGCCTCTCCAGGAGCGGCTTCAGCGCGGGCACGTCCACGGTCGCGGTCAGCCAGACCGTCGTGACGTCGATGCCGAAGTACTCGTGTGCGGCGATGTTGCGCATCCCCTTCATCTTGCGCCAGGGGATCAGCGGATCCATCGCCTTGACGTCGTCCGGCACGTGGGTGACGGCCTCCCCGATGACGATCAGGGCGAAGCACACGGCTTCCACCGTCTTCTCGTCGCGCGCGAAGCCTGCTTTCTGAAGACCAGCCGTGTACCTGTGGATCCGCTCCACTGCGGCCAGGATGTCGGTGATGCGAAGGCGCCAGTCCCTAGGCGGCACGGACCGCCTCGGACAGGATGTGCTGGCGCAACTCCGGGCGAAGGCCGCCTTGCGTGACCAGGTCCACCTTGCAACCCAGGAAAGCCTCTAGGCGATCCTGGACCTCGAAGAGGTGGAAGTAGCCGACCGGCGGGTCGAAGTCGACGAGCAGGTCGACATCGCTTCCAGGGGCTGCCTCGTCGCGCGCCACGGACCCGAACAGCGACAGGCTGCGGACTCCTAGCTCGCGGAGTTCCCCTGCGTGCTGGGCGATGATCTGGAGGACGTCGGCACGCCGCATGCGGGTCATCATAGGCCTCAGCCGTGTGACGGGCCAGGGTTCCCAACCCTGCCCTCGACCCCTGCCCTGCGGGGTGCCCTGCGGAGAGGGCAGGATTGAGGACGACGCGGCTGGCAGGATTGAAGGCAGGGCTGCGCTCGTAACCCCCCGAAACTCGTGCCCTGGCCCCGCCACCCTTCACCTGGCGTGCATACCGACGAACGGGGTGCCATCCGCCCGACCCCTCCCCCACGACCACCATGTGGGGAAGGGGTCGGCCGGCTGTCACCCAACGAGATTCCAGAGGGTGGGTGGCGGGGCCAGAGCAAGGGGGAGCGGGAGGCGGATGGGTCTGTGTTGCAAAGCACAAGATGTGTCTATACAGTAAGATAGTTATCAGCACTACATTCGAATCGGATAGGGAGCGAGGGAACGAGATGGCTTCGAAGAAGGGGCGGGAAAAGTCGGAGGCGTTCGAGACGACGGAGAAGGTGATGCAGACGTTCCGGATTCCTCGGGAGCTCGTGGGGAGGCTCCGGGCAGAGGCAAACCGGAGGGGGCTCGATCTCACCGCCTACGTCATCCGGGTCATGGGGGGCGTCATCGGGGATTTCGGGCTGCCGGAGGTCGCGAGGGCCATCCTGGACGACGACCGCGCGGCGCTCGGCATGGACCGGGAGGCCTACCTCCTGCACCTGCTCTTCCAGCGGAGCCTTGCCGTCCGCGAAGAGGGGCCCGGGTTCGACGGCCCGAGGTCCCGGAAGAAGGGACGCTGATGCTGGGCGAGGTCACCGAGTCGCGCCGCTTCGGCCTGGTCACGATGTGGGTCTCGGCGACCGACGTCCGCCGTGCCCTGGGCTGCTCGCGGGCGCTCGCCTACGAGCATCTCCGCCGGGCGGCGCGGCGGCCACGTCCCCTTCCCGCTCGTGCGGCTCCGCGCCGCGAACGTGGACGGGTACGTCTCCCGACGGCGCGCCGAGAAGGTGACCGACGCCACCATCGCGAAGGAGCTCGTCGTTCTCCGAAAGTCGCTCCGCCTGGCCGTACGCGCCGGCCTGTGGAAGGGACGGGTCGAGGAGGTCATCCCGGTGGCCTTCTCGGCCGGCTACGAGCCACGGACCCGCGCGCTCACGGCCGGCGAGGTGGGGAAGCTCCTCCACGAGCTCCTCCCGGACCGCGCCGCACGGGTGGCCTTCATCGTCGCCACGTCTGCCTGCTGGCGGGAGTCGGAGCTGGCCCGACGCGAGGACACCGGCGAGGGGCTCGCGACCGTGCTCCTCCGTGGCACGAAGCGGAAGACACGCTTCCGGACGGTCCCCATCGTCAGCCCCGGCCAGCGCTCGCTCCTCGAGTACGCAGTCGAGCATGCGCAGGGAACCGGCGGCGCGGTCTTCCGCGTCTGGCGCAACGCGCGGCGCGACCTCCTCGAGGCCTGCGAGCGGGCCGGCATCGAGCGCTGCAGCCCGAACGATCTCAGGCGCACCTTCGCGAGCTGGCAGGTAGAGGCGGGCGTGCCGCTCTACCCCATCGCGCAGGCCATGGGGCACAAGGACACGCGGATGCTGGAGCGGGTCTACGGGCGCCAGACCCCCGAGCAGCTCGCGATCGTCATGGCGCGCGCGATGGGCTTGACGCAGCGCGTCTGTAGCACATTTGTATCAGCGCCCACGGAAACGGCGGATCCCGTGGACGCAGTGGACGACGACGCGTCGAACGCCGCTTCGTCGCCGCCGCCCAAAAAGCGAAAGGCCCCCCAGGACTTGCATCCTGGAGGGCCGGTGTCGGCTCGTGATGTAGAAGTGCCTGGACCCGGAATCGAACCAGGGACACGGGGATTTTCAGTCCCCTGCTCTACCAGCTGAGCTATCCAGGCGTGCAGCGCGGTCACCCTTCCGGGCAACCGAGGGGGGCTGTTTTACGATCGCTCCAGGGGTTTCGCAAGCCCGGAGCGCCCTGGGGCCCGATCACGCCCAGGTGGCCCGGTGGTCCTTCGCGAAGCGGGCGAAGGAGATGGGCGGGCGCCCCAGCACCTTCTGCACGTCGTCGGTCTTCGTCTCGGTCCAGCCCGCGCGCACGCCGGCGTACAGCGCCGAGAGCAGCTCGACGTAGCTCTCGGGGAGGTGCGCCTTCACGGCCGCCCGGAACTGCTCGTCGGTGACCGGGAGGTAGGCGACCTTCCGCCCCAGCTCCTTTCCCAGGATCTCCACGACCTCTGCCCGGGAGAGCAGGTCCGGCCCGGTCAGCGTGTAGGTCTTGCCCTCGTGCCCCGGCCTCGTGAGCACCTCGGCCGCCACCGCCGCGATGTCGCGGGCGTCGATGAACGCGGTCTTCTTGTCGGCGGCCGGCTCGGCCAGCGTCCCGGCCTTGATCGCCCCGGCGTGCGAGGTGGTGAAGTTCTGCATGAACCAGGTCGGGTGCAGGAAGGTGAAGGCGAGCCTGGAGGCCCGGATGTGCTCCTCCACCTGCCGCATCGGGTTGTCGCTCCCCTCGATGCCCATGGCGGCGAGCTTCACCACCTTCTTCACGCCGGCCCTCTTCGCCGCGTCCACGAGGGCCTTCTCCGGCGCCGACGGGAAGTCGCCCGGTGCGGCCAGGTACACGGCGGCGACGCCCTGCACGGCCGCCTCGAGGGTGGCCGGCACTCCGTAGTCGAGGGGGACCACGTCCAGCCCGGGGAACGCCTGGCGGGTCTTCTCCACCGAGTGTGCGCCGAGCCGCACCGCGACGCCGCGCTCCTTCAGGACCTTCACCAGTTCCTGGCCGACCTTGCCGCTGGGGGTTGTGACGAGGATCTTCATGTCCGCTTCTCCTTCTTCTTTTGGGTTGGGGGGCGAAGCGCCCTGCGGGCGACGTCGGCCACGGTCTGGCGGGCCAGCGCCTGCTCGAGGCCGGAGCGTGCGACCTCGGCGGTGGCGGCGAACGCGGAGCGCATCCCCGCGCCGACCGGGCAGCGGGGGTTGGGATCGCATGGGCTCGCGGTGAGCGGCCCTTCCGGCTCCATCTCCCGGTAGACCTCGGAGAGCGGGATGTCCGTGGCCGCCCGGGCGAGCCGGTAGCCGCCCCCGCGCCCCTCCCGCGCCTCGATGAATCCGGCGCGGGCCAGGCGCGCGAGCACCCGGCGGAGGAAGACGGCGTGGGTGTTGACGCTGCCGGCGAGGTACGCGCTCGGGTAGCCGTCCCCGTCCTGGGCGAGCAGGGCGAGTGCGTGGACCGCCATGGCGAACCTTCCCGAGGCCATCGCCGGTGTCTGTAACCGTGACGGTTGCAGTAGTCAAGGCTTCCTCATCTCCTTCTCATCTTCCGGGCGCCGGGAAGCGTTCCGGCACGTCGTGGGTTCATTCCAGCCATGCGGAAAGTCCTTCTCGTCCCCCTCCTCGCCCTCGTCGCCTGTGGCCGCTCCACCCCGGCCACGCCGCCGCCCGAGGCCGTGCAGCTTCGCGCCCTCGGGCACACCGTCGTGCGGTCCGTCGAGACCTACGCCGCCCGCTCCTCCTCGATGGCCAACGGCGCCTCCTGCAGGGCCCTCCGCGACGAGCACGAGAACCAGGTCCGCCCCGCGCTCGGCGGGATCGCCTCTCTCGCTCCACGATTGGGTCCCTGGCTCCGCGCCCGTGGCCCGACCGAGCACGCCGACGCGGAGTGCCTGGCGGGCGCCATGCTCGCCGAGATCGAGCGTCACACGGACATCGCCTGCACCTCGCTCGAGCTGGCAGTGAACAGGGCCGAGGCCGCCCGGTATGCCGCCGCCATGGATCGCTGGGCCGATCTCGCGGTCGCCCGCGGCGACCCGACCGTCGAGCTCCGCGAGGGAACCGGACCCCGCTGCGTCCGCTTCTCCGACGGCGAGCGGATGTACCAGCCCTGAGAGCGCCGCGGCGCTAGATCTTGGGAACCGCGGTGAGCACGGCCCGTCCGTCCCGGACCGCCACCTTGAACTCGACCCGCTTGGCCTTGAACTTCGCGGCGATCTCGGGGGCCTGCTTGTTCACGGTTCGTGCAATGGACTCCAGCGTCACCTTCGACACGTCCTCGTTGCAGCTCCGCTTGGCCGCCACGAACGACTCGTAGAGCGTACGCAGCTCGGCGTCGCTCATGGCCGGCACGACGCCCTTCGGGGCGGGCAGCGGCGGGGGCTTGACCCGGGAGGCGACCGGCGCCGCGGCCGGCGCGGTTGGCGCCACAGGCGTCGGCGTGGGGGTCGGGGCCAGGACCGGAGCGGCCGCCACGGGGGCCGGCGCCTCCGCACGCTCCGCCGCCTTGCGCCTGGCCTTGAGCACGTCGCGCCGGTAGGTGCCCGACTCCTTCTCCCGCGTCGAGCGCAGCCAGAGCCGCTCGTAGGACAGGTACCGCGCGTGAAGGGCCTGGATGCGGAAGCGGATCCCGGCGTTGCGGGTGAAGGCGTTCTTGAGCCGGGCGATGTTGCGCTTCAGGTCGTCGCGTCGCCGCGCCGGCTCCATGCGCTCGGCGCCGATGAAGTACATCTCGTACTTCACCTTGATCTCCTCGAGCTCCTCCTCGAGGGCCCCGGCCAGGTCGGAGAGCTGGTCGTTGGCGAGCCGCTCCTTGCCGGTCTCCCACTCGGGCGGGACGGTCGCCGCTGCGCCGCCGACGCGAGGACCACCGGGCTTCTTGGGGGGCAGCGCCACGCGAGGAGTCTAACCCCTGGGGCGCATCGCACAACTCCCGGGCCCGGCGTTACCCGGGCAGCGCCGCCACGGCCTTCCGGGTGGCCCGGCTCCCCACCACCCAGATGGCGAGGCCGGTGGCGAAGATGACGATGGAGGTCCACTGCCCGGTCCCGAGACCCAGGTAGACGCCGCGCTCGGTGTCGCCGCGGAAGGTCTCGGTGACGGTGCGCAGCCCGGCGTAGAGCATGAGCCAGGCCGCCATCACCTGCCCGTTGAAGCGCTTGCGGGGGCGCAGCCAGAGGGCCAGGAAGGCGAAGAGCATCAGCTCGCCCAGCGACTCGTAGAGCTGCACCGGGTGGATGGGGGTGGTGTGCAGGTGGTCGGGGTCGATGAAGCGCGACGCGTTGGCCCGCGCGGCCATCGACTGGAAGGCCAGCGACTCGGGAGGGAAGTGGGCCGCCCAGGGGAGCGCGGGGTCGCAGCTTCGGCCCCAGCAGCAGCCGGCGGCGAAGCACCCGATGCGCCCCAGGAACTGTCCGTAGGCCACCGAGGGGATGAGCGTGTCGGCCCAGGGGAGGAAGGGCATCTTCTTCACGCGCAGGTACACGGCCGCGGCCAGCGCCGCCGCGATGAACCCGCCGTAGAAGACCATCCCGCCCTCCCAGAGGGCGAAGAAGCGCGGGATGCGGCCGAAGCGGGTGACCACGAAGGCGTTGGCACCGAAGTACTCGCCCCAGTTCACCAGGATGAAGAAGACCCGCGCCCCCACCAGCGACGAGACCAGGATCCAGAAGGCCAGGTCGCCCACCAGCAAGGGATCCTGCCCCTGCCGCTCGGCCTCCTTCTGGGCCAGCCAGATGGAGGCCACGAAGGCCAGCGCCAGCATGACGCCGTAGGTGTGGAGCGGGAGCCGGATGGTCTCGTCGAGGACGCCGGAGCGCCAGGCGGCCAGGAACGCCACCAGGATCGCGCCCACCACGGCCTTGTCGGACCAGATGGCCTCGCCCCAGGATGCCTTCCTGCCGTCCCTGGCGGCGCCCTTCCGGAAGGAGACGGCCCGGCCCACGACGACGGCGAGCGCCACGCCCACGGCGAGCACCCAGGCCCAGACCGGCTCGAGGACGATGCGGAGGAGGACGGGGAGCATCTACGGGTGAACCCCCTTGGCTTCGCCCTTCTTCCCCGTGGGGTGGAGCAGGATCATGGCGACCCCGACCACGATGAGCGAGTCGGCCAGGTTGAAGATGGGCCAGTAGAGCTGGGGCTTGCGCCACCAGTGCCACTGCACGAAGTCGATGACGTAGCCGCGCGCCAGGCGGTCGAGCAGGTTCCCCACCGCGCCGGAGAAGACGAAGGAGAGCGCCACCTGCATGAAGCGCTCGTCGTTTCCGAGCTTGCGGAAGTACCAGAGGATGAAGCCGAGCGCCCCGAGCGTCATGACCACGAAGAAGCCGTGGCGGAACCCGTCCGGGAGGTCGCGCAGCATGCCCCAGGCCGCGCCGGGGTTCTCGGCGTAGGTCATCCGCCACATGGGGTCCCAGACCACGTGGGGCGGGCGGGCCAACGGCTCCAGATGCTTCACCGCGTAGAAGGCCCGCACCTTGGCGACCGGGTCGGCGGCCCCGGCCCGCTGGAAGGCCCAGGTGAGCCGGTCCACCGCCAGGAACTTGGACCACTGGTCGGAGACCACCATCACCGCGAAGATGGCGGCGAGCAGCGTCCACTTGGAGAGACCGCCCCTCATGCCAGCGCCGCCGCGCACTTCCCGCACAGCGTGGGGTGGGCCGGGACGACCCCCCGGTCCTCGGCGAAGACCCAGCAGCGGTCGCACTTCTCGCCGGGGGCCCGTTCCACCTTCACGGTGAGTGGGCCAGCGGCGAGGAGCACCTTGGAGACGATGAGGAGGGTGGGCAGCTCGGCCGCGGCCTCGCGCAGGAGCGAAAGGGTTTCGCCCTCGGCCGAGATGGTGACCTGCGCCTCCAGGCCGGAGCCGATGAGCTTGTCCCGGCGGGCCAGCTCGAGCGCCTTCATGGCCTCGGCCCGCACCGCGAGCAGCCTGGCGTAGCGTTCGGTGAGCGCGGCGCCGTCGGCCGGGGGCGGGCGGGCGGGCAGGCCGGCCTCGAACACGGACCCGGTGGGGCGGCCCGGCAGGAACTTCCAGGCCTCGTGCGCCGTGAAGGAGAGCACCGGGGCGAGCATGCGGAGCAGGTCCTGCGCCACCATGTGGAGGAGCGTCTGGGCGCTGCGGCGCGGCTTGCCGGCGGCGCGCGCCGTGTAGAGCCGGTCCTTCACCACGTCGAAGTAGACCGAGGAGAGGGTCACCGAAACGAACTCCATGGTGGCGTGGTAGGCCACGTGGAACTCGTAGTCGGCGTAGGCCTTGGCCACCGTGTCCTGCCATTCGACCATCCGGGCGTGGGCCCAGCGGTCGAAGGGCTCCATCTCGGCCACCGGGACCGCGTCCTTCCCCGGATCGAAGTCGGCCAGGTTTCCGAGCGCCCAGCGCACGGTGTTGCGGATCTTGCGGTAGCCCTCGGCCAGGCCGTCGAGGATCTGCCCGGAGACCCGCACGTCGTCGCGGTAGTCGGAGGCGGCCACCCAGAGGCGCAGGACGTCGGCGCCGTACTTCTTGATGATCTCCTCCGGCGCCACCACGTTGCCCACGCTCTTCGACATGGCCCGCCCCTGGCCGTCGAGGACGAAGCCGTGGGTGAGCACCGCCCTGTAGGGGGCGATGCCGCGGATGGCCATCGAGGTGAGGAGCGAGGAGTGGAACCAGCCGCGGTGCTGGTCGGAGCCCTCCAGGTAGAGGCTCACCGGGAACTCGCTGTTGCGGCCGTGCTCGGCCACCGCCGCCCAGGAGACGCCCGAGTCCCACCAGACGTCGAGGATGTCCTGCTCGCGCCGGAAGTCGGCGCCGCCGCAGGAGCCGCACTTCTCACCTTGCGTGAAGTGGGCGGGCTCGTGCCGGTACCAGGCCTCGATGCCCTCCTTCTCGAACTCGTCGGCCACCCGCCGCATGAGCGCCGGGGAGACCAGCGGCTCGTTGCACTTCTCGCAGTAGAAGACCGTGATGGGCACGCCCCAGGTGCGCTGGCGCGAGAGGCACCAGTCGGGGCGGTGCTCGATCATGTTGTAGATGCGGTCCCGGCCCCATCGCGGGATCCACTGGACCCGGTCGATCTCGGAGAGCGTCCGGCCGCGCAGGTCGTCGTGCCCGAGGGAGAGGAACCACTGGTCGGTGGCCCGGAAGACCACCGGCCTGTGGCAGCGCCAGCAGTGCGGGTAGCTGTGGCGCAGCGAGGCCTTGGGGTCGGAGAGCAGGTGGCCGGAGGCGTGCAGGTCGGCCACGATCTCGGCGTTGGCCGCGAAGATCTCCTTGCCGGCGTACTTCCCCGCCTCCTCGGTGAACCTCCCGGCGCCGTCCACCGGGTTGAGGATCTCGAGCCCGTACTTCACGCCGGTCGCGTAGTCCTCCTGGCCGTGCCCGGGCGCGGTGTGGACGAGCCCGGTGCCGGCCTCGAGCGTGACGTGCTCGCCGAGCACCACCGGCGACTCGCGCCCCATGAACGGGTGGCGGTACTTCACCCCCTCGAGCTCCTTGCCCTCGAGGCTGGCGAGGATGCGGTCGGCCGGGGCGACCCCGTCCACGAGCTCGTCCGGGGCCACCGCGGCCAGGAAGGCTGCCAGCAGGTCCTTGGCGACCACGACCACCTTCCCGCGGAGGTCGTAGGCGACGTAGACGAAGTCGGGGTGGGCCGCCACCGCCAGGTTGGCGGGCAGCGTCCAGGGGGTGGTGGTCCAGATGACCAGGCTCGCCGCGCGCCCCGCCGGCACGGGCGCGGGCAGGTCGCCCACCACCTCGAAGGCCACGTGGATGGACGGCGAGGTGTGATCCTCGTACTCGACCTCGGCCTCGGCGAGCGCCGTGCGGTCGGTGGTGCACCAGTAGACCGGCTTCTTGCCGCGGGAGAGGTACCCCTTCTCGGCCACCTGCGCCAGCGCACGGACCGTGTCGGCCTCGTAGCGCCGGTCCATGGTGGCGTAGGGCGTCTCCCAGCGTCCGAAGATGCCCAGCCGCTTGAACTCCTCGCGCTGCCGGTCGATCCACTTCCCGGCGTAGGCGCGGGCCGCCGCGATCACCGCCGGGCGGTCCATCTCGCGCTTCTTCGAGCCGAGCTCCTCGTCCACCTTCCGCTCGATGGGCAGGCCGTGGCAGTCCCACCCCGGCTGGTAGTCGGCC
Source organism: uncultured Anaeromyxobacter sp. (assembly GCA_903874275.1). Classification (GTDB taxonomy): domain Bacteria; phylum Myxococcota; class Myxococcia; order Myxococcales; family Anaeromyxobacteraceae; genus CAIOAK01. The sequence continues at coordinate 9,941 of CAIQRS010000131.1, forward strand.
ACCTCGCCGGCCATGTTCCGGTACTTGACGATGACGTCCTTCAGGATCTTGTTGAGGGCGTGGCCGATGTGGATGTGGCCGTTCGCGTAGGGCGGCCCGTCGTGGAGGACGAAGCGCTTGCCGCCCCTGGCCACGTTTCCCGCCACCAGGTTCTCGAAGGTCCTGGCGGCCTCCCACTCCTTCAGGATCTCGGGCTCCCGCTGGGGCAGGTTGGCCTTCATCGGGAAGTCGGTCTTCGGGAGGTTGACGGTGTCCTTGTATTCCACGTCCGCTCTCTTCTCTCTTCGCCTGTCGGGGGGATCGAGGGTTCTACCAGCGCGGCCACCCCCGATCAACGAACCGATCCGCGGCGGCTTGCGACCCCTCCGGATCGCGTCGTAGGCTCGACGCGACCATGGCCAGGAACGGATCTCGGCGCGCCGCGAAGGCGACCCGGCGCCCCCGCGCCCCTGCTCCTCCGGGCGGCCGCCTCACCGTGGCCATCCTCTCCCGGAACCCCCGGCTCCACTCGACCCGGAGGCTCGTCGAGGCCATCCGCGCGCTGGGCCACCGGGCCCGCGTCCTCGACACCCTCCACTGCAACATGGTGCTGGCCCGCGAGCACCCGACCATCTTCTACCGGGGCGAGGAGGTGGGGCACCTCGACGTGGTCATCCCGCGCATCGGCGCCTCGATCACCGCCTACGGCCTCGCGGTGGTGAACCAGCTCGACATGATGGGCGTGCCGGTGCTGAACGACGCCATCCCCATCGCCCGCTCGCGCGACAAGCTGCGCGCCCTGCAGCTGCTCTCCCGCTTCGGCCTCGACATCCCGCGCACCGCCATGTGCCGGTACCGCGACGAGGTGGCGCAGGTGGTCGAGCACGTGGGCGGCCTCCCCTGCATCATCAAGCTCATCCAGGGCACGCAGGGGGTGGGGGTCATGATCGCCTCCACCATGGACGAGGTGCAGGGGATGCTCGACACCTTCTGGGACCTGGGACAGGAGATCCTGCTCCAGGAGTTCGTGGCCGAGTCGAAGGGGTGCGACCTGCGGGCGCTGGTCATCGGCGACCGGGTGGTGGCGGCGATGCGGCGGCAGGCCCGCACCGGCGAGTTCCGCTCCAACATCCACCGCGGGGGCAGGGCCCGCTCGGTGGTGCTGCCGCGCGAGTACGCCGAGGCGGCCGTGAAGGCGACGCGGGTCATCGGGCTGGAGGTCGCCGGGGTGGACATGCTCGAGTCGCGCACCGGCCCGAAGATCATGGAGGTGAACAGCTCGCCGGGGTTCGAGGGGCTGGAGCGGGCCACGAAGAAGGACATCGCCCGGATGTACGTGGAGCACGCCGTCGAGCTGGCGCGCTCGCGGCAGGCGGGGCGCGGCGCCCCGCGCGCGCGGGTCTGAATTTCCCGGCGGCCCCGGCCGTCCCAGGCTTTGTCAACGAGGGGTGAACCATGCGACGCATCGTCCTCGCCACCGTGCTGCTCTCGGTCTCCGGCTGCGTGATCACCGCCGGGACGGTGATCCCCGCGCCGCCGCCCCAGGTGGTCGAGGTCTGGTACGGCGGACAGCACGCCATCCCGCCCGGCAGCGCCGGCGGCTGGTGCTGGTACGACGGCCCGCACGCCCACGACTACTTCCCCGACCGGTCCGACTGGTTCGTCTACGACGACGGCTTCCTCTTCTGGCGCGGCCCGGTGGTCTTCACCTACTACGGCGGCCACCCCGTGCCGGGCGGAGGCTGGTGCTTCGTGGAGGGCCCGCACCGGCACGACTACTACCCGCCCTACGGAGCGGGGTTCACCTGGCGTGGATCGGGCTGGAACTACGGCGGCGGCTTTGGCCCGTCGCGCCCGCCTCCCCGGGGTTGGTGGAACTACGCGCCGCCGCCCCCGCCCCCGCCCGGCGCCGGACGGCCGCCGGCCTGGGGCCAGTACCGCCCGCCGCCGCCGGCCATGCGGAAGCCGGTCCAGGCTCCCCGGCCGCACGACGACGACCACGATCGTGACCACGGCAAGGGGCGCGGGAACGAGCAGGGGCACGCTCCATCCCAGGCGGCGCCTCCCGCTCCGAGGGCGCCTCCCCCCGCTCCCCCTCCGGCCGCGAAGCCCCCTCCGGCCCCGCCGCCGCCCTCCCGGCCGGGCAAGGGAGCCGAGCCGAAGAAGGACGACAAGGAGAAGAAGGAGGACAAGAAGCACCCCTCAAAGCAGGTGGACTGATTCCAGAATCAAGGGGTACACTCTCCGCCCCATGAGCCCCTGGTTCACCGCGCTGCTGCTCCTCTCGGCCGGCGGATTCTTCGCCTTCACGATGGTTCGCCGGCTGGCCCCGCTGCGGGCCTTCCGGAAGGACGAACGGCTCGACCGGCCCGGGGAACGCTTCCGCGGGCTGCTCCGCTTCGGCTTCGGCCAGTCGCGGCTCACCGACCGGGGCGAGGTGTGGCCCGGGTTCCTGCACGTCCTCATCTTCGCCGCCTTCCTCGTCCTGGGCGCGCGCACCGTCACGCTCTTCGGCGTGGGCTTCTCGCCCCACTTCCACCTCCCGCTGCTCGGGGCGGGAACGCCCATCGGCGACGCCTACGCCTTCGTGAAGGACGTGGCGGTCCTCCTCGCCCTCTTCGCGGCGCTGGCCTTCATCTGGCGGCGCCTGGTCACCAAGCCCGACCGGGTGACCCGCTCCTGGGAGGGGGTCCTCATCCTCGGCTTCATCGCCGGCCTGATGGCGACCGACATCCTCTTCGAGGGGGCGGAGCGGCTCGCCGCCGGCCTCCCCTGGAGCTGGGGCGTACCGGCCGGCTCCCTGGGCGCGGTGCTCCTCGCCGGCCTCGATCCCGGGGCCACCGCGGTCGTGGGCGGGGCCTCCTTCTGGCTCCACCTCGTCATCGTGCTGGTGTTCCTGAACTTCCTGCCCTTCGGGAAGCACTTCCACGTCATCACCGCGCTCCCCGACGTCTACGTGCAGCGGCTGCCGCCGCGCGGGTCGCTGCGCAAGCTGGATCTGGAGTCCGAGACCCCCGACTACGGTGCACGCGCGGTGAAGGACCTCTCCTGGAAGGAGGCCCTGGACACCTACTCCTGCACCGAGTGCGGCCGCTGCCAGACCCACTGCCCGACCTACGTCACCGGGAAGCCCTTGAGCCACAAGGAGGTGAACCGGACGCTGCGCCACCACATCCAGGACCAGGCTCCCGCGCTCCTCGCCTTCTCCCGCGCCCCCGACGCCGCCGCCCGCGACGCCGCCGCCGAGAAGCTGCCTGCGGTGGTGGGGAACGTCCTCCCGGACGCCACGGTCTGGGCCTGCACCACCTGCGGCTGGTGCGAGACCGCCTGCCCGGTGCTCATCGAGCAGGTGCCCCGCATCGTGGACCTGCGGCGCCACCAGGTGCTCGTCGAGTCGGCCTTCCCGGAGGAGGCGGCCCGCGTCTTCAAGAACATCGAGACCCAGGGCAACCCCTGGGGCATCGGCTCCAACCGGCGCGCCGAATGGTGCGATGACCTGGCCGTGCCGCGCGCCAGCGAGGGCGACTTCGAGTGGCTCTTCTTCGTGGGCTGCGCCGGCGCCTTCGACGACCGGCAGAAGAAGGTCTCGCGCGCCATCGTGAAGATCCTGCGGGCCGCTCGCGTGAAGTTCGCCATCCTGGGCGAGGAGGAGACCTGCAACGGCGAGACCGCGCGCCGGCTCGGCAACGAGTACCTCTTCCAGATGCAGGCCGCCGCCAACGTGGAGCTCATGAAGGGGTACGGGGTGAAGAAGGTCATCGCCCAGTGCCCCCACTGCCTCAACACCATCAAGAACGAGTTCCCCCAGTTCGGCGGCGCGTTCGAGGTGGTGCACCACACGGAGCTCATCGCCCGCCTCGTCTCGGAGGGGAAGCTCACCCCGGGGGCCGCCAAGGCCTACGAGGGGCAGCTCGTCACCTTCCACGACCCGTGCTACCTGGCCCGCTGGAACGGCGTGACCGACGAGCCGCGCGCGGCCCTGGCCGCGGTGCCCGGGCTTCGGGTGACCGAGATGGAGCGCAACCGCGAGCAGGGCTTCTGCTGCGGCGCGGGCGGCGGGCGCATGTGGCTCGAGGAGAAGCTCGGCACCCGCATCAACCAGAACCGGGTCGAGGAGGCCGCGCGCGTGCTCGGCGAGAAGGGCGGCGTGGTGGCGGTGGGCTGCCCGTTCTGCCTCACCATGCTGAAGGACGGCGTGGCCGAGCTGGGGAAGGAAGAGACCATGAAGGTGGTGGACATCGCCGAGATCGTGGCTGCGGGGCTTTAACAGCGGCAGCTTCAGCTGCCGCAGGAGCGGGACCACGAAGACGCCCGTCCTCGTCGAAGCCTCACCGCCCCCCCCCTCCCCCCAGCAACGCCTTCCCGCACTCCTCCAGCCTCCCCCGCACCTCCCCCTCCAGCCGGTCGAGGTCATTCCCCGACCTCGGGTCCGCCCCCACGCAGAGCAGGATGGCGTCCCACGGGGAGACCTCGCGCTCCATCCCCGCGTAGTCGATGCTGCGGGGCACCGGCTCCCCGTCCGCGCCGGGCCGGAAGGCCCCGAAGAGCCCCTCCGATCCGGGCTCGAGCTCCTCCTTGAGCGCGAAGAGCCGCCGCAGGGAGTCGCGCACCGGCGCCCGCTCCAGGTGGCGCCGCTCGATGCGCGCCCCGGCCAGCCGCCCCACCGCGTCGAGCACCGCCCGCACGAAGGGCACGTCGGTGACCACCAGCCCGTAGAGGTGCGCGTCGGCGCAGGTGTCGTCCACGATCTCGGCCTCCTCCTCGGCGAGCCAGGAGTGGCTCGGGCAGAGGAAGGTCTCGCAGATGGAGGCGTCGTAGACCCCCTGGTCGCGCAGGTCGGCGCCGCCGGTCACGAGCGGGTGGGCCAGGCAGCCGACCCGGGTCCGCTCCGGGTCGAGCCAGCCGAGCAGCGGGCAGACCCGGACCGAGGGGAAGAGCGAAGGGGGCTCGCTGGCGCCGATGCGGGCGGCGGCCTCGCGGAAACCATCCTGGGTGCGGGGCACGCCGGCGAGCGCGTCGGTGCGGGCGTCGAGCCGCTCCCGGACCGCCTCCTCCCCGTGGTCCCGGCGGTTGTAGAGGCCGCAGCAGGCGCCGCAGCTCGAGCGGGTGCGCTGGCAGAGCTGGTTCACCGTGACGTCGGCGACGCCGCCGCCGTCACGGGCGTCCCATGGCGGAGCGGCACGCGCCGCACAGCCCTTCGCCCTTGCGGTCGGAGTCGGCCGGACTGTGCGCCAGGAACATGACGCAGCGGAGGTCGCCGCAGTGGGAAAGGCCGAGCAGGTGCCCGGTGGCGTGGGCCGCCTCGACCCGGGCGCGATGGGCGAGCCGCTCCGGCGACACCGGAAGGCCGTCGCACCCCTTGAGCCGGAAGACACTCACCAGCGCGCTGCGGGCGTCCCGGTCGGACTCGCCGAAGACGAAGGGCTGGTCGGGCACGAAGAGGTCCACGTCCACCACGCCCAGCACCGGCGCGTCGCTCCCCCGGGGGCGCAAGGCCTCCAGGCGACGCAGCACGGCGGTGGAGTGGTACTGGCGCCGGTCCTTGTTGAAGGCGAATTCCGGCTTCACCTGGGGCGGAATGGGCTCGGCGGGGGAGCCGAAGATCTCCTGCAGCGCCACCGAGATCGCGGGGATCGTCCCGCGCGGCAGCGGCCCGATGGGCGCGAGCAGGAAGCGCCCGGGCAGGGGCAGCGTCTTCACCTCGGCGCGGTGGTTGGCGGCGCGGCCCGCGGGCCGGGCCTGCTCCGGGGCCGATGTTGAGGCGGAAGGATTCGAACCTTCATACGCGGATCCAAAGTCCGCAGTCCTGCCATTGGACGACGCCTCAAGATCCTTGCGGGGCATCACCACCTCGCGAGCGCTGCACCCCAGGTGAAACCCGCTCCGAAGGCCGCCAGGGCGACGAGGTCGCCGCGTTGCACGCCACGTTCCGGGATGGCCTCGGCGAGCGCCAGCGGGATGCTCGCCGCCGTGGTGTTGCCGTACTTCTGGATGTTGTTGAAGACCTGGTCGTCGCGCAGCCCGAGCGACCTCTGCACCGTCTCGGCGATGCGCAGGTTGGCCTGGTGCGGCACGAAGACCTTGATGTCCGCGGTGGTGAGGCCGGTCTTGCCGAGCAGGTTGCGGACCACCTCGGGCATGCGGACGATGGCGTGCTTGAAGACCTTCTGCCCCTCCATCTTGGGGTACCCGCTGCCGTCGTCGATCATGGCGTGGGTGTTGCGCGGGCTGTGGATCGAGCCCGGCTGGTCGGTCCAGAGGTCGGTGGCGAAGCGCCCGTCGGCGTGCAGCTCGATGGCGAGCACGCCCCTCCCCGGGTCGTCGGTGGCCTCGAGGAGCGCCGCGGCGGCGCCGTCCCCGAAGATCACGCTCACGTCGCGCCCCGCCGTGGAGACGTCGAGGCCGGTGGAATGGGTCTCGGACCCGACCAGCAGGATCTTCTTGTAGGTCCCGGTGCGGATCCAGGCGTCGGCCACCGAGAGGCCGTAGAGGAAGCCCGAGCACTGGTTGCGCACGTCGAGGGCCGGGACGCCGGGGATCCCCAGCTTGGCGTTCAGGAAGCAGCCGTCGCCCGGGAACATGTGATCGGGCGACAGGCTCGCGAAGATGATGGCCTCGATGTCCTCGGGATTCCACCCCGCCTGGTCGAGGGCCCGGCGCGTGGCCCGGTGGGCCATCTCGGCGCTGCCCAGGCCGGGCTCGACCCAGCGCCGCTCCTGGATGCCGGTGCGCTGGACGATCCACTCCTCGGTGGTGTCCATGTACTTCGTCAGCTCCGCGTTGGTGACGACGCGGTCGGGGACGTAGGTGCCGATGGCGACGAATGCGGCGCGGGGCATCGGTCAGTCTCCTGTCCTCGACAGCCCTCCGAAGGGGCGGTCGGCGATGAGGTAGAACCCGTCCGGTGCGGGGGTGACCGCCCCCTGGAACGGATGGTCGAGCGCGACGGTGACGAATACCACGAGCCCCACGAAGGCGGCCATGCAGCCCACCAGGACGAGGTGCAGGGCGGTGTCGTCCACGGTGACGAACAGGGTGGCCCCGGTGAGGGCGATGGCCGCCCCCACGAGCAGCACGATCCAGACCACGGTGGGCAGCGAGTTCCCGGTGGCGTGGATCCGGGCCCGGCGCGTCTCGGACGCGGTGGTGAGCTGCCGGAGGGTCTCGGCGTGGACCATCTGGTCGGGGAGGCTCAGCGGCTCGTAGTCCCCGAGGAGCCGCACGATGGCGGCGAACCTGTGCTTGGCCGCGGAGGGGTGCACGCCCACCCGCTGCTCGGCCCACTCCTTGTCGGCGACGGTCCGGGCGTAGTCCCGCACGAGCTCGTCGATCTGGCCGCGCACCGGCTCCGGGTAGAGGAGCGCGCCGCGCTGCAGCACCTCCAGCGACGACACCTCCCGGGAGACCTTCTCGCTCGCCGCCTGGTACTCCGACCAGGCGCCGACCGCGGTCAGGCTGAGGATGAGCGTGTAGGCGAGCCAGATCTGGGTGCCGAAGTAGGCGGCCTGTTCCGAGCTCCGCGCGAAGCGCGCCTGCAGGCGCCGCCGGACGGGGGCGAAGATGAGCATCCCCCCGAGGGTGATCCCCACGAAGGCGCAGATGACCTCGACGAAGAGCGCCGGGATCGGCTGCCGGAAGAACCAGTCCATCGCCGCCTCCTCCGCGCCCCGGGAGCGGGGCGCCCGTCAGATGTCGAGGTTCTGCACGTCGAGGGCGTGCTTCTCGATGAACTCCCGGCGCGGCTCGACCGCGTCGCCCATGAGCACGCTGAAGACGTCGTTGGCCTCGACCATGTCGTCGACCCGGACCTGGAGCATGGTGCGCCGGGCCGGGTCCATGGTGGTCTCCCAGAGTTGCTCGGGGTTCATCTCACCGAGCCCCTTGTAGCGCTGGATGGTCTGCCCCTGGGCGGCCGCCTTCTTGAGCGCCCCCACCGCCGCGAAGACGTCGGGGACCTCCTCGGCGCCGTCGCCGGCCTGGAGGGTGAACGGGCCCGGGCCGATCTCGGCGAGCGCCCCGTAGTTGGCGGCGAGGTCGGTCCACTCGGCGGTGGAGAGGTAGTCGAAGTCGAGCCGGGTCTCGCGCGGCGCGCCGGCCACGGTGGTGTGGAAGACCAGCTTGTCGCGCCCGTGCTCCTCGTCCCGCTCGATCTTGGCGTCGCGGATCTCGATGTCCGGGTAGAGCTTCTGGGCCTTCTGGTGGATCGACCCGGCCAGCGCCTTGACCGCGGCGTGGTCGCGCAGCGTCTCGACGTCGAGGTCGCCCTGCTGGATGGCGGCGTCCACGATCCGGGCGTCGCGGCGCCGGTCGGCCACGGCGAGCAGCGCGCGGAAGGTGCGCACCTCCTCGGCCAGCCGCTTCAGGTCCTCCCCGCCGAGCTCCTGGTCGCCGGAGACGAGCTTGGCCTTCTCGGTCCCGATGGCCAGCAGGTACTCGTCGAGGGCCCCCTCGTCCTTGAGGTAGTTCTCCTTCTTGCCCTTCTGGATCCGGTAGAGGGGGGGCTGGGCGATGTAGAGGTAGCCCTTCTCGACGAGGGCCGGCATCTGCCGGAAGAAGAAGGTGAGGAGCAGCGTGCGGATGTGGCTGCCGTCCACGTCCGCGTCGGTCATGATGACGATGCGGTGGTAGCGGACCTTCCCGGCGTCGAACTCCTCGGGGCCGATGCCGGTGCCGAGCGCCGTGATGATGGTGGCGATCTCGACCGAGGAGAGCATCTTGTCGAAGCGGGCCCGCTCGACGTTCAGGATCTTCCCGCGCAGCGGCAGGATGGCCTGGGTGCGCCGGTCGCGCCCCTGCTTGGCCGAGCCGCCGGCGCTGTCTCCCTCGACCAGGTAGATCTCGCTCTCGGCCGGGTCCTTCGACTGGCAGTCGGCGAGCTTGCCGGGCAGGGAGGCCCCATCGAGCGCTCCCTTGCGCCGCACCGTCTCGCGGGCCTTGCGGGCGGCGATGCGGGCCCGGGTGGCCTCCGACACCTTGGCGACGATGCGCTTCGCGTTGGCCGGGTTCTCCTCGAGCCAGGCCCCCAGCCGGTCGTTGACCATGGTCTCGACGATCGACTTGGCCTCGGTGTTGGAGAGCCGGGTCTTGGTCTGCCCCTCGAAGGCGGCGCCGGGGAGCCGGATGGAGATGACGGCGGCGAGCCCCTCGCGCATGTCGTCGCCCGACGGCATCTCCTCCTTCAGCTCCTTGAAGAGGTTGTTCTTGGTCCCGTAGGCGTTGAGGGTGCGGGTGAGCGCGGTCTTGAAGCCGACCAGGTGGGTGCCGCCCTCGTGGTTGTGGATGTTGTTGGCGAAGGCGAAGACCTTCTCGTCGTAGCCGTCGTTCCACTGGAGGGCGATGTCCACCGAGGCCTCGCCGTTCTCGGTGGTCATCTCCTGGTGGAGCTTGATGGGCGGATCGATGAGGACCTGCCGGCTCTTGTTCAGGTAGGCGACGAACTCGCGGATGCCGTCCTTGAAGAGGAACTCGTGCTTCTTGCCGCTGCGCTCGTCCTCGACGGTGATCTTGAGGCCCGGGTTCAGGAAGGCCAGCTCCCGGAGGCGCCCGGAGAGGGTCTCGAAGCTGAACTCCTTGGCCTCGAAGAGCGGGAAGTCGGGGTGGAAGGTGACCCGGGTGCCGCGCCGGTGGGTCTCGCCGATGACGGTGACCTTGCCGGTGGGGTGGCCGCGCTCGTAGCGCTGCGCGAAGACCTTTCCCTCGCGGTAGACCTCGACCTTGAGCCAGTCGGAGAGCGCGTTCACGCAGGTGACGCCCACGCCGTGGAGACCGCCCGAGACCTTGTAGGCGTTCGACTCGAACTTGCCGCCGGCGTGGAGCTTGGTCATCACCACGTCGAGGGTGTCCATCCCGATCACGGTGGAGTGCGGGCCCACCGGGATCCCCGAGCCGTTGTCGAGGACCGTCACCGAGTTGTCGGTGTGGATGGTCACGTCGATCTGGTCGCAGCGCCCGGCCATGGCCTCGTCCACCGAGTTGTCCACGACCTCGAAGACGAGGTGGTGGAGCCCGCGCTCCCCCACGTCGCCGATGTACATGTTGGGCCGCTTCCGGACGGCCTCGAGCCCCTCGAGGACCTTGATGGCCTCGGTGCCGTAGCCCGCCGCGTTCCCGATGTCGGACGCTGGCTTCGGTGCGGAATCTGTGTTTTCCAGGGGAGATCTCGCCGGGGTTTTTGTCGAGGATTTTCGAAGGCTTGTGCGTGGATGGGTATAACAGAGCCCGCCAGGCCGGGCAACCCCGAAAGAGGGGTTCAAGACCCCGGAATCACAGGGGGAAGATCTCGCTCGAAGACCCCGTCGCGCACCTGGTAGAAGACCGCGCCCTCGCCGGCCGCGGGTTCGAGGAGGCGCCGGTCGGTGGTGGTGAGGACCGCCTGTCCTGGAAGGGCCGAGAGGTGACGGAGCAGGTGGCCGTTCTTCTCCGGGTCGAGCTCGGAGGAGACGTCGTCGAGGAGGAGGAGCGGCGGGCGCCCCAGCTTGTCCCGGAGGTTCTCGATCTCGGCGATCTTGAGCGCGAGCACCAGCGCCCGCTGCTGCCCCTGGGAGCCGTAGGGGCGCGCCCCCCTTCCTCCCAGTGAAAGGAGCAGGTCGTCCATGTGCGGGCCGGCGGAGGTGTAGCCCTTCTCCCGGTCGCGGGCGACCCGGTGGGCGAGCGCTCCGGCCAGCCGCTCCGCGATCTGCTCCTCGCTGGCCCCATCGACCTGGAGCCCGGCCGCGGGGCGGTAGGCGAGCAGGGCGGAGGCCGCCTCGGGACCCGAGATCTGGGAGAAGGCCTCGGCCATCCGCGGGGAGAGCTCGTCGAGCAGGGCCAACCGGCGGGCCACCAGCCTGGCCCCTGCCCGCACCAGCGGCTCCCGGAAGCTCTCCTCCACGTCGGCGGCCGAGTGGCGGAGCGCGGCGTTCCGCTCCCGCAGCGCGCGCAGGTACTCGCGGGCCTCGGTGAGCACCGCCGGCCATCGGTTGAATGCCGCCCGGTCGAGGAAGCGCCGGCGCTGATCCGGTCCTCCCTTCACGAGCAGCAGGTCGTCGGGGGAGAAGCAGACCGCCGCCCGCCCCTCGAAGAAGGCGTCGAGCCGGTCGGAGGAGGAGAGGGTCTTGCCGTCGAGGAAGGCGGTGCGCCCCTCCGGGCCGATCTCCACTGCGACGGTGCGGACGCCGCCCGGCGCCTCGAAGTCCCCCTGGACGCGGGCCCGCTCGGCTCCGAAGCGGACGAGCTCGGCGAGCCTGGTGGCCCGCAGCGGCTTCAGCGTGCAGAGGAGGAAGAGCGCCTCGAGGAGGTTGGTCTTCCCCTGCCCGTTCGGCCCGACGAGCACGGTCGAGCGCGCCGAGGGCTCGAGCCGCGCCTCGTGGACGTTCCTGAAGTCGCGCAGCGAGAGGGAGAGGAGCCGCACGACCTCAGATGCGCATGGGCATGATGACGGCGGTGAAGTGCTCGCCGGGCTCGCCCACGGGCCGGACCACGCCCGGGGAGAGGTCGTCGGCCAGCTCGAGCCGCACGTCGGCGTCGTGGAGGACGGTGAGGACGTCGATGAGGTACTTGGCGTTGAAGCCGATCTTGAGCGGCTCGCCGTCGTACTCCACCGGGACATCCTCGCGGGCCTCGCCCAGGTCCGGGTTCTGCGCGGCGATGCGCAGGTTGCCCTTCTCGAGCTCGAGCTTCACGGCGTTCGACTTCTCCGACGAGAGGAGCGAGACCCGACGGAGGGTTGTCAGGAGACGCTCGCGCCCCAGGGAGGCCACCTTCTCACCGGCCTTGGGGATGACCTGCCGGTAGTCGGGGAAGGAGCCCTCGATGAGCCGCATCACGAGCACCACCCCGGGGCGACGAAAGACCGCCGAGTTGTCGGCGAAGCCCAGCTCGCCCCTGGGCTTCTCCTCGGCGCCGTCCACGGCCTCGGAGAGCAGCTTCCGGAGCTCGGAGATGCCCTTCCTGGGGAGGATGACCCCCTTCTTCAGCTTGAAGTCCCCCTCGATGGCCGCGTCGGCCATGGAGAGACGGTGGCCGTCGGTGGCCACGAGCCGCATCAGGCCGGCTGCCGGCTCGAAGTAGACGCCGTTCAGGTTGTAGCGGGTCTCGTCGCTGGAGGCGGCGAAGGCGGTGCGCTCGACGAGGCCGAGCACCGTGTCGGGATCGACCGTCACGAAGGGGACCTTGTCGAACTTGGGAAGCGCGGGGAAGTCCTCGGCGGGCAGCCCCACCAGCCGGAACTCGGCCTGGCCTGCCTTCACCTCGAGGTGGTTGTTGGCGGTCTTCTTCAGGGAGACGGTCTTCTCGCCCGAGAGGGACTTCACGATGTCGAAGAGGTGCCGGGCGGAGACGGCCATTCCGCCCTCCTTCAGCACCTCGGCGGCGTGGGTGCCCGACACCGACACGTCGAGATCGGTGGCGGAGACGGACAGCTCTCCTCCCTTCTTCGCCTCGAGGAGGACGTGGGAGAGGATGGGCATCGTGCTCTTCTTCTCGACGATGCCCTGCGAGCGGGCCAGTGCGCGGGTCAGTTCCGGGACGCCGATCTTCAGTTCCATGGGATGGGAATCCTATCTTTCTTTCAGATCCGTCGCGATCGTAGAGAGGCGATCGATGTGGAGAAGGGGGGCTCGCCGCCGGAAGGACTCGGGAAACCGATCTGGAGAACTCCCTGGATCATCGAGCCGGCCGCCTGTGGAGGAAACGGTGCGATCGGGGAGGGCCATCCGCCCACGCCAGGACCCCGTCCGATCCAGGGGAGATCCACCACCGATCCACGCGCTCGCGCCACCTACGAGGTGACGCCCGAGCGGAGCGTGTCCACGGCCTGGCGGATCTCCAGATCGGTCAGGGAGAGCTCGTTGACCCGCTCGATGGCCGAGATGACCGTGGTGTGGTCCTTCTTGTTGAACTTCTCGGCGATGGTCTGGAGCGTCTCCTTGGCGAGCTCGCGGCAGAGGAACATCGCCACCTGACGCGGCAGGGCGATCTTCTGCTCCCGGGACGAGCTGGTCAGGCGGGCCACCGTGATGCCGTAGTGGGCCGCCACGGCCTCCTGGATGCGCTCGATGGAGGGGCGGTAGCCGGGGGGCGGGATGACGTCGGAGAGGACGTCCCGGGCCAGCTGCACCGAGACGGGCTCCCCCTTGAGCGAGGCGAAGGCGGCGAGCCGCATGAGCGCCCCCTCCAACTCCCGGACGTTCGACTTGATGTGGGTGGCGAGCAGGGCCGCCACCTCGTCGGAGAGGTCGATCCGCTCGGCCAGCGCCTTCTTCTTCAAGATGGCGGCCCGGGTCTCGAACTCGGGGGTGGCGATGTGCACCCGCATGCCCCACTCGAAGCGGGAGCAGAGACGCTCCTCGAGCCCCTTCAGCTCCTTGGGGCTGCGATCGCTGGAGAGCACGATCTGGACGTTCTGCTCGTAGAGGGCGTTGAAGGTGTGGAAGAACTCCTCGGCGGTCTTGTCGCGGCCGGCGAAGAACTGCACGTCGTCCACCAGCAGCGCGCCGCACTCCCGGTACTTGCGGCGGAAGTCGCCCATGGTGTTGCGAGAGAGGGCGTCCACGAAGTCGTTGGTGTAGCGCTCCGAGGTGACGATGGCGACGCGGGCGCCCGGGGTGCTGGCGTGGATCTCGTTGGCGATGGCGTGGAGCAGGTGGGTCTTGCCGAGGCCCGAGTCGCCGTGCAGGAAGAGCGGGTTCCAGGCCCGGCCCGGGGTCTTGGCGACGGCCTGGGCGGCGGCCACGGCGAAGCGGTTCGACTCGCCGACCACGAAGGTGTCGAAGAGGTAGCGGGGGTTGGGGCGGGTCTCGCCGGGAGCGTGCGGGGCGGAGAAGGAGGAGGCCGGCTCCGGGGCGGGCGGCGGCCGCTGGGTCCGCGGGGCGGTGTCCACCACGAACTGGGTGCGAACCGGCGCACCGACCAGGCCGGGGACGAACTCGTCGAACCAGTCGCGGTAGTTGTCGTCCACGAAGTCGCGGTGGAAGGGGTCGGGCGCCCCGACCTGCAGCCGATCGCCGTCGAGCCCGAGCACGCGCAACGGCGCGAACCAGCGCCGGTACAGGTCCTCGCGCAGGCGCGCACGCAGGTACTCGTCGATGCGGCGCCAGTGCTCGGGCGCCACTCCGTCGGTCGGGGAACCATCTGGCGAGACTGCATGCCCCACGGATGCCATCCCCTCGACCCTCCCGGCGAGAAAAAGGTCGCATGGCCCCCGCGGAGCGCGGAGGCGATGTTCACTTATAGTGTGGAAAGCTCGGCCTGCGCGGACTGCGTGACGAACGTGCGACGAGACACTCTCTAGCGAAGGTCGAGGCCGCGGATCAAGTGCTCGTTCGTGGTACGCGACAGGTGGCGGAATTTCCTCGGGGATGGGCGGACGGTCCCTTGGGTACCCGGCTACCTTGACACGGCGCGTCCGATCGGGGAGTTTCCCGCGCCATGAAGAGGACCTACCAGCCCAAGAAGGTGAAGCGGAACCGCACGCACGGTTTCCGCAAGCGCATGAAGTCCGCCGGCGGGCAGAACGTGATCAAGCGCCGCCGCGCCAAGGGGCGCAAGAAGCTGGCGCCCAAGGCGCCGTCGAAGTAGGGCGCCGAGGCCAGAGGCCCCGTGCGTTTCGGCAAGGCGGCGCGCATCCTGCGCCGTCGCGAGTTCCTGGCGGTGCAGCAGCGCGGAGAGCGCCTGTTCGCCGGGAAGCTCGTGGTCCTCGCCCTCCAGGCGGGGGGGAGCGCCCCCCGCATCGGCATCACGGTGTCGGGCAAGGTGGCGAACGCGGTGATCCGCAACCGAATCAAGCGCCAGGTGCGCGAGGCCTTCCGGGCCGTGGCGGCCGATCTTCCGCCGGTGGACCTGGTGGTGATCGCGCGATCCGGCGCCCAGGAGGTCGGGATGGCCGGCGCGCGCGTCGCGCTCCAGGCCGCCCGTGATCGGCTGGCACGCGGGGGGGCACGGTGACGAAGGGCACGAGCCTGGCGGCGCTGCCGCTCGTGGGCGCCGTGCGCGCCTACCAGTGGCTGCTCTCGCCGCTGCTCCCGCCTTCGTGCAGGTTCTACCCGTCGTGCTCGGCCTACGCGGTGACGGCGCTCGAGCGCCACGGGGCCGCCAGGGGGAGCTGGCTGGCGGCGCGGCGGCTGGCCCGCTGCCACCCCTTCCACCCGGGCGGCCTCGACCCGGTTCCCTGAGAAGAGACATCTCGCAGAAGAAGGCAGGTACGTCGTGAACGACAGCAAGCGCATCATGTTCGCCGCACTCGGCTCGGTGCTGATCCTCTTCGCGTGGAACGAGTTCTTCATGCCGAAGAAGGGCGCCCCGGCTGCCGCGAAGGTGGCGGCCGGCGCGGTGGCACCCAGCGGCCCCCAGGCCGCCACGGGCGCTGCGGCCGCGGCGAAGCCCGAGGCGCCGCCACCTGCAGTCGTGGTTGCGCCCTCCACCCCCGAGGAGACCGTCGTCCTCGAGACGCCCGAGTTCCGGGCCACCTTCACGACCTGGGGCGGGGCGCTGAAGAGCCTCACGCTGAAGGAGGAGACCTACCGGAAGCGGGGCAAGGGCGAGACGCCCGACATCCCCATCGACCTGGTCAGCGTCCGCGCGGGGCAGCCGTGGCCGCTCTCGCTCCTGCCCTCCGCCGAGCTGGGCGGGGGCTCCGACCCCGGCACCGACCCGCTGGTGCGCGCCCCCATGCGCATCGTCGCGCAGGACGCGCGGAGCGTCACCTTCGAGGGGCGGCTCGGCGCGGTGGACGTGCGCAAGACCTTCCAGGTCGGCGCGCGCCCCTACCAGATCGACCTGGAGCTCGCGGTGGGAGGCGGGGAGAAGGCCGGGACGATCGCCATCCTCTACCCGGCCTTCCAGGCCCCCGACGCGCCCACCGCCGGTTTCTTCTCGGGGGGCGAGGTCTTCGAGTCGGTGATCCCGGTCTGCCGGGCCGGGGACAAGACCGAGCGCTTCGACGGCAAGGAAGGCCTGGTGGTTCTTCCCGGACCGCCGCGCTGGCTGGGGCTCGACCAGCACTACTTCGTCTCGGCGCTCATCCCGCAGTCGGGGGAAGGGATCTGCTTCTTCGCCAAGATGCCCACCGCCGGGGAGACCCTGGCCGGGCTGCGCATCCCGGTGGACCGCGCCGCCCGGGCCACCTTCCAGCTCTACGTGGGGCCGAAGCAGATCGACCTGCTGCGCGCCTACGGGCGCGATCTCGAGACCGCCATCGACTACGGCCCGGTCTCCAACTACCTCTCCTTCTTCGCCCGGGTCCTGCTCTGGGTGATGCAGAAGTTCCACTCCTTCGCCCGCAACTGGGGCGCGGCCATCATCCTCCTTACACTCTTGGTGAAGGCGCTCCTCTATCCGCTGACAGTGAAGTCCATGATGTCGATGCAGGAGATGAAGAAGCTCCAGCCCAAGGTGGACGCGCTCAAGGCCAAGTACGGGGACGACAAGGAGAAGATGAACCAGGAGGTCATGAAGCTCTACCAGGAGCACAAGGTGAACCCACTGGGCGGGTGCCTGCCGCTCCTGCTCCAGATGCCGGTGTGGCTGGCCCTCTACGCCACCCTGCAGACCTCGGTGGAGCTCTACCGGCAGCCCTTCCTGTGGGTGAAGGACCTGACCGCCTACGACCCCTTCTACATCCTGCCGCTGGCCATGGGCGCGTCGAGCTTCGTCATGCAGAAGATCTCGCCGCAGCCGGCCGACAACGCCCAGGCCAAGATGCTGCTCTACTTCATGCCGGCCTTCTTCACCTTCATCATGCTGAAGCTGCCGGCCGGTCTGACCCTCTACATCTTCGTGAACAACCTGCTCTCCATCGCGCAGCAGCAGTGGATCATGCGCAAGGACCGCAAGGCCACGGCCGCGGCAGCCGCCGCGGGGAAGTGACGTCCGAGGAGCGACGCATGCACGACGTGGAGCGAGAGAACGCGCCGCCGCCCCGGGAGGCCCCGGAGAAGGTGGAGCGTGCGCGCGCCTTCTGCACCGAGCTGTTCGTGCGGCTCGGGGGCGCCGTGGACGTGACCGTGCGGGAGACGCCCGAGGCCATCGGCGTGTCGCTCGCCCCCCGCGAGGGGAACGGCGTCGAGCTCTCCGGTGCGCTCGTCGAGGCGGTGCAGTACCTGGTGAACCGGGTGGTGAACCCGCGCGCCGAGGGGCGCAAGTGGGTCAACTTGGAGGTGGGCGGCTTCCCGGAGGGAGGCGACCCGGCCGTGCGTGCCATGGCGCTGCGGCTGGCCGCGGTGGCGCTGCGCACCGGCAAGGCGCTGGCCGTCTCCCCCATGAGCGCGCGCGATCGGCGCGCCGTGCACCTGGCACTCCTCGAGGTGGACGGCGTCAGCACGCGCAGCGAGGGCGAGGGGATCTTCCGGCAGCTGCTCGTCATCCCCGGGGCGAAGCCGAAGACGCCGCCGGCCGGGAGCTAGCCCGCCATGGCGCGCGAGAAGACCCGGGACGAGAAGCTCTTCGCCGCGGCGGTCCTGCGCCGCTCCTTCGAGCTCTCCGGCGACGAGCAGCGGCAGGGATTCAAGTTCGTCTACGACGGCGTGCTGCGCGACCTGGGGCTCACCGACGACGACGTGGTCGCCTTCCTGGCAGGCCACGCGCTCGAGGTGGACGCCGCCATCGGGCGGCGTCACGGGTAGCATGTGGACGCCCCGTTTTCCGAGACCCTCGAGGGGGGCGCCCGCGCGCTGGGGTTGGTGCTCGACGCCGCGGCGCGGGAAAAGCTCGAGTGCTACGCCGACCGGCTGCTGGCCTGGAACCGGAAGGTGAACCTCACCGCCATCACCGACCCGGCCGAGCTCGCCGAGAAGCACCTCGTCGACAGCCTCGCGCTCCTGCCCGAGGTGCGGGGGGCGGCGACGCTTCTCGACGTGGGGAGCGGAGCGGGGCTTCCGGGCATTCCCCTCGCCATCGCCCTCCCCTCCCTCGAGGTCACCTGCTGCGACTCGGTGGCGAAGAAGGTGGCCTTCGTGAAGGCGGTGGCGGCCGAGCTGGACCTGCGCGTCCGCGGGGTGGCGGCGCGCGCCGAGGGGAAGCCGGAGCGGGAGGGGTTGCCGCACGCCGAGGTGGTGGTGAGCCGCGCCTTCGCCGACCCGGGGCGCTGGCTGCCGCTGGCCGCCCGGTACCTGGCGCCGGGCGGACGGGTGCTCGCCACCCTGGGGCGGGACGTGGACGAGGAGGCACTGCGGGGCGCGGGAGCGGAGGCCGGTCTCGCTTTCCTCTCCCTGCGCCGGTTCGTGCTTCCCCGGTCGGGCGCCCAGCGAGCCGTCGGCACCTTCGCGCGCCGGGAGTGATCCGGGGGCGCGTATACTCGGCCGCGGAGGAGGCCCGGGATGCGACTGTCATTGGCCGTGAAGCTCGTGCCGCTGGTGCTCGCAGCCTGCGCGACCAGCTCCCCCGTCGAGCGGACCCGCACCGCTCCCGACCTGGGGCCGGTGAAGGGGGGGATCGCCTGGCTCATGCGCGACGACTACCTGCTCCGGTCCTCGGTCTGGAACGATGCGAGCGTGGTCGCCGGGCCGAGGGGTGGACCGGCGGCCCAGTACTTCAACCGGGAGGTGGACGGAAGGTGGAAGGGCCCCGGGCAGGACGGGCTGACCGTCGAGCTCGTGGTCGAGGGCTCGCGCATCACCGGACCCGGCGTGGACGTGACCTTCACCCGGGTGGAGGGAGGCTTCCGCCTCGCCGGGCTCTGGTTCAAGCGGAACGTCGACCTGGTCGTGGACGCGAAGGGGGCCAGGGACCACGCGACCCGGTACGTGCGGGAAGCTTCCGGCGCCTACGCGTCGAGCGACGTCCCCAACCTGTACCTCTTCCTCGTCGGGGACGCAGCCCGGCTCGAGGACCCGCCCTGGCCCGAGCTGGCGCTCGCGGCGCTGGCGGGGGGCTGGGGCTGGCAGTAGCCTCCGTTCCACGTGGAACACCGGTCCCCTCCCCGCCCCGACGTTCCACGTGGAACATTTCCCCGGGCCCTGTCAGATCCCGGGAGCATTCTCGCCCCGGCTCGGGGTAGAACCCGCCCCCACCCCCAGGCAGCTCCGAGGAGACATGCGAAGGACCGTCACCATCGCCAACCAGAAGGGCGGCGTCGGCAAGACCACGACCGCCGTGAACCTCGCGGCGTCGCTCGCCGCAGGGGAGCACCGCACCCTGCTCGTGGATCTCGACCCGCAGGGCAACGCCGGCTCGGCCCTGGGCGTGGCCCGCGACGAGGTGGAGGGGTCGGTCTACGACGTGCTGCTCGACGGGCGCGCGGTGCCGGAGGTGGTGCGGCGCACCGAGCTGCGCTTCCTCGACCTCCTCCCTGCCAGCCGCCACCTGGTCGGCGCCGAGATCGAGCTGGCCGGCTCGGAGCGGCGCGAGTCGCGGCTGCGCGAGGCGCTCGCCACCGCCGGCGACTACGAGCACGTCATCATCGACTGCCCCCCGTCCCTCGGCCTCCTCACCCTGAACGGGCTGGCCGCCTCCGACGGCGTCATCGTCCCCCTGCAGTGCGAGTACTTCGCCCTCGAGGGGCTGGCCGACATCCTGCGCACCGTCGAGCTGGTGAAGGGCTCCCTGAACCCCGCCCTGGAGGTGGACGGGATCCTCCTCACCATGTTCGGCCAGAACAACCTGGCCTCGCAGGTGGCCGAGGACATCCGGAGGCACTTCGCCGGCCGGGTCTTCGAGACCGTCATCCCCCGCAACGTCCGGCTCTCCGAGAGCCAGTCCCACGGCAAGCCCATCCTGCTCTACGACGTCGCGAGCAAGGGCTGCCAGAGCTACCTGGCCTTCGCCCGGGAGGTTTCCCGGCGCGAGGCCAGCCGCGAGAGGAGCGACGCATGAGCACCCCCGGAACCCGCCGCCCGGCCCTGGGCCGCGGAATGGCGGCCCTGCTCCAGAACGCCGCCCCGCCCTCCCCGCCCGGGAGGAGCGTCATGCAGCTCCCCATCGAGTCGGTGCAGCGGAGCGCAGCGCAGCCCCGCAAGAGCTTCGACGAGCGGGGGCTGGACGAGCTCGCCACCTCCATCCGCGAGCACGGCGTCCTCGAGCCCATCCTGGTCCGGCGCGCCGGAACGGGCTACGCCATCGTGGCCGGCGAGCGGCGCTGGAGGGCGGCCCAGCGGGCCGGCCTGCGCGAGATCCCGGCCCTGCTCCGCGAGGCCAGCGACCGCGAGTCCTTCGAGCTGGCGCTCGTCGAGAACCTCCAGCGCGCCGACCTGAACGCGATGGAGGAGGCCGAGGCCTTCGACGCGCTCACCCGCGAGCACGGCCTCACCCAGGAACAGGTCGCCGAGCGGGTTGGCAAGGACCGGTCCACGGTCGCGAACGCCATGCGGCTCCTCAAGCTCCCGGCCGACGTGCGCGACCAGGTGCGGGGTGGCGCCCTCGAGATGGGGCACGCCCGGGCGCTGCTCGCGCTGGAGAAGGCGGAGGCGATCCGCAAGGTGGCCCACCAGGTGGTCCGCGAGGGGCTGTCGGTCCGGGCCACCGAGGCCCTGGTCCGCCGCATGCTCCACCCCGGCGAGGGACAGCCCCGGGGGTCCGCGCCCCCCGACTCGGCCAACGTGAAGGCGCTGGTCACACGGCTGGAGCGGAGGCTCGGGACCCGGTGCCGGGTGGTCCAGAAGAACGCCAAGTCGGGGAAGCTGGAGATCGACTACGGGTCGCTCGCCGAACTCGATGGAATTCTTGAGAAAATAGGAGCATGACCCCCTAACGGGGCGACCCCTTGGGGGCATCACTCGGTCCCTGGCGGGACAGGGATCGTTGAACGCCGCCGCTGGTCGGTGTAACCCTTCCCTCCCATGGCCATGCTCAAGCGCGAAGACACGCCGGTCGCCGCCGTCGGCAGCGACCTCAACGCCCTCCTCGGTCGCGGCTCCGAGTTCGACGGCAAGCTCACCTTCGAGGGCACCGTCCGGATCGACGGCCGCTTCACCGGGACCATCGTCACCAGCGACACGCTGGTGATCGGCGAGGGCGCGCAGGTCAGCGCCGAGATCACCTGCGGCACCCTCATCGTGCACGGATCGGTGACCGGCAACGTGAAGGCCAGCGTTTCGGTGGAGCTGCACCCGCCGGCCCGCGTGACCGGCAACGTGGAAACGGTGGCCCTGATCGTCGCGAAGGGCGTGAGCTTCAACGGCCAGTGCAAGATGGAGCCGGCCGCCCGGGCGGCGACGGGGCCCGTCCCGGTGAAGTGACCGATCCCGCCGGGCCAGGTCCCGGAAGGGGTCGGATTGCGTCCGCTGTCGGACGGCCCGATCCGGGGTCCGCCAGGTGCGCGCAGCGTCGAACCCATTCCCTTGACCAGCGCCCTGCCGGAGTGCTAGTTAGCGACCCCCTTATGATCGTCGGTTCCATCGCCCGCCGCTACGCCAAGGCGTTGTTCTCCTTGGCGGACGAGCAGGGTCAAGTCGAGCAGTGGTCGGCCGGCCTCGACGCGCTCGGGAAGGCGCTCTCCGCCTCCGCCGAGCTTCGCGAGACCCTCGCGAGCCCCCTCTTCGAGAAGGAGCAGCGGCGCGGCGTGGTCGCGGCGCTCTCCAAGGGCGTGGGCCTTCCCGCGACGCCGTCGAACTTCCTCCTCCTGCTCGCCGACCGCTCGCGCCTCGCCTACCTGCCGGCCATCATCCAGGAGTTCCGGGACCTCGCCGACGGACGCCTCGGGCGGATCCGCGCCAAGGTCACGAGCGCGGTGCCGCTGTCGCCCGACGAGGCGAAGCGCATCGCCGAGAGGCTCGCCCAGGGGCAGAAGGCCCAGGTCATCGTGGAGACGTCGGTGGATCCGGCCCTCCTGGGAGGCGTGGTCGCCCAGGTCGGCAGCCTGGTCTACGACGGTTCCGTCCGGTCGCAGCTCGAGGAGCTGCGCCGCGCCATGAAGCACTGAACACCAGCTGGAGACGAAGAACATGGACATCCGCGCCGACGAGATCAGTCGCATCCTCCGCGATCAGATCAAGGATTACGGGAAGAAGGTCGACGTCTCGGAGACCGGCACCGTCCTGTCGCAGGCCGACGGCGTGGCCCGCGTCTACGG
>CAIQRS010000132.1 GCA_903874275.1 uncultured Anaeromyxobacter sp.
CTCTGCCGGCCTCGCCCGGAGCTTCTCCTCGATGGGCGTGAGCGCCGCGAGCACTGCCGCCCCGTCCCGAGGTCTCCGGGTTGGGACGGGGTCGAGCATCTTCTCGACCAGCTCGGCGAGGTCGGGAGCGCCAGGAACGTCGAGCTTTCGGGGCACGCCGCCCTCCGCCGCCCACTTCCCCTGCCCCTCCGGGAACGGGTACTCGCCCGAGAGCATCCTGTACAGCATCACCCCCAGTGCAAACACGTCCGTCCGCTCGTCCTCGGGCGCGTCCTCCCACTGCTCCGGCGCCATGTAGGCCGGCGTGCCGCCGGAGAGTCGGCGCCGTCCGAACGCATGCGCCATCCCGAAATCGAGAATCTTCAACTGCCCCTTGTTCGTCACGAAGACGTTGGCGGGCTTGAGGTCCCGGTGGATGACGCCCTCGGCGTGGGCGTGGCTGAGTCCCCGAGCAACCTCCGTCGCGACGTGCACAGCCTCCTGGACCGGCATCGGGCCGTCGTCCATTCGCTCCTGCAAGGTCTTCCCGCGCAGCAGCTCGAACACCAGGAACGGGCCGTGCTCGCTCCGCCCCACCTCGAAGAGCGTGATCAGGTTGGGATGGGACAGCCTCGCGATCGCCTCGGCCTCGCGGGAGACCTTTCCTTCCTCCTCGGTGATGCGACCCGGGCGCACGACCTTCACCGCCACCTGACGCCCCAGATCCCGGTCCTTGGCCTCGTAGACCACACCGAAGCCCCCGCGCCCCAGTTCCCGGATGATCTCGAAGCGCCCGATGACCGTCCCGGGGGGCAGCGAAGGCGGTTCCTCCTCGCGCTTCTCCGGATTTGCAGCGACCTCCTGGAGGAGCGCCGTCAGCGCACCGGGCTTCATGCCCGTCGCTCCACCGCTGCCATCCCCGGCGCCTTCGGACACGCGCACCCCCCGTCAGGCTGATCGAGGCTATCCGATCGGGGGAACGGGAAGCCATTCGGTCCGTTGACGCGATGTGTTGACTTCCTCCACCACTCCCCGATCTCTCGACCGCTCGTCACCGATCTCGCCGGTTCACTGCTCGACCACGATTTCTGTTTCCCCCCCCGAACTCTCCTCCCCCACCCTTCCCCGCTCTATCGATGGTCTCCCTACTTTCCCCGGAACCTCGCCCCGGCCCCGCCACCCACCACTTTCTCTTTTCCTTGGGTGACAGCTGCCCGACCCCTCTCCCCTCTCCCCAGTGGTTGGGGGAGAGGGGTCGGGCGGATGGCACCCCGTTCGTCGGTGTGCACGCCAGGTGAAGGGTGGCGGGGCCGGGGCACGAGTTTCGCGGAGGTACGAGCGCAGCCCTGCCCTCAATCCTGCCTGTCGCCCCGGCCTCAATCCTGCCCTCCCCGCAGGGCACCCCGGAGGGCAGGTTTCGCCTCGCGCCTTTCCAGAAACCGGCGTCTTGGTCCGCGCGGACCAGGACGCACTTTTCTGCAGCGACCCCCGCGCTGGTCCACGTGGACCAGAAGGCGAGTCGCACGAAAAGGTGAGGTTGGTCCGCGCGGACCAGGCGGCCCTTTTTTGAGAGACCCGAGCGTCGGACTTCGCCCGGGGGCCGCGTGCGGTGCCTCCCGCTGGTCGATTTTCGGTGCTCTGGTCCGCGCGGACCAGAGCGCGGTTTTCTGCGACGACCCCCTCGCTGGTCCACGTGGACCAACTGGCAGCACCGACTCACTGAGAGCCTTCCCGCCACCGGGCTGCGGCCGGCGTACTGGCGGCTTCCAGCCAAAGCCCGATCGCTTCCCGGACCATCCTGCGGATTTCCACGGCGGTCTCCCCTTCCGTGAAGCACCCCGGAAGTTCGGGCACGCTCACGGAGTAGCCGCCGGCCCGTTCATCCGGCCTGCACTCGACCGTGTAGCTTCGACCACGAACCCGGACACGTAGCCGCCGGACAGCGCCCGCGTCTCCACTGTGGCTCACTGGAGCCCCTCCGAGTTCAGGAGGTCTCGGGTCAGGTCGTCCGGGCTCTTCATGCCGATGGGACCACAGGGCGCGCACGCCAGTTCCAGCGAGAGTTCCTCCAGGGACGGCGGAGGCCATGGGTCTACTTTGCTCATGCGGATGAAGTCGTTCATCGATCCGAGGACGGTCCGGCTTCGCGTCTTCCCGACGGCGGCGGAATCCATCGCGCGCATTTCCCGTTCCACGACCGACGGCCGGACATCGAGCCTGATGAGCATGGCCGCGAGCGCGACACGGAAGCGGGGGAGCAGCGTCCTTGCCTCCCGTGCGGGAACCACGACCGGAAGAAGCGTGCGCTCGCTCACGGCCAGGACGACCTGGAGTCGGGGCGCGTGGATGAGTGTCGCGTACCAGTCCCCGAGCACCGTGGTGGGCTCCTCCACGCTCGCGGAAGGCGACGCCCCGAGTCGTCTGAGCAGCTTCCCCGTGCATCGGAGCGTGAACACCATTCGCATCTACCACGGGGAAGGGCGACTCGCACGGCACCTCGTCCATGAGCTTGACGCATGTCGAATTGGACATGATGAATGGGAGCAAATGGACCGGATGCGACGAAAGCGGCTCGTGAGGACGGGATGGAAGCTCGGGACTGGTGACCAGTTCTTGGGGCTCTCCCGCCTGGAGACTGGGCTGGTCGCCACCAAGCTCGCACTTAGCGATGCGGTCCGGTCACTTCGCCAACGGCGCGGGCTCTCCCAGGAGGTCCTGGCAGAGCGGATGGGATCGAGCCAGTCGCGCGTCGCCAAGCTCGAGGATGGGGCCCCGGGCGCCTCCCTCGACCTCTACCTTCGAGCGCTCTTCTCCGTGCACCCTCCAGCCCAGGGGGACCTCGGAAGGCTCGTCCGGCGGTGGGTCGGGGGCACGGCGCCCGCCGCGAAACGAGCGACTCGGCGAGCCGGCACCGGCTCGAGACGCACGGGACGGTCATAGACCGTGCGGAGGCCGTGCGTGCCACCCGGGAAGCTGGACGACTTATACATATACGTATAACTTGTTCAGCATGGCGCCCGGCCCCGTTCACCCGCCTGTCCCCTTCCCTCCGGAACTCCCTGCGCTCCTGCACGGACTCAA
>CAIQRS010000133.1 GCA_903874275.1 uncultured Anaeromyxobacter sp.
CAGCGCCGGGTCCGCAGCGACGCCCGGGAGGCCATCGACGGCGTGCCGGTGGCGACGCTGGTCGAGCGCTTCGGCTCGCCGCTCTTCGTCACCTCCGAGCAGCGGCTGCGCAGCAACGTCCGCCGGCTCCACCAGGCCTTCGCCTCCCGCGGCGTGAAGGCCATCCACGGCTGGTCCTACAAGACCAACTACAACGGCGCGGTCTGCAACGTGCTGCACCAGGAGGGTTCCTGGGCCGAGGTGGTCTCGCGCTTCGAGTACGAGAAGGCCCGCCGGCTCGGCGTTCCGGGCGAGCGCATCCTCTTCAACGGCCCGAACAAGCCGCGCGCCATCCTGGAGCGGGCCATCGCCGAGGGGGCCCACCTGCACGTCGATCACCTCGACGAGCTCGCCACCATCGAGGAGATCGCCCGCCTCCGTGGCAAGCCCGTGCCGATCGCGCTCCGGGTGAACTTCGACACCGGCTTCACCGAGCCCTGGAGCCGCTTCGGGTTCAACCTGGAGTCGGGGCAGGCCCGGGAGGCCATCGCCACCGTCCGGTCGAGCCCCCATCTCCGGCTCGTCGGCCTGCACAGCCACATCGGCACCTTCATCCTCGATCCGCGCGCCTACGCCAGCCAGGTGCGGATCCTCTGCGGCCTCATGAAGGAGGTGGAGGCGGACGGAAGCACGCGCCTCGACTATCTGGACATCGGCGGGGGGCTGCCCTCCCGCAACGCGCTGCAGGGCATCTACCTGCCGCCCGAGCAGGTGGTGCCGGACCGCGAGGAGTTCGCCGAGGCCATCTGCACCGCCTTCCTGGAGGGCACGGCCTTTCGGGAGGAGCGGGGCGACGAGCGGCCGGCCCTGGTCTTCGAGAGCGGCCGGGCCGTGGTGGACGACGCGCAGGTGCTCGTCACCTCGGTGGTGGGGCGCAAGCAGCTTCCGAACGGCTGCCCGGCCGCCATCCTGGACGCCGGCATCAACCTGCTCTTCACCGCCCTCTGGTACAACCACGACGTCCGCCTGGCGTCGCCGGCGCGCGGCGAGCCGCGGGAGACGGTGCTCTACGGGCCGATGTGCATGAACATCGACGTGGTGCGCGCGTCGGTCCAGCTGCCCCCGCTCCTCCCCGGCGACCGGCTCGTCATCTCGCCGGTGGGCGCCTACAACAACACGCAGTGGATGCAGTTCATCGAGTACCGGCCGGCGGTGGTGATGGTCCACCCCGACCGGGCGGTGAGCGTCATCCGCACCGCCGAGGACCTCGACAGCATGTGCGCCCACGAGCGGATGCCGGCCCACCTCGACCACCCGGACAACGTCATTCCCTTCCCCGCGGTGGGCTGAAGATGCGCCTCCTCGTCGCCTACGGGTCTCCCTTCCTGGCCGCGACGCCCTCGGTGGGCGCGCTGGTCCTGGCGGCGACCCTGCTCGACCCCGCGGTGGGGCTCCTGGGGCTGTCGGCCGGTCTCTCGGCCCTGGGGGTCCGCTCTCTCCTGCGTCTCCCCGCGCTGCCCGGGGAGATGGAGGTCCTGAACGCCGCCTACGTCGGCCTGGTCCTGGGCGCATTTCACTCCTGGAGCGTGCCGCTCGTCGCCCTGGCGGCGCTGGGCGGCGGGCTCGTGGTCCTGCTCGGCTCGGGACTCGGCCCGATCCTGCGCCGTTCCCGCGACCTTCCGCTGCTCGGCGCGCCGTTCCTCCTCACCGCCTGGACGCTGCTCCCGGCCGCGAAGGCGCTGGGGATCCCGCTGCGCGGGATCGCCCCGGCCTTCCTCTACCCGTCCTGGATCGGGTCCTGGCCGACCACCGCCCTCTCCACCGTCGGGGCCCTCCTCTACGTCCCGAACCCGATCTCCGGCGCTGTGCTGCTCGCGGCGGTGCTCCTGGCCTCCCCGGTGCTGGGGTTGCTGGGGCTCTCGGGCGGCGCGCTCGCCTGGGGACTGGTGAGCGCCGCGGGGGGGCTTCCGGGATCCTCGCTCCCGGTGCTGGCGGCCTTCAACGGCGCGCTGACCGCGCTGGTCCTCTCCGCGCACACCACGCCGACCCGGCGCGGACTGGCCGTCGCCGCCGGCGGCGTGATCGCCTCCACCGCCTTCTCGGCCGGGCTGCTCTGGATCCTCTGGCCGCTTGGCCTCCCTCCCCTCTCGGCGCCCTTCCTGCTCTCGGTCTGGCTGGTCCGGGCCGCCCTGCGCGCCGAGCACGGCCTGGCCTGGTCCCGCTTCTGGCTGCCCGCCCCGGCCCGCCCGGAGGAGAGCCTGGGGCGGCAGCGGCTGGCCAGGGCCCGCGGGGTGGACGAGGCGGGCATCGCCCTGCGCCCGCCCTTCCTCGCCCGCATGGAGGTGTCCCAGCCGATGGACGGGGCCCTCACCCACCGTGGACCCTGGCGCCACGCCCTCGACTTCGTCCGGACCGAGGAGGGGCGCAGCTTCCGGGGCGATGGCGACCGGCTCGCCGACTTCCACGCCTTCGACCTTCCGGTGGTCTCCCCGGCCTGGGGGACGGTGCTCTCCTGCCGGACCGACCTCCCCGACAACGCGCCCGGAGAGGTGAACCTGGAGGACAACTGGGGCAACCACGTCCTCCTCCAGCTCCCGGCCGGCCCCTGCGTCCTGCTGGCCCACCTGCGCCAGGGAAGCGTCTCGGTGGCCCCCGGGCAGTGGCTCGCACCGGGAGCACCGGTCGGCCGCTGCGGCAACTCGGGGCGCTCGACCCAGCCCCACCTCCACCTGCACGTTCAGCAGGGCGGCTGGCTGGGAGCGCCGACGGCGCCCTTCCACCTGGCCGGCTACCTGAACGCGGACGGATGCCTGGTGCTCGACGGCACGCCCTGCGCGGGCGAGACGCTGGAGCACGCCCCGGTGAGCGGTTCCCTCTCCGGGGCGCTCGCCCTGCAGGCCGGCCGGGAGTGGCGCTTCGCCGCGGACGGCGGCCCCTGGGTCCTCTCGGTCCGGCACGGCCTCCTCGGCGAGACCACCCTCTCCTCGGACCGGGGCGCCTCGGTGCAGGCCTTCCAGGGCGACCTGGTCTTCTCGCTCTTCCGCCGCTCCGGGCCGTCGGACCCGGTCCTCGACGCCTTCGCGCTGGCCTTCGGCCTCACCCCCCTCGCCGAGGGGTGCCGTTCCTGGCGTGATTCACCCGAGGTGAATTTCCTGGGTCTCTCGGCCGCCGACCGCCTGCGGGTGGGCCTGCGCCACCCGCTCGGGGCCAACCTCTCGAGCCGCTACGAGCGGCGCTGGGACGCCCGGAGCGGTCTCTGGATCCAGCGCGGGGAGCACCGCGTTCCGGCGCTGGGCGGGGAGATCGTCGCCACGAGCGTCGGGTACCTCGGCGAGACCGACGGCCCGGTCGGGTTTCGCCTGTCGGCCGGCGGAGGCCGGGAGATCCGCGCGGGACTGGCCGGATTCGGCAACAGGGGCGATCATGGGATCCCCGCCTGGTCGGTCGATATCGCCCCCCGGCCGGTCACCACCTTCCCGACGCCATGATCCGGCTCACCATCCAGCGAAAGGTCTTCCTCGCCACCTTCGTGCTGGCGGCGGCCATGGCCATCCTGCTCACCGCCCTCTACCGGAGGAACCTCGAGAAGGGCTTCCGCCGGTACGTGGTCGAGGCCGAGATGGCGCGGCTCGACTGGCTGGTGACGAACATCGAGACGGCCTACGGGAAGAAGGGGAGCTGGAACTTCCTCCGGGAGAGCACCGAACCGTGGGACCGCGCCGCCGAGGAGATCTCCCGGCTCGAGGGACAGGGGCAGCCCCGGCACTTCGATGACGGGCCGCCGCCCGGATTCGACCAGAGGCCGCCCCCCCCGTTCGCCGACGGTAGGCCTCCCCCGTTCGCCGACGGTAGGCCTCCGCCGTTCGCCGACGGCAGGCCTCCGCCGCCCGGCCCGGCGGGAGGTCGCCCCCCCGACACCCTGGGCTTCCGGCCCCGCCTCTCCCTTCAGGACGCCTCGGGCAACGTCCTGGGAGGGAACCCTCCGGTGGACGGCCTGACGGCTCGCCGCTCCATCCGGCACGAGGGCGAGACCGTCGGCTGGCTCGTCCTCCAGGCGCCGCTCACCGGAGCCGCTCCCGACCTGGCCTTCCTGGCCACCCAGGCCCGCGGCCTCTGGCTCTCCGGCCTGGTCGCGCTGGTGCTCTCCCTCGCCGCGGCCTGGCTCATCGCCCGCCAGCTCCTGGGGCCGATCCGGGATCTCACCCAGGGTGCACGGCAGTTCGCCCAGGGTCGCTTCTCGGAGCGGATCCCGGTCCGGCAGGACGACGAGCTCGGCGAGCTGGCCGCCGACTTCAACGCCATGGCGCGGATGCTGGCCCAGGCCGAGGAGGCGCGCCGGCAGTGGATCTCCGACAGCTCCCACGAGCTGCGCACGCCCATCGCCGTCCTGCGTGCCGAGATCGAGGCCCTGCAGGACGCGGTCCGCACCGCCGACGAGCCCACGCTGGCCCGCCTCCACCGCAACGTCATGCAGATGAGCAAGCTGGTGGACGACCTTCGCCAGACCCTCGACCGGGACGACGGCCGCCCCGACCTGGTCCTGGAGCCGATCGATCCCCTCCCCATCCTCCGCGAGGCCGCCGAGGAATTCCGGGAGCGCTTCCAGGCGGGCGGGCTCTCGATCGACGCCACGCGCCTGGACGGCCCCGGCTCCACCTGGCGCATCCAGGGGGACGCCGACCGGCTGCGCCAGGTGTTCGCGAACCTCCTCGAGAACACGCTCCGTTACACCGACGCCGGCGGCCGGCTGGAGATCGCGGCCACCGAGAAGGGCGGCCGGCTGTGGCTC
Organism: uncultured Anaeromyxobacter sp.; assembly: GCA_903874275.1. Taxonomy (GTDB): domain Bacteria; phylum Myxococcota; class Myxococcia; order Myxococcales; family Anaeromyxobacteraceae; genus CAIOAK01. The sequence continues at coordinate 4,769 of CAIQRS010000133.1, forward strand.
TCCTTCGACGACACCGCGCCCGCGCCGCCGGAGCAGGCCATGCCCAGGCTCTTCGACCGGTTCTTCCGCGCCGAGCCGTCGCGCAGCCGGGAGCACGGCGGCTCCGGCCTGGGACTGTCCATCGCCCGGAAGATCGTCGAGGGGCACGGCGGCGCGATCTCCGCTTCGAGGTCCCCGCTGGGAGGCCTCTCCATCCGCATCGAGCTTCCCCTGGAGCGCTGACATGGAGAGGACCCGGATCCTGCTGGTGGAGGACGAGCCCGACCTGGCCAGGGTCCTCGTGGACTACCTGCTGCGCGACGGGTACGACGCGTCGGTGGAGGGCGACGGGGCGCGGGCGCTCGAGCGCATCCGGAAGGAGCCTCCCGACCTCCTGCTCCTCGACCTGATGCTCCCCGGCCTGGACGGCCTCTCCGTCCTGCGCGAGGTGCGCGCCTTCTCCCGGCTGCCGGTCATCCTCGTCACCGCCCGTGTCGAGGAGATCGACCGGCTCCTGGGACTGGAACTGGGGGCGGACGACTACGTCTGCAAGCCATACTCCCCGCGGGAGGTGCTGGCGCGCGTGAAGGCGGTCCTGCGGCGGACCGGCGGCCTGCCGCAGGCCGGGGCGAAGGACCCGGCGGCTCCACCGCTCGTCGAGATCGACGCCGCGAGCTGGGTGGCGCGGGTCGCCGGGCAGCGGCTGGACCTCACGCCCAAGGAGCTGAAGCTCCTGCAGGCCCTGGCCGATCGACCCGGACGCGTGCTCTCCAGGGCGCAGCTCCTCGACCTGGTCTACAAGGACGATCTCGACGTGAGCGAGAGGGCCGTGGACAGCCACATGAAGAACCTGCGCCGGAAGCTCTCGCAGGCGGCTCCGGAGCGCGAGCTGATCCGCTCGGTGTACGGCGTGGGCTTCGCCTTCGAGCCGTGAGGCGCCGCGAGCGCCCCTTCGCCGTGAGTGTTATGCTGGTGGCATGAGCGGCTGGGCACGGACCACGGACGGCTGGGCGATGAACCTCGACGGCACCGACGGGGCGCTCCACTTCTCGCTCCCGCGGCTGGAGCTCCGGTCCAGCTCGAAGGGGTGGCGCAGCCTCTGCTTCCTCGTGGACGGATCCCAGCGAGAGGTCGCCGGCGGTTCCGCCGAGTCGCTGCTGGCCGCGAAGGCCCTGGCGGTCGAGCAGGCCCGAGCCCTCCTCGGACCGGGTCACGCCGCTGCGCTTCTCCCCGTCCCTGCGCGCTGACGGTTCGAGGCCCCGGGCGGGAAGGGGTCGCGCAGGGGCCGACACCCGAGCCGCCCGCGCGTGCAATCCCTCGAAGAGGCTGAGCAGCTCGTCCCGGAACGGCAGGGTGTCGAGGATCGCCGCCACGAGCCCTTTCTCCCGGAAGGGAGTCAGTGCGCCAGGTTGCAGGCGTCGGGCTGGCTCGATGAGGGGACGGAGATCTTACGCCGGAAGCGGGGCGGTCGCCACCCGGGGTGAAGATGGTCATGGACGGGCCGGCAGCCCCGATGCCCCGTTGGGAGCAACCCGGGTGACCCGTCCCCCTCGATGCCCCCCCTCGCCTCCCGGAGCTACCCTCGACCCGGAGGCCCATCATGATCTTCCAGGACAGGAAGCAAGCGGGGCGGCTCCTGGCCGGCCGCCTGGAACGGTACCGCCCGGTGCACCCGATGATCCTCGGGCTGGCGCGGGGAGGCGTTCCGGTCGCGCTCGAGGTGGCCCGCTGCCTGGAGACCGACCTCGACCTCATCGTGGCCAGGAAGATCGGCGCCCCCGGCTCTCCGGAGTACGCCATCGGAGCCATCGCCGAGGGCGGCGCCGTGTACGTGCGCCGGGAGGCGCTCCCCGAGGTCGGGCTCGACGAGGATCGGGTCGCGGCGCTCGCCGAGCTCGAGGTGGCAGAGCTGGCCCGCCGGGTCCACGTCTACCGGGTTGGGCGCCAGATGCCGGACCTTGCGGGCCGGACCGCGATCGTCGTGGACGACGGCGTCGCCACGGGTGCCACCGCGCGCGCCGCGGCCCGGTCGGCCCGGCTGCGGGGGGCCAGACAGGTCGTCCTGGCGGCGCCGGTGATCGCCGCGTCGTCCCTGGCGGAGCTCCGATCCGACTTCGACGACGTGGTGGCCGTGGAGCTGCCCGAGGACTTCATGGCGGTGGGGCGCTGGTACGAGCGCTTCGACCAGGTGTCGGACGAGGAGGTCCTGGGATGCCTGCGCCTGGCCCGCCACGCCGAGGCGGACGTCGTGAGGATCCCGTTCACCGGCTCGCCCGCCGGGGAGAAGGGGCTCGCGGGCGAGCTGACCATCCCCGGGGGCGCGAGGGGCGTGGTGCTGTTCGTGCACGGAACCGGCTCGACGCGGCGCAGCCCCCGGAACCTCCTCGTCGCCGGGGAGCTCCAGCGTGCAGGCTCCGCGACGCTCCTCTTCGACCTCCTCCGGCCGGAGGAGGCGGCCGAGGACAGGGCCACGGCGCGGTTCGCCTTCGACGTCCCGCTTCTCACCTCCCGGGTGACGGCTGCGGCGCGATGGCTGGCGACGTGTCCGCAGACCCGCGGGATGGGCATCGGCATCTTCGGGGCGAGCACGGGCGCCGCGGCGGCGCTCGCCGCGGCGGCGGAGAACCCCGAGGCGATCGCGGCGGTGGTGTCGCGTGGGGGCCGCCCGGACCTGGTCCCGGCGCAACTGCTCGCGAGGATCCAGGCGCCGGTGCTCCTCCTCGTGGGGAGCCGGGACGAGCACGTCCTCCGGCTCAACCGCTCGGTGATGCGCCACATGCCGTCCGCCCAGCTCACCGTCGTCCCCGGCGCCACCCACCTCTTCGAGGAACCCGGCGCGCTCGACCAGGTGGCCCGGCTCGCGGCGGGCTGGTTCACCGGCCGCCTCTCGACCTTCGTTCCGGGCGCGTCGCTGGCCCGGGCCCACGCGCGGTGAGGTTCATCGTCCCCCTCCCCCGGGGCCTGATACCGTCTCGGGCACATGACCCGCGCAAGCCTCGCAGCGGCCGCCCTCTCCCTCCTGGTGCAGGCCGGCCCATCCGCGGCAGCCCCTCCCGATCCCCTCGTGGTCCGGACGGAGGGGGGGCTCGTCCGCGGCGCAGCGGGCGACGGCGTGCTGGAGTGGAAGGGGATTCCCTACGCGGCGTCCCCCGCCGGCACCCATCGCTGGACCATGCCCCGCCCCGCGCCTCCCTGGAAGGGCGAGCTCGACGCCACCCGGTACCGGAGCGCCTGCCCCCAGCTCGCGCGCTACGGCCTCACCGAGGCCAGCTCCGAGGAGGATTGTCTGTACGTCAACGTGACCGCTCCCCGCAGCACGACGGGGAGCCCGTCCGCGAAGCGCCCGGTGCTGGTCTGGATCCACGGCGGCGCCTTCGTGGGCGGCTCGAGCAACCTCTACCCTCTCGGCCACCTGGCCCGGTCGGGCGACCTCGTGGTGGTCTCCCTCAACTACCGGCTGGGCGTGCTCGGGTTCATGCGCCACCCGGCCTTCGACGCCGAGCACGACGGCGGCTTCGGGCTCGAGGACCAGCGCGCCGCGCTCCGCTGGGTGAAGCGCAACATCTCCGCCTTCGGCGGCGACCCGGACGACGTCACCATCGGCGGCGAGTCGGCCGGGGCCTCGGGCGTCTGCATGCACCTCATCGCGCCGGAGGAGACGAAGGGGCTCTTCCACCGGGCCATCGTGCAGAGCGGCGGGTGCGTCCATCGCCTGCGGACCGTGAAGGAGGCTTCCGGGATCGGGACCGCCGTCGCGACCCACGTCGGCTGCGCCACGGCGGAGACCGCGCTCGCCTGCCTGCGGGGCAAGCCGGTGAAGGAGCTGCTCGAGGCCGGCTCGAAGGCCGCTGGATCGGACCTCCTGGCATTCGCTCCCGCCGTGGGCAACCGGACCGTTCCCCTGCAGGGCGCCGAGGCCATGGCCACGGGCAGGTTCGTGAGGGTTCCCATCCTGAACGGCGGCAACCGAGACGAACTGCGTCTCTACGTCGCCTACGACGTCCAGGCCGGCGGCTCGGTGACGCAGGAGAACTACCTGGAGCACCTCCGCAAGGTGTACGGCGCGAACGCCGAGGCGGTGCTGGCCGAGTACCCGCTCGCGGGATTCTCGTCGCCGGCCGCCGCGCTCGGCTCGGTGGAGTCCGACTTCCACCCCGCCGTGGGCCTGAACGGCTGCATCTACCTTCGAGGCGCGGCCCTGGCCGCCCGGTTCACCCCGGTCTTCGAGTACGAGTTCGCCGACCGGGCCGCACCACCGGTGACGAAGGACCCCGGCTTCGAGATGGGGGCCGTCCACTCGGCCGAGCTCCCCTACCAGTTCCCCCACTTCTCCAACACGAGCACGCTCGACGGACCGGACCTGGCCGCTCCCTCGCAGGCCCTCGCGACCACGATGACGGCCTGGTGGACCTCCTTCGCCCGCACCGGAAAGCCCGATGCCCGCGGCGCCCCCGCCTGGAAGCCCTTCGTCTCCGACCGCGCCGTGATGCGCCTCGAGCCGGGCAAGACGGGCGACTTCGACGCCGGGGCGGCGCACCGCTGCGGCTTCTGGCGGAGGCTCTACCCCGAGCTTCTCGGGGGCGGATCGCCCTGATCCCGCTCGACCGCCGCCTCGACCCGGGCGCGGATCCGCATCCACTCCTCGAGGGGCACCAGCAGGAAGGCCGCCACCACCGCCGGGTCGAACTGGGTCCCGCTCGCCCTGGCGATCTCGCTGCAGGCCTCGCCGTGGGGCCTGCCCCGGTGATAGGGCCGATCCGTGGTGATGGCGTCGTAGGCATCCACCACCTGGAACACCCGGGCGCCGAGGTCGATCCGGTCCCCCGAGGCACCCGTGGGGTAGCCCGCCCCGTCCCAGCGCTCGTGGTGCTGGAGCACGACGCCGGAGGCCTCGCGCAGGTAGTCCACGCCCTGGAGCAGCGCCCACCCACGCCGGGGATGCTCCCGCATCTGCACCCACTCCTCGCCGGAGAGCGGCCCGTCCTTCAGCAGGATCCGGTCGGGGACGGCGATCTTCCCGATGTCGTGGAGCAGGGACCCGCGCTCGATGATTCCGAGATCGGGCTCGGCGATGCCCATCTGGAGGGCCAGCCGCCGCGCGTAGCGCGCCACCCTCTGGGAGTGGGTCCGCGTGCCGGAATCCCGGGCGTCCAGGGACCCGACGAAGCCCTGCAGCAGGGCCTCGGTGCGCTCCCGGACGATCTCTTCCAGGTGGAGGTTCTGACGCCGGAGCTGCTCGGCGAGCTCCTCGTTCCTCCGCCGGAGCGCCGCGGTGTCGGCCGCCTGGGTCACCGCCGAGATCAGCTCCACCTCGCGGGGAGGCTTCTGGATGATGCGGTTCACCTGGCCCGCGTTGACGGCCTGCATGACGACGTCCGAGTCCGCATGGCCGGTGCAGAGGATGCGGGCCGACCCGGGGCTCCGGGAGATCGACATCTCCAGGAAGGCGATGCCGTTCACCTCGGGCATGACGAAGTCGGCGATGATGACGTCGGGCCGCTCGTGCTCGACCGCGGCGAGGGCCTCCAGGGGGCTCGAGTGGCAGGTGGTGGTGAACCCTGCCCTCCGGAGCATCTGGGAAAGCAGTTCCAGGATCAGCGCGTCGTCGTCCACGATGAGGACGCTAGCCACGGGCGGACCCCGCCCCTTCATCGCCGTCGTGCCTGTCCACCGACCGAGAAGACGCTCCGGACGGGCTTCTCGTCAACAGGGATGTCCCGCCGGGCTGGAAAGAATTCGTTTCAACCGGTGGACCGTGTGACGGCCCCGTGACGCGGCGCGGGCGCTCCCCCCGCGTGATGCGCCGTCCCGCGGAGCCGCGACGCCCGCAGGAGCCCCGCCCCGGCGGCCTGCGCCTCGCTCCGGAACCGGTGGCGGTGGACTGCATCGCCCACCGACACCCCCCAGCGCCCGCCCTCCTGCCACAGCCGGACCTCGTGCTCCCCCACCATGAAGACCGTCACCACGCCACCCCCCGTGCACTCGGACGCCCGGGGTATAAGACGGGGGGGACGGAAGAATGTGACATCTCTCACACGAACCCCGCAAAAAGCCCCCATGAGGAGGACGCGATGTCCGCACGGAAGATCCTGATGCTGGTCGGCGATTTCGTCGAGGACTACGAGGCCATGGTGCCGTTCCAGATCCTCACCATGGTGGGCCACTCCGTTCACACCGTCTGCCCGGGCAAGAAGCCCGGCGACACCGTGAAGACGGCCGTCCACGACTTCGTGGGCGACCAGACCTACGTCGAGTTGACCGGCCACCGGTTCGGCATCAACGCCTCGTTCGAGACGGCCCGCGCCGCCGACTTCGACGCCCTGGTCATCCCGGGCGGTCGCGCACCCGAGTACCTCCGCCTGAACCCCAAGGTGATCGAGCTCGTCCAGGAGTTCGACAAGGCCAGGAAGCCCATCGCCGCCATCTGCCACGGACCGCAGATCCTGGCCGCGGCCGGTGTCCTGAAGGGCCGGAACGCCATCGCCTACCCCGCCTGCGGTCCGGAGTGCACCGCCGCCGGGGCCCGCTTCGGCACGGTGAACGAGACGGCCTCCAACGCCCTGACCGACGGCCACCTGGTCACGGCCCCGGCCTGGCCCGCCCACCCCGAGTGGATGCGCCAGTTCCTGCTCCTCCTGGGGTCGCGCGTCGAGCCCTGACCCGGGAGATCCCCACGTGCAGATCGTCTGCCTCGACCTCGAAGGCGTCCTCGTCCCGGAGATCTGGATCGCGTTCTCCGAACGCACCGGCATCCCGGAACTGCGCCGCACCACCCGCGACGAGCCCGACTACGACAAGCTCATGCGCGGACGGCTCCAGCTGCTCCGGATGCACCGCCTCGGGCTCCCGGACATCCAGAAGGTCATCGCCGGGATGGGACCGGAGTCGGGGGCCCGGGAGTTCCTCGACGACCTGCGCCGGCGCTACCAGGTGGTGATCCTCTCCGACACCTTCTACGAGTTCGCCATGCCGCTCATGGAGCAGCTCGGCCTGCCCACCCTCTTCTGCCACCGGCTGGAGACCGACCAGGCCGGCTTCGTCTCTGCCTACCACCTGCGCATGCCCGACCAGAAGCGGGCCGCGGTGAAGGCCTTCAAGGACCTGAACTTCCGGGTCATCGCGGCGGGGGACTCGTACAACGACACCGCCATGCTGGCGGAGGCCCACGCCGGCATCCTCTTCCGGCCGCCCCAGAACGTCGTGGACGCCTTCCCCCAGTATCCGGTGGTGAGCGACTACCAGGCCCTGACCGCCCGGATCGACGAGGCCTCGCGGCTCATCGGAGGGTGACGCATCAGAGGAGCGCGCCCAGCTCCCCGCGGAAGTGCCGCTCCTGGAGCGCCTTCACCTCGGCGTGCGCGGCCTGCCCCTCGTCGCAGGCGAACCTCAGATGAAGCTCCTTCGCCATCCCCGCGAAGAGGTCGAGGACCTGCGGGTCG
>CAIQRS010000134.1 GCA_903874275.1 uncultured Anaeromyxobacter sp.
CCCAGGATGAGGCCGCCCAGCACCGCTCCGGGGAGGCTGTTCAGCCCTCCCAGCACGGCGGCCGCGAGCCCCTTGAACATGGCGTCGAGCATGAAGAATGGATCGAGCAGGAGGACCGGCGCGAGGAAGACGCCGGCCACCACCGCCAGCGCAGCCGCCACGCCCCACGCGAAGGCCAGCACGCCACGGGTGGGGATGCCCAGGGTCTGGGCGGCCTGGAGGTTCTCGGACGTGGCCCGCATGGCGAGGCCGAGCCGGGTCCTCTGGGTGATGAGGTAGAGGATGAGGCTCGCCGCGCCGGCGGCGGCCAGCGTCCCCAGCGAGAGCTCGGAGACGAAGATGGGCCCCACCTTCCAGACCTTGGTGTCGGAGAGCGGGAAGGGGAAGCGATCCGGCTCGGCGCCCCACTGGTACACGGTGAGTCCTTGCAGGATCAGCGCCAGCCCGAGCGTGAGGATCACCTGCCCGAGGTGGTTCGCCCCCTTGCGCTGCGCCGGGACCAGCGCGCCGAAGTAGAAGACCACCGCGATGGCGGCCCCGGCCACGATGGCCATGACGAAGGCCATCCAGAACGGCATCCCGCTGGTGATCACCGAGAAGGCGATGAAGGTCCCCACCGTGGCCATGTCGGCATGGGCGAAGTTGAGCACCCGCGTGGACCGGTAGATGAGCACCAGCCCCAGCGCCACCAGCGCGTAGAGGCTCCCCGCGGAGAGTCCGGCCAGCACGTACTGGAGGAATCGCTCCATGGGCACCTAGCGGAACGGCCAGAGGCGGAAGTAGAGGCGGGTCTTGAGCCACATCCCGGAGAGGCCCAGCGGCTCGAAGATGAGCACGCCGAGGATGGCCGCCCCGAAGAGCACCGGAACGGCCCAGCGCAGCGAGCCGAAGAGGGCCGGCACCAGCACCACGAAGGCGGCCCCGAAGACCGAGCCCTCGATGGAGGCCAGCCCCCCCACGATCACCGCGACGAAGAAGTTCATCGACTCGGAGATGTTGAAGGCCTGCGGCTCCAGGTGCCCGAGGTACTGGGCCATGAGCGCCCCGCTCACCCCCGTGTAGAAGGAGGAGACGGCGAAGGCCAGCAGCTTGTAGCGCGAGAGGTTCACCCCCATGGACTCGGCGGCGATGTCGCTGTCGCGAACCGCGACGAATGCCCGTCCCACGTAGGAGGAGATGAGGTTGTAGCCGGCCGCGGTGAAGACCAGGAAGATGCCGTAGTAGACCAGGTAGACCCACACGTCCCGTGACATGCCGAAGGGCGGCTGGAGCGCCGGGATGGAGAGGCCGGCGCGCCCCCCGGAGAGCCACTCCACGTTGGCGAAGATCTGGTAGGTGGCCGTGCCGAAGCCCAGCGTGGCGATGGCCAGGTAGGGCCCCTTGAGCCGCAAGGACGGGAAGCCAACCAGCCAGCCGGCCAGCCCGGCGGCGGCTCCGGCCGCGGCGAGCGAGAGCGAGAAGGGCACTCCGAGGATGCGCAGGTGGCCGAAGGCGTAGGCGCCGATGGCCAGGAAGCCGGCCTGGCCGAAGGAGATGAGGCCGGAGTAGCCGATCAGGAGATTCTGGCCGATGACCCCCACCGCCAGCAGCCAGATCATGCTGGCGCGGGACAGCCAGGCCCGCGGCCCCCACCAGGGGAGCAGCGCCAGCGCCACGAGCAGCAGGATGAGCAGCGTCCTGCCCAGCGGCTTGCGGGCGAAGCGGAGCTCCTCCCGGTAGGTCTCGACGAGATCCATGCGTCAGCCCCGGTACAGCGACTCGATGAGCTCGGCGTAGCGAACTTCCAGGTTGCGCCGCTTCACCTTCTTGGTGGGCGTCACGTCCCCCTCCTCCTCGTAGAAGCGGCGGGGCAGCAGCGCGAACTTCTTGATCGACTCGACCTGGGAGAGCGTCCGGTTCACCTGGTCCACCTCCTGGGCGATGAGCTTCTGGATCTCCGGCGCCTGGGTGAGCTCGGCGAAGGTGGCGAAGGGGAGGCGGTTGTCCTGGGCGAACTTGGTGACGTTGTCCTCGTCGATGAGGACCAGCGCCACCACGAACTTTCGCCGGTCCCCGATGACGATGGCGTCCTGGATGTAGACGCTGAACTTGAGCTTGTTCTCCAGGTACGCCGGGGCGATGTTCTTTCCACCCGCGGTGATGATGAGGTCCTTCTTGCGGTCGATGATCTGGAGCCGGCCGTCCACCCACTTGCCCACGTCGCCCGTGTGCAGCCAGCCCTCCGGGTCGACGGTCCTGGCGGTCTGCTCCGGGTCCTTGAAGTAGCCCTTGAAGACGTGGGGGCCGCGGGTGAGGATCTCGCCGTCCTCGGCCAGCGTGACCTCGATGCCCGGCAGCGGCTCGCCCACCGTGCCCACCAGCGGCCGGTCGGGGCGGTTCACCGCGATGACGCCGGTGGACTCGGTCATCCCGTAGCCCTCGACGAGCGGGATCCCCAGCGCCTGGAAGTAGCCGAAGAGCTCGGGGGAGGCCGGGGCCGCGCCGCTGAAGGCCAGCCGCGCCCGGTCGAAGCCGATGCGCCGCTTGAGCGGCTCGAAGACCGTCCAGTAGGTGAGGAAGCGGGCCAGGCGCAGCGGCGCCGGCACCGGCCCCTTGCCGCGCGCCTCCTCCCAGCGCCTCCCCACCTTCACGGCGAGGCGATAGAGGGTGCGCTTCAGCAGGGTGGCGTCGGCCATCCTGAGCTCGATGGTCGAGGCCAGCTTCTCCCAGATGCGCGGCACGCTGGCGAAGTAGGTCGGAGAGACCTCGCGCAGGTTCTGGAAGAGCGTGTCCAGGCTCTCCACGAAGTTCACGATGAAGCCCACCTGCAGGTGCAGGAGGACCGAGCCCAGGTTCTCGTAGATGTGGGCCAGCGGCAGGTAGGAGATGACGTCGTCGTCCCGCCGGGCGCCGTAGGCCTGGACCAGCGCCTCCGACATGAAGAGGGCGCTGCCGTGGGAGAGCATGGCGCCCTTGGGGTTCCCGGTGGTGCCCGAGGTGTAGATGATCATCGCCGTGTCCTCCGGCGCGACCCCGGCCAGCACCTGGTCGAGCCGGCCGGGCTCGGCGGCGCGCAGCGCGTCCCCCTCCTTCTCGAAATCCTCGTGGAGGACCACGCGGGGGTCCTTGAAGCCCCACAGCCCCTTGGCGTCCCAGACCACCATCCGCTCGACCTTGGTCTGCGGCAGGATGGGCAGCACCTTCTCGAGCTGCTCCTCGTTCTCCACGAAGATCACCCGGGCCTCGGAGTGATCGAGGAGGTAGAGGACCTGCTCGGGGGACGAGGTCGGGTAGATGCCGGTGGTGGCCCCGCCGGCGGCCATGATGCCGAGCGAGGTGTAGAGCCATTCCGGGCGGTTCTCGCCCAGGACCGCCACGTTCTCCTGGTGGCGCAGCCCGAAGGCCACCAGGCTGGCCGCCACCTTGCGGACGTTCTCGGCGTACGCGTTCCAGGTGACCCGGTGCCAGATGCCCAGCGCCTTGTAGCGCATGGCCACGGCGTCGCCGCTCTTGCTGGCCTGCTCGAAGAGCAGGCCGGGGAGGCTGCGGACGGTGCTCACCAGCGCCTCCTCTTCCGGTAGAGACGGAAGCTCTTGCCCTCGGTGGCGTCGGCGCCGCCGAGGCCCAGGTAGACGTCGCGCACGTCGGGGTGCTCGGAGAGCTCCTGCGGCGTGCCGGTGATGACGATGCGGCCGGATTCCAGGATTGCCGCGCGGTGGGAGATTCGAAGCGCCAGCCGGGCGTTCTGCTCCACGAGAAGGATGGTGGTGCCGGCCTGGCTGATCTGGACCAGCGCGTCGAAGACGATCTTCGACATCTCCGGCGTGAGCCCCAGCGACGGCTCGTCGAGCAGCAGCAGCCGCGGCCGGCGCAGGAGCGAGCGCCCGATGGCGAGCATCTGCTGCTCGCCGCCGGAGAGGGTGTCGGCCTGCTGCTGCATCCGCTCGCGCAACCGCGGGAAGAGGACGTGGACCCGCTCCAGATCCTCGCGGGCCTGCTTGCGGGGCTTGCCCCACATGCCCAGCTCGAGGTTCTCGGAGACGGTCAACTCGCGGAAGAGGCCGCGGTCCTCGGCCACGAAGACCACGCCCGCGTCGGCCACGTCCTCCGGCTGCTGCCGCTCGATGCGCTGGCCGTCGAGCCGGATGGTGCCCTTCTTGGGCTGGTCGCGCAGCAGGCCGGCGATGGACTTGAGGAGCGTGGTCTTGCCGGCGCCGTTGGGCCCCAGCACCGCGAAGATCTCCCGCTCGCGCAGCTCGAGCGACACGCCGGAGAGCGCGTAGATGCGGTCGTGGTAGAGGGTCTCGATGGACGAGACCACCAGCACGGGGGGCGCCGGAGCCTCGGTCACTGGTCCCCCAGGTAGGCGCGGATGACGCCGGGGTGGCGCTGCACCTCGGCCGGCGCGCCCTCGGCGAGCATGAGCCCCCGGTCGAGCACCACCATGCGCTCGCAGAGGCGGGAGGCGACGCGGAGGTCGTGCTCGACGAGGAGCACGGTGACGTGGAAGCGGCCGCGGATCTCGTGGATCCAGTAGGAGACCTCCTCCTTCTCCTCGGCGGTGAGCCCGGAGACCGGCTCGTCGAGGAGCAGCAGGCGCGGCTCGGTGCAGAGGGCCCGCCCCATCTCGACCCGCTTCTGCACGCCGTAGGCGCAGCCGCCCACGCGGGAGTCGCGCCAGGCCTCCAGGTCGAGGAACTCGATGATCTCCTCCACCTTGGCCCGGTGCCGGATCTCCTCGCCGCGCATCCGCGCCGCGGCGGCCAGGATGTTCTTCTTGAAGTGAAGGTGGCGCCCGAGCATCAGGTTGTCGAGCACCGTCATGTGCAGGAAGAGGCGCAGGTTCTGGAACGTCCGCGCCACGCCGCGCGCGGTGACGCGGTCGGGGGAGAGGCCGAGCAGGCTCTCCCCCCCGAGCGCGATGCTGCCCGAGGTGGGGCGGTAGAGGCCGGTGACGCAGTTGAAGAGCGAGGTCTTCCCCGAGCCGTTGGGCCCGATGACCGCGAGCGTCTCCCCCTCGGCGATGGACAGGTCCACCCCGCCCAGCGCCGTGATTCCGCCGAACTTCAGAGTGAGGTCGCGGACCTCGAGCAGCGATTCCCCCACCGACCGTTGCCTAGAAGAGCGGAGCGAAGGTCTGCCAGGGGGTGACCTGGTTCGGGGTGGCGTCGGTGGCCTTGCCGGCGCGCATGAGCCGGACCGAGTTCAGCCCGTGGTGGCGGTCCGGGCCGAAGGTGATGCCGGGCACGAGCCCTTCCTCTGTGTAGTCCTTGATGGTCGCCATGGCGGCCAGGAACTTCTCGCGGGTGAGGTCCTTGCCGGCCCGCTTCAGCCCCTCGACCAGGATGAGGACGTTGGCGGCGCCCTGCACGCAGAAGCCCTCGCGCCCCTTCAGCTTGGGGTCGTTCTTGACGACGATCTCGATGACCTTGTCGGCGGCGGGCTCGCCGCGGAGCGCCAGCGCCGAGTCGTAGTAGGCCCCTTCCCAGAGGTCGCCGAGGAGCCGGAACATGGTGTCGCGATCGTAGAGGGTGAAGGAGGCGAAGATCTTCGGACGGTAGCCGACCTTGGCCATCTCCTTGATGAGGCCGGCCGCATGGGTGGCGGTGGAATAGATGAGCACCGCCTCGGCGCCCGACTCCTTCATCTTGAGGGCCTGGGTTCCCAGTTCACGGTCGGTGACCTCGTAGAACACCTCGCCCACGATGGCCACGCCGGGGTTCTTGGCGACGCCGCGCTTGGCGCCGTCGAGCCCCTGCTTGCCGTAGTCGTCGTTCTGGCCGAAGAAGCCCAGCTTCTTCACCTTCTCGAGCTTGGCGGCTTGCCCGACCAGGAACTCGGCCTCGTCGGCGTAGTCCGGGTAGACCTGGAACACCGTGCGGACCTTCTCCCGGGGCTGCTTGGCGAACACCTGCACGTTGCCGAGCGGGTAGATGAGCGGCAGGCCGGCCTCGGCCACCAGGTCCTTGTTGGCGTTCAGGACCGCCGTGCCCACGGTGCCGATCACCGCGAACACCGAGTCCTTCATCTCGTTGAAGTTGGCCACCGCGCGCCCCGGGTTGTAGCCGTCGTCCTTGAGGACGATCTTGAGCTTGCGGCCGTGGATGCCGCCCTGGGCGTTCACGTGGGTCGCGTAGGCCTCCGAGGCCATGGCGATGGTTCCCCAGGCGGCGGCCGGGCCGGAGAGCGGGCCGGTGATGCCGATGGTGATCTCGGTGTCGGTGACGCCGGGCACCGAGGCCGCGCGGGCGTCGCCGATGCCGAGGAGGAGGGAGAGGAATGCTGCCGAGAGGATCCGGAGCGCCATGGGCACCTCCACTGCTGTGGGTTCGAGTTCTCCGCCGCCCGTGGGGCGGGTCGGCGAGCGCGAAGACTACCCTCGCCGGGCGGCTCGGGGCATTGCGCAGTGCGTCTCAGATCCGACGCGGCTCGAGCCCCAGGCGGATCTGCTCAGAGACCAGCCGCGCCAGGCCCGGGGCCCCGCCCCGCTCCCGGGCCCGCTCCTCCAGCATCCGCCCGTCCACGTGGAGCGACGCCACCCCGTGGACGATGGCCCAGTGGCCGAGCGCCAGCTCCTCCGGGCTCCCCGGGCGGATGGCGCCCGACCGCTGCCCCTCGAGGATGGTGTCCACGAGCACCTGGTAGGCGCGAAGCCCGGCCTCGCGGACCGCCGGGTAACGCTCCTTGTCGGCCACCTCCTGGCCGAACATGAGCCGGAAGAGGTGCGGCCGCTCCGCCGCCAGGGACACGTAGGTCTCGGCGATGGCGACGAGCGCACGGCGCGCGTCCTCGTGCCCCCGGGCGGCCTTCGCCATCCGGTCGCCCAGCTCGTCGAGCCCGCGGGCGGCCAGGGCGGCCAGGATCGACTCCCGGTTCCTGAAGTGGCGGTAGGGGGCGTTGTGGGAGACCCCTGCCAGGCGGGCGGCGGCCCGTAGCCCCACCCCGGACGGCCCCTCCTTCTCGAGCAGCTGGCTGGCCGCCTCCAGGAGCGCCCATTCCAGGTCGCCGTGGTGAAAGCTCCCCTCCTTCTTGGCCACTGGCCTGCGCGGCGTCCGGGGAGGGCGCGGGGCGGATCGGGGAGGGGATCTCACCGGCGCATCCTACCCGAGCCAAATGAAGTTGACAGCGTCCACATCCCTCCCTATATGTTGACACTGTCACCATCCACGAAAGGGATCACCCATGAGCAACTGGAACAGCCGCCTCGCCGTCGCCGCCGTCCTCGCCTGCCTCGCCGCCCCCGCCCTCGCCGCCGACCCGGCGCAGGACTGCACCGTCTGCAGGGATCCGATGTGGCCGGCCCTCGAGAACCCCATGCCGGGCATCCCCCTGTACAGCCCCGCCTCGGCTGCCGACCCCACCGCCATCCAGGTCAACGGGTCGGCGCTCGTCGCCGCGAACCGCTCCGACGGCGTGGGCGTCCCGGACATCGCGGTCGCGCAGGGGAGCGTCTACTCCGACCCGATGTGGCCGCAGATGAGGACCTCGTCCGCCGGGATGGCCGCCACGACGACCGCCGCGCCCGCCCCGCGCACCGCCCCGGCCGCGAAGCCGGCCGCAAGCCAGGCCACCGGTCCCGTCGCGGCCCGGTAGCCGGCGCACCGACCTCGATCAGAGGCGCGCCGCCACCCGCGTGCCCTGGTCGATGGCCCGCCGGGCGTCGAGCTCGGCGGCCACGTCCGCCCCGCCCACGAGGTGGACCCGGACGCCGGCCGCCCGAAGCGGGGCCTCGAGGTCGCGCAGCGGCTCCTGCCCGGTGCAGAGCACCACGCTGTCCACCTCGAGCAGCCGGGTCTTGCGGGGCTCCCTGCCGAAGCCGACGGTGAGCCCCCGGTCGTCGATGCGGTCGTAGCTCACCCCGCCGAGCATCTCCACCTTGCGGGCCTTGAGCGCGGCCCGGTGGATCCAGCCGGTGGTCTTGCCCAGGCCCGCTCCGGGCTTGGCGGCCTTTCGCTGCAGCAGGATCACCTCCCGCGCCGGGGCGGGCGGGCGTGGCGTGGTGAGCCCCCCGCGCGCCGTCTCCGGGTCGGAAACTCCCCACTCGGCCATCCAGGCCGCGAGGTCGGGACCGTGGCCAGAGTGGACCAGGAACTCGGCGACGTCGAAGCCGATGCCGCCCGCCCCCACGATCGCCACCCGGCGACCCACCGGCTTCCCGCGGGCCAGGACGTCGACGTAGGAGAGCACCATGGGATGTTCCTGGCCGGGGATGCGCGGGTCGCGCGGGACCACGCCCGTGGCCAGCACCACCTCGTCGTAGCCACCGGCGACGAGCGCGTCCGCCCCGACCCGCCGGCCCAGGTGGAGTCGGACGCCGGTCACCTCGATGCGCCGCCGGAAGTAGCGCAGGGTCTCGGCGAACTCCTCCTTGCCGGGGATGCGCCGCGCCATGTTGAACTGGCCGCCGATCTCCGCGGCGGCGTCGAAGAGGTCCACCGCGTGCCCCCGCTCGGCGAGCAGCGTGGCGCAGGCCAGCCCGGCCGGCCCGGCGCCGACGACGGCCACCTTCTTCCGTGTCGCGGCCGGCTCCCAGGTCAGCTCGGTCTCGTGGCAGGCGCGCGGGTTGACCAGGCAGGTGCAGGTCTTCCGCTGGAAGACGTGGTCCAGGCAGGCCTGGTTGCAGGCGATGCAGGTGTTGATCTCGTCGGCGCGGCCGGCCGCGGCCTTGGCGACCAGCGCCGGGTCGGCCAGGAACGGGCGGGCCATCGAGACCATGTCGGCGTCGCCGTCGGAGAGCACCTTCTCGGCCACCTCCGGGGTGTTGATGCGGTTCGTGGTGCAGACCGGGATCCCCACCAGCCCCCGCAGCTTGCGGGTGACCCAGGTGAAGGCGGCGCGCGGCACCGAGGTGGCGATGGTGGGCACCCGGGCCTCGTGCCAGCCGATGCCGGTGTTGAGGATGGTGACCCCGGCCGCCTCCAGCGCCCGGGCCAGCGCAACCACCTCGTCCCAGGTGCTCCCGTCGGGGACGAGGTCCAGCATGGAGAGGCGGAAGATCACGATGAAGTCGCGTCCCACCGCCTCGCGGAGCCGGGAGACGATCTCCACCGGCAGGCGCATGCGGTTCTCCGGGCTCCCGCCCCAGCGGTCGGTGCGCCGGTTGGTGCGGGGGGCCAGGAACTCGTTCACGAAATATCCCTCGGAGCCCATGACCTCCACGCCGTCGTAGCCGGCCTCGCGGGCCAGTGCTCCGCAGCGGGCGAAGGCCCGGATCTGCCGCTCCACCCCGGCCGCCGACAGTTCACGCGGGGTGAATGGATTGATGGGGGCCTTGATGCGGGAGGGGGCGACGGTGAAGGGGTGGTAGCCGTAGCGGCCGCCGTGGAGGATCTGCAGCGCGATCTTGCCCCCCTCGGCGTGGACGGCGTCGGTGATGGTGCGGTGGGAGCGGGCCGCGCCGTGGGTGGCGAGCCGCGAGCCCAGCGGGGTGAGCCAGCCCTCCACGTTGGGGGCGAAGCCGCCCGTCACCATGAGTCCCACCCCGCCGCGGGCCCGCTCGGCGAAGTAGGCGGCCAGCCGCGGGAAGTCCCGGGCCCGGTCCTCGAGCCCGGTGTGCATGGAGCCCATGAGCACCCGGTTGGCCAGGCGGGTGAACCCGAGGTCGAGCGGCGCCAGGAGGTGGGGGTAGGGGCTCTGGACGGGCATGGGGCGCCATCCTCGGCTAGACTTGCTGGGCCATGCAACCTCTCCGCTCCCTCCTCCTCGCCACCCTGCTCGCCGCTCCCGCGCTCGCCGGCGCGGCCGGCCCGGAATGGATCTCCGACGACTGGCCGAAGGCGCTCGCCGAGGCCCGGGCCCGCCAGGTCCCGGTCTTCGTGGACACCTGGGCCCCCTGGTGAAAGACGTGCAACTTCATGCGCGCCACGGTCCTGCGTGACCCTGCGCTCGTGAAGATGGCCGGGCGGTTCGTCTGGCTCGACATCGACACCGAGAAGGAAGGCAACGCCGGGTTCCTCGAGAAGTTCCCCATCGAGGTCTGGCCCACGTTCCTGGTCATCGACCAGGTCACCGAGAAGCCGGTGCTCAAGTGGCTGGGCACCGCCACGGCCGACGACCTGGTCCGGCTCCTCGTCGACGGTGAACGTGCGGTGAAGGGCGGGGCCGGGGAGGGGGCCGACGCGCTGCTCGCCCGGGGCGACCGCGAGAACGGCGCCGGCCGCACCGCCGAGGCGGTCGCTCTCTGGGAGAAGGCGCTCGCCGCGGGTGGGCCGAACTGGCCGCGCCGGTCGCGGACGCTCGAGTCGCTGGTCATCGGGCTCCAGGCGTCCGGGGAGCCGCGCCGCTGCGCCGAGGTGGCGCTGGCCGAGGCCCCCGGGATGGCGCGCGGGCAGTCCTTCGCCAACGTGGTCTCGCTGGGGCTCGCCTGCGCCAACGACGCCGACGCGCCCTGGGCGAGGGGGGCCGCGGCCAGTCTCGAGCCGCTGGCCGCCGAGGCGGTGAAGCTCCCCGGCGTGCTGGCCGACGACCGGGCCGGGCTTTACGACGCCCTCGCCGCGGCCCGCACCAAGGCTGGCGACGAGAAGGGGGCGAGGGCCCGCACCGAGGAGGCCTGGAAGTTCCTGGTCGCGGAGCGGGCCGCCGGCAAGACCCCGGAGGCCCGCACCATGCTCGACTCCTGGATCGTGGGCGCCGCCATGGACCTCCACGACCCGGGGCGCGCCGTGCCGCTCATGGCCGAGTCGGAGAAGGCCGCGCCGAAGGACTACAACCCTCCCTTCCGGCTGGCCATCCTCTACCTGGAACTCGAGAGGACCGACGAGGCGCTCTCCGCGAACGGCCGGGCGCTCGCCCTGGCCTACGGGCCGCGGAAGATCCGCGTGCTCACCCAGCGCTCCTCCATCCTGGAGGCGAAGGGCGACGGCGCGGGCGCGCGCAAGGCCATCGAGGAGGCCCTCGCCTACGCCGGCACGCTGCCGAAGGCCCAGCAAAATCCCAGGACCGTGCAGCGGCTCGAGGCCCGGCTGAAGAAGATGCAGGGAGGCTAGAAGGCGAAGCCCACCTGCCCCACCGCCGAGGTGGCGCCGAAGGGCGCCCACTCGACGAGGAGGTCGATGCCCAACGGCAGGTTGGCCGCCACGCCGAAGGCGACCTGCCAGTGGGCCACGTCGGTGCCGGTGACGGACGCGCCGGCGAGCTGCCAGAAGACCGGCCCGCCGAAGACCTTGGCGCCGACGTAGGGGGCGACGATCCCCGCGATCGATTTCCCCGCGCTCGCCGAGAGCCCTGCGTCGAGGGAGGTGAGCGGGGCCTTCACCCCGCCCGGCCCGGTGGTGTTCACGCCGGAGGCGGCCAGGCTGGCCGACAGCGCCACGAAGGGCCACGGACCGCTGCCGTCCAGCGCCATCCAGGTCGCGCCGAGCCGGACCAGCCAGCCCGGGTCCATCACGTAGCTCGCCCCACCGGCGTCGATGCTCCCCGAGATCACGGCGCCCGCGCCGGCGGTCACCGACCAGGCCCGATCGAGCTGCCGGGTGACCGATGCGGCCACGCTGCGCTGGACGAACGGTGCGCTGACGTTGCCGAAGCGCAGCTCCGACGCCAGCCAGCCGAAGGCGGCGGCCACCCGCCAGACCGGCCCAGGCGCGGGCGCGGGACCCGACGGATCGGCGCCGTCGTCGGCGTCGCACACCCTCCTCGCCATCGCCGTGGGACCCACGGGCGCGGAGACGCCTCAACCGAAGGCGTCGCGCGGGAAGGCGAGCGACAGCGCCGCCACTCCGAGGAGGGCCGCGGTCCGTACCGGGGGGAGGCGCATCCCTTACTTGACCAGGATCTGCGCCCTCACGAGGTCGGCCACCAGCTGCGACGACAGCGACTGGGCGGCGCTCTGGGCGTCCTGCACGTTGAAGGTGTTGGACTGGCCGCTCCACACCAGCGACTCGGGGATGGCGTGGGTGGAGTAGACGTTGGTCTCGGCGAGCACGTTGGTCTGCTCGCTGATGTAGCCCGGGGAGTAGACCGCGCCGTAGCCGTAGCCGTACGCACCGTAGTAGCCGCCGTAGTAGGGCGCGGCCGGCACGTAGGTCATGCTGGGCGGCACGTACTCCTCGGTGGTCTTCTTGGTGAGACGCTGCACGATGACCAGGTCCACCTTGTTGTCGGCCACGTACTGCTTCACCTTCTCCTTGTCGAGCTGGCCGGGCGGGAAGGCGCCGGCCGAGGTGGAGGCCTGGAAGCCCTTGGCGAGCAGCGCCTGGGCGAGGCCGTTCTCGAACTGGACCCGGTACATGTCGTTCGGCATCACGCCGATGATGAAGATGCGGCTCACCGGCTGCGCCCGGTAGTTGGGGTCGCGCCAGGTCTGGACCAGGTTGGTGGTGGTGCAGGAGGAGATCACCAGGACGGCCAGGGCGGGGACGATGGCGCGGAGCAGCGTCTTCATGTGAGACCCTTTCTCGAAACCGCCGGGGAGACCCGAGGGGCAAGACGTTCCGGCGGATCCTAACCGAGGGAGCGGCCCGGACACCGGGAAAGTTGGAGCTACGGGACGCGGCAGCGGACCAGGTTCACCTCGAGCGGTCCGTTCCAGAGCCGGTGGGTCCATTCGGGGCGCAGGCCCAGGTTCCGCTCCAGCAGGGGATTGCCCGAGAGGACGAGGACGCTCCACCCGTGGAAGCGCTGGAAGGCCTCGGCGAGCCCCCGGTAGAACCCGGCCAGCTGCAGGGGTTGGCCGCCGATCCGCTCCCCGTAGGGGGGGTTGGTGCAGATGGTGCCACCCTCGCCGAAGGGCTCCACGGTGCGGGCCTCGGCGAGCAGGAGCTCGATGTCCGCCTCGACCCCCGCCGCCCTCCCGTTCCGCCGGGCCGCGTCGAGCGCCTCCTCGTCGCGGTCGCTGGCGCGGATGGGGGCCGGGGCGCGGGGGAGGATCGCGCCCCTCGCCTCCTCCTTCATCCGATCCCAGGAGGACTGCCACTCCCCGCGGTAGCGGGGCCAGCGCTGGAAGCCGAAGACGCGCCCCAGCCCCGGTGCGATCCGGCGGGCCGAGAGGGCCTGCTCCACCGCGAGCGTCCCCGAGCCGCAGAGCGGGTCGAGGAAGGGGCGGTCGGCCGCCACCTCGCCGAGCGCCAGCATGGAGGCGGCCAGCGTCTCCTTGAGCGGGGCCTCCGTCACCGTGTTGCGCCAGCCGCGCCGGTAGAGGGGGGCGCCGGAGAGGTCGAGGGAGAGCTCGGCCTGCCCGCGCGAGAGGTGGAGCACGATGCGGACGTCGGGATCCCGGGTGTCCACGTCGGGGCGGCCGCCCAGCGCGTCGCGCAGGGAGTCCACGATGCCGTCCTTCACCTTGAGCGCGACGAAGCCGGTGTGGTGCAGCCCCGGGGCGGTCCCGGACGCGGCCACCGAGAGCGTGGTCTTCACGTTCAGCCACTCGGTCCAGTCCACGGTGCGGACCCCGTCGTAGAGCGCCGCGGCGTCGGGGCAGGGAAAGGAGGCGAGCGGCGCGAGCACCCGCATGGCGGTGCGGGACCAGAGGCAGGCCCGCATGCCGGCCTCCATGCGCCCCTCGAAGGTGACCGCGCCGCGGGACCCCCGGAGGTGCTTCATCCCCAGGGAGGCGAGCTCCCCGCGCACCGCGCCCTCGGTGCCCCGGGCGCAGGTGGCGACGAGCTTCACGTACTGTTCTCCGTCGCGTCCCACGACCCGGCCTGCCAGCGGTCCTTGCCGGATCGCTTGGCCTTGTACATGAGCTCGTCGGCGCGGAGGATCATCTCGTCCACCGAGGCCGG
>CAIQRS010000135.1 GCA_903874275.1 uncultured Anaeromyxobacter sp.
GGACGAGCCCATGGCGAACTCGTCCATGTTGAGCTTGCCCACCACCACCGCCCCGGCCGCCTCGAGCCGCTCCACCACCGTGGCGTCGAAGGGCGGGACGAAGCCCTCGAGGATGCGCGACCCGGCGGTGGTCTCGAGCCCTTTGGTGAGGAAGATGTCCTTCAGCGCGATGGGCACGCCGTCGAGGCGGGAGCGCGCCTCCCCCCTGGCGCGCCGGGCGTCGGAGGCGCGCGCAGCGGCGATGGCACGCTCCGGCGCGACCCGCAGGAAGGCGTGGATCCTCCCGTCGGTCTCCTCGATCCGGGCCAGGCAGGCGCGGGTGATCTCCTCGGCGGACACCTCGCTCCGGGAGAGGGCGAGGGACAGGTCGGTGAGCGACCGGTCGAGGATGGAAGGAGCGCTCACTCGATGATCCTGGGCACCTGGAAGCAGTTCCCGGCGCGCGCCGGCGCGTTGGCGAGGGCCTCGTCGAGCGGCAGGCCGGGCAGCACCTCGTCCACGCGGAAGGGGGTCTCCCCGGCGGCGAGGGCGTGGGTCATGGGCTCGACCGCGGAGACGTCGAGCTCCTCGAGCTGCCGGACGTAGTCGAGGATGGCCGAGAGCTCGCCGGCGAGACGGGTCTCCTCCTCTGGCGAGAGCCGGAGCCTGGCCAGCGCGGCGATGCGCCGGACCTCTTCGGTGGACAGCGCCATCCTCGGGCTACTTCTGGCCCGATTCGGGCTTCAGCCAGTTGAGGACGGCCGCCACCACGCCGCGCCGGCCCTCGTTGATCTGCCCCTGGAAGGCCTCGACCTCGTGGGCCTCGAGGAAGATGCCGTTGCACGCGAAGCAGATGTCCACCTCCACGCCGCGGAGCTTCACCTCGTGCATGGACTGGCCACAGTTGGGGCAGTGCCCCCGGTGCAGGTCCTTGAGCCGGCGCGCCTCGTCGGCGGCCATGGCCTTGTGGACGTTCAGCGCGAGCTTGCGCTTCTTCTCGGCGTCCTCCTTCGCGAAGTAGTCGTCCTCGGTGTGGGAGGGCTTCACGGTGTCCGACATTCGTTCACTCCTTCAGCTGGCTGATGAGGCGCCGCGCCGCTGCTGCGTCGTCTCCGGTTGGCCGAACGGCCAGGAACTTCTCGTACCAGGCCACGGCGTCGCCCTTCTTCCCCATGTAGCGGTAGGTCTCGGCCAGGCCGAAGAGCCCCTCGGCGGAGCGGGGGTCGGCCTCGAGCGCTGCCTCGAAGCTGGCCTCCGCCTGGGCGTACCGCGAGAGATCCAGATAGCACGCCCCGCGCCCGGCGAGGGCGGCGGCGTTTCTCCCGTCGATGGCCAGCGCCCGGCCGTAGAGGTCGAGCGCCGCCTCGCTCCGGCCACGGTCCCGCTGGTCCCGGGCCTGGGCCAGCAGGGTGCGGAGCGGGGAGGGGGGCGCAACCGGAGGGGCAGCGGTCGCGGCCGGAGCGGCGGTGGCGACGGTGCTCTCCGGCCCGGCCGGCGGTGCCGCCGGCGGCGCGGCCTCCCGGGCGGGCTCGGCGGCAGCCTGGACGGGGACCTGGACCACCGGCTTCGCGGGCGGCACCATCGCGGGCGGTGGGACCTTGGCCTGAGCGTCCGCCGCTGCGACCGCCGCGGCCTCGGCTGCGGCCTCCGCCCCGCGCCTGAGGTAGACGGTGCCGGCCGCCACGCCCAGCAGCGCGAACACGAGGAGCGCCACCCAGACCACGCGGCGCCTCGGCCGCGGTACCACGGGGAGCGAGCGGGTGGTCCTGCGGGCAGGCTGGCCCGGATCGCTCGCCCAGGCGGGATCCTCCATCCCCGGCGCGGTGGGGGTCTCGGCCGCCCCCCGTTCCGGCCTCGGCTCGCCCCCCCGGCCGGCCTTCTCGACCACGGAGAAGAAGCTCCGCAGTTCGGGGATGTCGCCCAGCCGGCGCCAGGCCTCCCCGTCCCGGGCCGAGGCCACCTCGTCGTCCCGCGAGGCCTTCCGCTCGACGATCCAGCGCTGCAGGGTGGAGATCTCGCGGAACGGGAAGACCGCGCCCGACCCCTGCCGGAGCCGCCATTCGCCCCGTGCGGCGCCCTCCCCGGGGTCGGTCGCATCGCCGGTCGCGGGCGCGAGCTCGGGGAGGGGAACCGGAGTGTCCCCGTCGCCCCCCTTCAAGGGCACGGCGACGGCGAGCACCCTCTTCCTGAGCAGGAACCCGTGGCCGCACTGGGTGCAGCCGACCTTCACGCCCGCCTCGGGGATCCGGGCGTCGTCCACGACATACTCTGCCCGGCATCGCTCGCAGCGGACGTCCATGGGAGGCCGTCCAAGGTAGCCCCGATGCACGGACCCGCGCAAGCTGCCGATCCCGGCGGAAAAATTGACCCTTCTCCCTCCGACGATATCGTCGGCTCCGGGGGCGCATGCGCCCCTACACCCGCGATATCGCCGAGGATCCATGGGAAAGCAGAAGGGCAACCGGAAGTCCGAGAAGAGCCGCGACGGGGGCTCCGGGAAGACCGGCATGGGGCGAGACATCCTGGCCGTCGGACTGCTCGCGCTCGGGACGGTCCTGGCCATCGCGCTCGTCACATTCTCGGCCCTCGACGGGCAGCTCATCACCCACGGTGTGCCACCGGCCTCGAACCTGGTCGGCCCGGTCGGGCACCACGTCGCGCGGGCGCTCTACCAGGTGCTGGGGTTCTCGGCCCTGGTCCTGCCGGTGGCCCTCGTCGTCACCGCCATCGCCCTCTTCCGCGGCCAGTCGCCCCGGGTCACCCTGGTCGGGTCCGCCGCCTACGTGGTCCTCACCGCCTCCGTCGCCACCCTGGCCCACCTCTTCCTCTCCGGCCGCGGGATCGCCAGCTTCGCGCCGGGCGGGGTGGTCGGGCGGCTGCTCTGCAGCCGGGCCGAGTCGCTCATCGGCCCGGTCGGGACGGCGCTCGTGGTGGGGGCCGGCGCCGTGGTGGCGCTCATCGTGGCCACCGACGTGAAGGTCCAGCAGGTCTGGGCGGTCGCCTGGACGGCCATCCGCTCCGCCTGGAACTGGTCGGTCCACCGGATCGCGGTCGCCATCGACCGGCACCGCGCCGCGGTGGCCGAGATGCGCGCCGAGGAGGCCGCCTTGCGGGCCCGCGAGGAGGAGCTCGACGGGGCCGCCGTGATCGAGGCCGCCTCGGGCGACGAGCGGGAAGGGCGCGCCATGGCCGGCGCTCTGGTCCGGGAGAAGAAGCGCGGGCGGCTCGACGACGAACCGGCCTGGGCCACCGCCGACGAGGAGGAGGACGAGCTTCCCCGGCGCCGCCGCCGCGGCAAGGAGGAGAAGGGCGAGGATCCCATCCCCACGCCGCAGCCGCTCGTGGTCGCCGCCGTCCCCCCCGAGCCCACGCCCGACCCGCTGCCGCTCGAGTCCGGCCCGGCCCGCCCGGAGATCGTGGTCTCGGCGGCCATGCAGGAGCGCGGCAAGAAGAAGAGGTCGAAGGACGCTCCCGAGTTCGCCTTCATGCAGTCGGGCGAGGTGTTCAAGCTCCCGTCGGTGGACCTGCTCACCCGCCACGAGCAGCCCAAGGGGGAGCTCGACGAGGCCGGCATGCAGAAGGTGGCCGAGATCATCGTCTCGACGCTGCGGCAGCACGGCGTGGACGGCGCCATCCGGCACATCCGGCCCGGGCCGGTGGTCACGCTCTACGAGTTCATGCCGGTGGCCGGGGTGAAGCTCTCCCGGATCGAGAACCTCGACAAGGAACTCACCATGGCCCTGTCGGCCACGCGCATTCGCATCATCGCGCCCATCCCCGGCAAGGGCGTGGTGGGCATCGAGGTTCCGAACCGCGACCGGGCCAACGTCTACCTGCGCGACGTCATCGAGTGCGACGCCTTCGACCGCGCCGCCGGGCTCCTGCCGCTGGCGCTCGGCAAGAACATCGAGGGCATCCCCTACACCGTGGACCTCCAGAAGATGCCCCACCTGCTCATCGCCGGCACCACCGGCGCCGGCAAGTCGGTGGGGCTGAACACCATGATCCTCTCGCTCCTCTACCGGCACGCGCCGGACCAGGTGCGCATGATCATGGTGGACCCGAAGATGACCGAGCTCTCCATCTACGAGGACATCCCCCATCTGCTGTTGCCGGTGGTGACCGATCCGCAGAAGGCGGCCCGGGCGCTCCAGTGGGCCGTGGACGAGATGGAGCGGCGCACCCAGATCCTGGCCGACACCGGCTCGAAGGACCTCAAGTCCTACAACGCCAAGGTCGAGAAGCTTCGCGCCGAGGGTCGCACCTTCGGCGACCAGGACGAGCCGCCGCCCCGGAAGCTGCTCGTCGTCGATGTGACCGAAGGTGAAACAGAGGAGGAGGCCGCGGCGCGGCTGGCCCGCGAGGAGCAGGTCCCGCTCTTCGAGGATCCGCTCCGGGCCCCCGTCCCCGGCGAGAAGAAGCTCCCCCAGAAGCTCCCCTACATGGTGGTGGTCATCGACGAGCTGGCCGATCTCATGATGACCGCGCCGCGCGAGGTGGAGATCTCGCTGGCCCGCCTGGCCCAGAAGGCCCGGGCCACCGGCATCCACCTCATCGTGGCCACGCAGCGCCCCTCCACCGACGTCATCACCGGGATGATCAAGAACAACTTCCCGGCCCGCATCAGCTTCCGGCTGGCCTCGCGCCACGACTCGACCACCATCATCAACGGCCCGGGCGCCGAGGCGCTGCTCGGCGACGGCGACATGCTGGTCCTCACCGCCACCCAGCCGGTCACCCGCGTGCAGGGCGCCTTCGTCTCCGAGGAGGAGATCGCCGGCGTGGTCGGGTTCCTCAAGCAGCAGGGGCGTCCGGTCTTCGACGACTCGATCTTGAAGGCGCGCGACGGGGCCGGCGACTCCCGGCGCGACGACGACGACGAGGACCCGGTCTACGACGAGGCGCTGGCGCTGGTCTCCCGCATGGAGGAGGTCTCGGTCTCCAAGCTCCAGCGGGAGATGCGGCTCGGCTACAACAAGGCCGCCAAGATCGTCGAGCGCATGGAGCGCGAGGGAGTGGTCGGGCCGCCCAACGGCGTCAAGCCGCGCCAGGTCCTCATCCGCCCGGCCGGGGAGATGAACCCGGTCCCGAATCTCTAGGGACGGGGCGGCAGCCGCGACTCCTCGCCCCGCAGCATCCGCCGGATGTTCGACTGGTGGCGGACCACGATGACGAGGAGCACGAAGAGCGCCACCTGGGTGACCGGGGCGCTCTTCCCGTGGACGACGGCCGCGCCCACGGCCAGCGCCGCCGTGGCTGCGAGCGAGCTCACCGAGACCACCTTGCTCGCGGCGAAGGCCGCGCCGAAGACCATGGCGGCGCCCAGCGTGAGCCACGGGGTGAGGGCCAGGAAGGCCCCGAGCGCGGTGGCCACCCCCTTCCCTCCCCGGAAGCGCAGCCAGACCGGGAAGACGTGCCCGAGGAAGGCGGCCAGCCCGGCCGCGGCCGGCCAGGCGGAGTCGTGCGGGACCCCGAGCACCCAGGCGGCGACCCCCACCGGGATGGCGCCCTTGGCCGCGTCGAGGACCAGGGTGAGCACCCCCAGTCGCCGGCCGGCGGTGCGGGCCACGTTGGTGGCGCCGATGTTGCCGGAGCCCTCCTCCCGGACGTCCACGCCGGCGACGAAGCGACCGAGCAGGAGCCCGAAGGGGATCGAGCCGAGGAGGTAGCTCGCGGCGACGATCGCCCAGCCCAGCCGGTCCTCACCGGTCACGCCGTCACCGCGCGGAGCAGCATCCACCCCCAGTTGAGGGCGGCGGCGCCCACCGCGCCCACGGCCATGGCGCGCCAGGCCCGCTCGGAGAGGCGCGGCCAGGGGAGGCCGGCCGCCACCCGGAGGAGGTCGAGGACGGCGTAGAGCCAGGCGCCCCCGGCCAGCAGCGCGCCCAGCGGGCTCGCCGACCAGGCCGCTCCCGCCTCGCCCCGGGCCAGCGCCACGAAGGCGTGGGTCATGCCGCAGGAGGCGCAGGGCAGCCCGGTGAGCGCCCGGAATGGGCACTCGGAGTGAATGGCGAGCACCGGGACGAAGCGCGCCACCAGGAAGGAGAGGGCGGCGACGGCCGCGAAGGCCTCGGGGATCCCGGGACGACCTCGGCGGCGCGCGACCGGGACCATGGCCGTCAGCCTCCGTGGACCTTCAGGCCGGAGAGGCCGGTGACCATCATCCACCCCGCCGCGCAGCAGCAGGCGCAGACGGCCAGGTAGGGAAGGAGGAGCGCCGTCCAGGCCTTGCCGGTGGTGGTCCGCTGGGCCTCCCGGAAGCCGGCGGCGGCGGCGAAGGCGAACCAGACCGCGCCCACCAGGTTGGCCAGGCCGGGCACCGGCGCCGCGCCGACGAGCATCGCGCCCGAGGCGTAGCCCACCACGGTGAGCGTGGCCTCGAACCCGCGCGAGGCGGCGCCGAGGACCAGCAGCGCCACGTGGTAGACGCCGGCCCAGAGGAGGATCCAGATGGCGGAGATGAAGGGGGCGGCGATGAGCTGGCCCAGGGTGCCGACGACGGTGACCCCGGACATCCACTGCATCATCCAGGTGTCCTGGAACTGGGATCCCTGGGGCACCTGCTTCAGCACGTCCTCGATCATCCCCCGGGTGGCCGCGCCCATGAGCGCGCCGTAGAGGGTCTGGAACCAGCTCGCCAGGGTCATGGCGATGACCCCGAAGAGGACCGCCGAGCCGGGCGCGCCGACCTTCACCGACCGGAAGAACTCGGCGGGCTGGAGGCAGGAGAGCTTCCAGGTGGAGACGTAGGTGGAGATCCGGCCCTGCGTCGCCCGGTGGACGAAGGGGGCGTCGGCCTCGCCCACGGCCCAGGGCGCGCCGGGGCCGGGGGCGCCGGGCGGGTAGCCGGGGGGCGGGTAACCGGGGGGCGGGTAACCGGGGGGCGGGGCGGCGGGGGGAGGAGCCGGCTGTGCCACCGGCTGCGTCTGCGCCGGCGCGTTCGGGTCGGCGAGGTGGACCTGCTGGCCGCAGTGGGGGCAGGGCTGCACCCCGAATCGGTCGGTGTCGAAGGGTTTCTGGCAGAAGGCGCAGCGCGCGAGCATGGGCCGGGAGCTTACCGCGACGTCCGTGCCGCGTCACCGCGGCTCACAGCGAGGCGATCTGGACGAGGAAGCCGATCTGCAGGGCGAGGGCGAAGGCGACGATGGCGAGGTTCTTCATGGCGTTTCTCCTTGTGCCTTCCCATACGGCGGCCCGGGCGCCCTATTTCAGGTGTCCCGGGACCCCGCGCAGCCGGGCCGGGTGAAACCCTCCGGCCTGGCGGCATAGGATGTCCCGAGAAGGGAGGAGCGACATGCGATCCACGGTGCTCGGCGCCGGTTCATGGGGCACCGCCCTCGGCGCCGTGCTGGCCGGGAAGGGCTTCCCGGTCGCCATCTGGGACGTGGACGGTGCGCCGCTCGCGACCATCGCGGCCCGCCACGAGAACACCCGGTACCTTCCGGGCATCCCGCTCCCGGAGACGCTCCGCTCCGAGCCCGACCTGGCGCGCGCCCTGGAGGGTGCCGAGCTGGTGGTGATCGCCGTCCCCTCCCACGCCGTGCGCCCCGTGGCCCTGCAGGCCCGGCCCGCCCTCCGTCCGGGGATCCCCGTCTGCTCGGTTGCGAAGGGCGTCGAGGTCGAGACGCTGATGACGATGAGCGAGGTCCTGGAGGACGTGCTGCCGGTGGACCTGCACCCCTACCTCACCTTCCTCTCCGGGCCGTCCTTCGCCGTCGAGGCGGCGCGCGGCGCGCCCACCGCGGTCACCGTGGCCGGGCGCTGGGACCGGGTCGCCAGGCTGGTGCAGGGCGCCTTCCACACCCGGACCTTCCGGCCCTACACCTCCTCCGACGTGGCCGGGGTCGAGATCGGCGGCTGCGCCAAGAACGTGGTGGCCATCGCCACCGGCCTGTGCGACGGCCTGGGGCTGGGCGCGAACGCCCGGTCGGCCCTCATCACCCGCGGCCTCGCCGAGATCACCCGCCTGGCGGTGGCCAAGGGCGCGGTCCCGCTCACCTTGCTGGGTCTCTCGGGGCTCGGCGACCTCGTGCTCACCTGCTCCTCCGAGAAGTCCCGGAACTACCGGGTCGGCCTCGGGCTCGGCACGGGGCGGAAGCTCGAGGAGATCCAGCGCGAGCTCGGTCAGGTGGCGGAGGGCGTCCTGAACGCGAAGAGCGTGGACCTCCTCGCCGCCCGGCTCGGCGTGGAGATGCCCATCTGCGGGGCCGTCCACCGCATCCTGTACCAGGGCGAGGAACCGCGGGCCGCCGTGCGCGCGCTCATGGCCCGGGAGACGAGAGCGGAAGGCTAGCGCGGGTTCTGCTAACCTCCCCGGGCATGGGCATGGACGGCTACAAGCGCCTCCTCGACTTCAACGAGCGCTGGGTGGCGGAGCGCACCGCCGAGCGCCCCGACTTCTTCTCCCGGCTGAAGGACAACCAGGACCCGGAGTACGTGTGGATCGGCTGCTCCGACAGCCGGGTCCCGGCCGAGACCGTCACCGGCTGCCAGCCCGGCGACCTCTTCGTCCACCGCAACGTCGGCAACCAGGTGGTCCACACCGACCTCAACATGCTCACCGTGATCTTCTACGCGGTGCAGGCGCTGCGGGTGCGCCACATCATCGTCTGTGGGCATTACGGCTGCGGCGGTGTCAATGCGGCCATGTCGGGGCGCGACTTCGGACTCATCAACCGCTGGCTGCAGAACATCAAGGACTGCGCCGAACGGCACCAGGACGAGCTGGCGGCGCTCCCCGACGAGGAGGCCCGGTCGCGGCGGCTCGTGGAGCTGAACGTGATCGAGCAGGTGGACCACCTGGCCAAGACCTCGGTGGTGCAGCGGGCCTGGAAGACCGAGGGGCGCCCCTGGCTGCACGGCTGGGTCTACGACATGCGGACCGGGCGGCTGAAGGAACTGGTGCGGCGGACCTCGACCGACCTCCCCCACCCGGTGCACCGCTTCGAGATCGACGACGGGTGAGGCCTCAGCTGTCGCGCAGGGTCTCGACCTCGTCCACCGACACCGTGCCGCGAGAGCGGTAGACGGCGATGACGATGGCCAGGCCGACCGCGGCCTCGGCGGCGGCCACCGCGATGACGAAGAAGGCGATGGCGTGGCCGGACATGGAGCCCTGCTGGCGCGCGAAGGCCAGGAAGGTGAGGTTGGCGGCGTTGAGCATCAGCTCGATGCACATGAAGACGATGATGGCGTTCTTCTTCACGAGCACGCCGGCGAAGCCGATGGCGAAGAGGAAGGCGGCCAGGGCCAGGTAGTTGGACACGGGCACCATGGCTAGATCTTCTCCTTGGCCACCACCACCGCGCCCACGATGGCGACGAGGAGGAGCACGCTGGTGGCCTCGAAGGGGAGCAGGTACTGGGTGAAGAGGATCCGTCCCACCGCCCGCACCGTGCCGAAGTCCTCCCCCACCGCCTTCATGGCACGCGGGCCGGACTGGACGAACGCGCTCACCAGCAGGACCAGGACGCCGATGGTGCCGGTGATCCCCACCCACTTGAGCGCGGTGATCTTCTCGAGCCCCAGCTCGGCGTCGGTGAGCGAGAGCAGCATCACCACGAAGAGGAAGAGCACCATGATGGCGCCGGCGTAGACGATGATCTGGACGAAGGCCAGCAGGTGCGCGGTGAGGAGCACGTAGATGCCCGCCAGCCAGAAGAAGGCCGAGACCAGGCTCATGGCGGCGTAGACCGGGTTGCGGGCCGCGATCACGCCGGCGGCCGACGCGATGAGCGGGACGGCGAACATCCAGAAGAGGACCTGTTCGGCTGTGATGCCCATCGCTCACCTCACCGGCTGACGGTTGCCGCCCACCAGCGCCTCGCGGGAGCCGCGAGAGACGCCCCAGGCGGTCTCGCCGTGCTTGCAGCCGTGTCCCTCGATGTGCTCCACGAACTCGTTCCGGAACTTCTTCACGAAGCTCTGCACCGGCATGGCGGCGGCGTCGCCGAGCGCGCAGATGGTCTGCCCCATGATGTTGCCGGGCAACTGCTCGATGAGCGCCAGGTCCTTCATGGTGCCCTCGCCCCGCTCGATCTTCTCGAGGATCTTCCACATCCAGGGGGTGCCCTGGCGGCAGGGGGTGCACTGGCCGCAGCTCTCCTCGGCGTAGAACATGGCGATGCGCGCCAGCGCGCGGACCATGCAGACCGAGTCGTCCATGACGATGACGCCGCCCGAGCCGGACATGGTGCCGGCGGACTTGATGGCGTCGGGCTCGAGGGAGACGTCGATCTCGTCGCCGCGCAGCACCGGCGAGGAGGATCCGCCCGGGATGACGGCCTTCACGGGGCGGCCGCTGACGGTCCCCCCGCAGTCCTCCATGATGAGCTTCTTGAGATTGTAGCCGGCGGGCTTCTCGTAGACGCCCGGTCGCTTCACGTTGCCGGAGACGCCGAAGAGGCGCGTTCCGCCGGTCTTGCCCGCCCCCAGCGCGGCGAAGGCGGCCCCGCCGTTCTCGAGGATCCAGGGGATGTTGGCCAGCGTCTCGACGTTGTTGATGATGGTGGGCTTTCCCCACAGGCCGACGATGGCCGGGAAGGGGGGCTTGAAGCGCGGGTAGCCCTTCTTGCCCTCCACCGATTCCATGAGGGCCGACTCCTCGCCGCAGATGTAGGCGCCGGCGCCGCGGACCACGTGGACGTCGAGCTTGAAGTCGGCCTTGCCGCCCAGCTTCGGGCCGATGAGCCCGGCCGCGTAAGCCTCCTCGATGCACGTCTCGAGGGCGCGGGCCTGCTTGGCGAACTCGCCGCGGATGTAGATGTAGGCCAGGTGGATGTCGAGGGCGAAGCAGGTGATGGCGATGCCCTCGACGAGCATGTGCGGGTCGTACTCGCAGATGTACCGGTCCTTGAAGGTCCCGGGCTCAGACTCGTCGGCGTTGATGCAGAGGTAGCGGGGGCGGACGTCCTTGGGCAGGAAGGTCCACTTGAGGCCGGTGGAGAACCCGGCGCCGCCGCGGCCACGCAGGTTGGAGGCCTTCACCTCGTCGACGATGGCGGCGGGCGGCATGCCGAGCGCCTTCTCCAGGCTCCGGTAGCCGCCGTCGGCCTTGTAGCCGGCCAGGGACGGATCGTTCTTGGGCCAGCGCTTGGTGAGGATCAGGGTGTCGCTCACAGGAGGGCTCCCAGGATCCGCTCGACCGACTGCGGGGTGAGGCTCTCGTGCATCTCCTCGTCCACCAGGATGACCGGCGCGGTGCCGCAGGAGCCCAGGCACTCGACCTGGCGCAGCGTGATCCGCCCGTCCTTGGTGGTCTCTCCGTTGTCGACGCCGAGCTTCTTCTTCAGATCTTCGAAGAGGTCGTAGCCGCCGCCCAGCGAGCAGGAGACGTTGGTGCAGACCTCGACCACGTGCCGGCCCACCGGACGCGTGTGGTACATCACGTAGAAGGTGGCGACCTCCTCCGCGCGGGTGACCGGAGCCCCCAGCCGGTCGGCCACGAGCTTCTGGGCCCCCGGGGAGAGCCAGCCGAAGATCTCCTGCGCCCGGCGCAGGGCGGCGAGCATCGCCGCCTCCTGGTGGTCGGGAGGATAGCGCTTCAGGATCTCGGGCAGCGCGGCGTCGAACCGGGCCACCTTGTCCCTGGGCAGGTCGGCGATGGCCTGCGGTCCGCTGTCCGCGGACGACTCGTCGTGATGGGCCATAAAGGTCGGAGATGCCTCGAAAAAAGTCCTCGCAGGCTACGGATCGGGTCCGGGGTTGTCAAGGAAGATCCGGGCGCCGGAAGAGGCCCGGAAATGCGCGAGGGCCCGCCGGATCGCGTCCGGCAGGCCCTCGGATCCTGCGTCGGCGACGGCTACTTGCTCTTCTTGTTGAAGGCGTCCTTCAGACCCTTCGCCGGGGCGATCTTGACGACCGTCTTGGCGGCGATCTTGATGGCCTCGCCCGTCGCCGGGTTGCGGCCCATGCGCGCCTTGCGCGCCTGGAGCTTGACGGCCCCGAGGCCACCCAGCGGAATCTTGCCGGCGGACTTGAGGCTCTTCATGACGACTTCCTCGACAGCGGTGAACACTGCCTTGGCCTGGGCCTTCGAGATACCGGCCTTCTCGGCGACGGCGGTGAAGAACTGAGCCTGCGTCATGCTCATGTGAGACCCTCCTTGGGGCACCGCCGGGAAACCGCCGCAAAACCGCGCCGGGCCGGCGAAACGTGCGTCCCGGATATCGCTTTCGGATCCCCGAGTCAACTACCGACTGCGCGATTTGCCGTTAAAATGGGGCTGATCCGTCGGTACACCCTGCGAGAAGATCAAAAAAGCCTCAGAAACGGCCCTTTCAGGGGGTCGGGAAGCCGTCAGGGGCGCCAGAACGCCCACAGGATCTCCCAGGCGATGAGGACGATGATGGTGATCTCGAGCAACTCGGCGCGGCGGGTGTCGGCGCCGTCGGAGAGGATCCGGTTCACCTCCGAGAGCATCCGGTGCTTGCGCAGCACCGACTCCTGCCATGCGGGCAGGCGGAAGCGCCCCAGCGCGGCCTGGTAGAGCCGCGCCAGGTAGAAGTCGCCCACGATCTTCACCGCGTTCTCCACCCGGTCCACCATCTCCGACATGTCCACCAGCAGCGCGGCGGTCCGGCGCATCAGCCGGGTGTAACGGCGGGTGAACATCCCGGCGTGGCCGGCGCGCTCCACCTCGCCGCGGATCCCGGCCAGCTCCCGGTCGAGGTAGGCGTCGTAGTAGCGCAGCTCGAGGAGCTGCGCGGTGGCGAGCTCGAGCAGGTCGGGGACGTCGGTGGACCCGGTGGGCTCGTGGACGAAGGCGCTGTTCCAGTCCACCACGGCCAGGTCGGTCTCGAGGTAGGCGAAGCGGTGCTTGAGCACGTCGGCCCGCTCCCCGGCCGAGAGCGGCACCGGGTCGGTCTCGCCGAGGAGCAGCCGGGCCAGCGGGGCCTGCTCGAGCAGCTCGTCGCCGGTGACGCGCCGGTCGAAGGCGCGCACGAAGAAGACCGTGTAGGTCTCGATCCCTTCCCACATATGGGGACGGAGCAGCGCGGGCGCCAGCGCGACGGTCAGCTCGGCGGCGAGGGAGCGTGCCACCTCGTCCAGCTCCGGAGCGGGACGCTCGAGGAGCGCCTCGGCGAGCGGCAGGAGCTCCTCGAGGGAGGTGCCGGGGGCGATGGGGAGCTCGAAGAGGAAGCTGGCCACGCCGTAGTCGAAGAGGCTCACCTGCACGTCCACGCGCCTGGACTGCCCGGCGACGCGCACCTCGCGCGCGGAGAGGCCGAGCCGCAGCGGTGGCTGGGCGATCTCGATGGCCGAGCGGGGGCTGGCCAGGCGGGCGCGGGACTTGGGGGTCGAGGCCAGCGCCTCGGCGCGGGCCAGGTCGATCCCGTCGGCGACGTCGAGGATCCGGTAGATCCGGACCGAACCGTCCTGCACGCGGAAGATGGGGGGCGGCACGCCCTCAGGGTATCGCGGAATGGACCGGCGGATCCTCGGCACGCCCCCGACGGAGGGTCAGCGGCGCAGCCGGGTCACCGGGCCGCCTCGGTGGGCCGGACGAGCCGGACGCCGGCGGCCGCGCAGTCGTCGGCGAAGCGCTGCGACTCGAGGTGGCGCATCTCGGCGCCTCGGGCGGCTGCCACCGGCCCCTCGCCGGGGAGCCCGGGATGGCACATGATGAGTCCGCCGTCCGCCAGGTCGCCGAGCCAGCCGCGCAGGAGGCCGGAGAAGTCGGAACGGGCCGAGAGGTCGTAGACGCCGGCGAAGTCGGGGTTGTGTGGGATGCCCCCTTCCTCGAGCCTCCGGAGCAGCGGGCGCGCCCCCAGCCCGGCGATGATGGCGGCCTTGGTCCCGCGCGGACGGAGCGGCACCACGTTCCGGACGTAGGGAGGGTGGTCGCCGTACCGGTCGCGGAGCACGCGCAGGAGCGCGTTTCGTACCGGGCGCAGCTGGTGCACGTGGTGGTGGCCGTCCACGAAGGCGGGAGGAGCGCCCAGGGCCGCCTCGAACCGGTCGAGCTGGGCGGCCACCCTGTCGGCCACCCGGGCCTCGCTCACCAGGCCGACCGCCCCCCGTGCCGCGAGCGCCAGGAGCTCGGCCGCCGAGCCGGTGCCCATGTCGAGGTGGAGCCCGGCGTCGGCACGGTCGCGCAGCGCGGGCAGGGCGCGCGCCCCCTCGGACCAGGCGGGCCTGTCGACCATGCAGGTGACCGCGGTGAGGCGGCCGGCGGCGACGAGGCGCAGGATTCCCTCGTTCACGGAGGGTTCTAGCCCGAAATCGTCGGCGCAGAGGACGACCCCGCGGTGCACCGGTCCGGGGGACGGGCTCATGCGGCGCTTCGCCCCTTTCCCGGCGGCATCCGGCCGTGGGCCACCTGCTCGGCGATCATGAAGCGGGCCCGCTCGGGGAGGCGCCGCAGCGCGTCCACCACCCGCCGGTCGAGGAGGCGGAAGTCTCCGGCGTCGGGCGGGATGTCCACGTGGGCCGCCCAGGCCATCCCCGCGTAGAAGGCGGCGGTCCCGGTGCGCTTCACCCACGACTCGTCGCGCCGGTGGGCGCGCACGGCGTAGACCATGTCGGCGCCGCGCCGCCAGTGGGCGAGCATGTCCGGGATGAGCGAGGGCGGGTGCTGCCCGTCGCCGTCGAGGAGCACGACCACCTCGCCGCGTGCGGCGTCGAGGCCGGCCGAGAGGGCGTTCTCCTTGCCGAAGTTGCGGGAAAGCTCGACGTAGTGGACGGAGCAGGCCGGCGCCACCTCGAGCACCCGCTCGCGGGTGTCGTCCTTGCTGCCGTCGTTCACCACCACGATCTCGAAGGCGTCGGCGAGCGCGGCGAGCTGATCGTGGAGGGAGCGCAGGAAGGCCCCGACGTTCCTCCCCTCGTTGAACATGGGAACGACCGCCGAGATCCTCGGGCGTGCCTGGGGGCGTTCCTGGACGGGGATCGGGTCCATTCGGGGAGGTGGATTGTCGCACAGGATCCGGATCGGGTGCACTTCGGGGGGCGGGTCGGGCGGCCCTGTCGCGGGAACGTCCGCGGCGCGGACCATCGGACAGATGGGGCGTTCACTGTCAGTTGCTTGACGGCCTCCGGAGTGATCCGCGCCTCGGCGAACTCGTCGCGCAGGGAAGGAGCCTGTGGCGGCCGCATTGCGCCTTCCGGCGACGCGCGGCGCTCCGGGCGGGGTTCGAGATCTCCGCGCGGGTTCTCGCTCGCCTGGGCATCCTCGCTCGCTTGGCGAGGCCGAAATTTCCCGTGAGATGGTGGATTCATGAACGACACGAACCTCGTCCAGGCCCGCGAATCCTCCCGCCACCTCGCCGACCTTCTCCGCCGAGAGCACTTGGCCCTCGCAGACTTCCTCGTCGCCCTCTCCGCGTTCGACCGGGCCGGTGCGTACCGGAGGCTCGGCTTCGCCAACCTCTTCGACTACTTGCTCCGCGAGTTGAAGGTGTCCCGGGGAGCGGCCCACTACCGGAAGGTGGCGGCCCGGCTCGTCGCCCGGTTCCCCGAGGTGGTGGAGCCGCTGAGGGACGGGCGGTTGTGTCTGACCAGCATCGTCCAGCTGGCGAAGGTCATGACCGAGGCAAACCGGTCCGAGGTGCTGCCCAGGTTCTTCCACTGCTCGAAGCAGGAGGCGAAGCAGGTCGCGGTGGAGATCATGCCGGCGGCGCTGGTGCCGAGGAGGACGGTGGTCACCGAGATCCCGCCGCCAGTGAAATCAACGACTTCGCCAGTTCATCCGGGTGAACTTTCGGCGACCGCTCCGGAACCTGCCCCGGTGCCGGTGCGGGAACCGGCGAGGACCGTCGTCGAGCCGCTCACCTCCACGATGAGCCGGCTCCACCTCACGGTGTCGAGGGTGTTCGTCGGGAAGCTCAGGAAGGCCAGGGCCGGCCAGTCGCACGTGCAGCCCGACGCCGAGGACGAGCAGGTGCTGGAGGCGGCGCTGGATCTCCTGCTCGCGCAGCAGGAGAAGCGGCGGGCCAGCGTTCCACCTAGGGTGAAGCGCGAGGTGCGCAGGCGGGACGGGGGGAAGTGCCAGTGGAAGCTCGATTCGGGCGGAGTCTGCGGCTCGGAGGTGCGGACGGAGATCGACCACGTGGTCCCTCGCGGGAAGGGTGGGCCGTCCACGACGGCCAACTGCCGCGTCCTTTGCCGTTTATGCCGCTCGCGGCATAACTTGCATTATGCCGCGTCCGATCTTATGCCGCGTGCGAGCGTGGAAACGTTGAGCGCGTGGGGGTTGCGGATTTTCGACGCGGCATAATCAGAGCCCCTCCAGGAAGGCGAGCAGGTGGTCCTTCGGGCGGAAGCGGCGAC
>CAIQRS010000136.1 GCA_903874275.1 uncultured Anaeromyxobacter sp.
GCGGGGGTGCAGCATCCCGGTCGAGCCCAGCCCCCTGGCTCGACCGTCGGTGAAGGCGAGCTCCTGCAGGTGGCAGCTGGCGCAGGAGAAGGTCTGGTTTCCCGAGAGCCGCCTGTCGTGGAAGAGGCGCCGCCCCAGCTCCACCTTCACGGCGCTCATCGGGTTGCCGGCCGGGACCGCCGGAGTGGGAAACCCTGCCGGGAGGTCCCAGGTGTATCCCACCGCGGGGTCCGGACCGGACCCCCCACCGCCGCAGGCAGCGACGATCGCGACGACGACGGTGGAGAGTCCGAGGCGGGTGCGCATGTTTCCGTGCGACCCGGCTACTTCGTCACCACCCGGAAGGCCGTCTGCGTCACCGCCGGCGTGGTCCCAAAGGGGAGCCCGAGGGTCGCGAAGATGGGAGCGCACTCGGGATCGGTCGCACCCGACATGCAGCCAGGGGCTCCGCCGCCGTCGGCGGTGTCGAAGTTGGTGGTCGCGAAGAGCAGCGCGAGGTCGAGCGCCACCGCCTGGGTGCTGGCGTTGAAGGAGGCGAAAGTCGCCGACGGGACGTTGGGAATCGTGCAGACGGTGGTCGAGTAGTCGGGCGGGCTGGCGACCGTGCAGCCGTTCGAGCCCAGGTGGAAGTTGAAGGTGAAGGGAGTGGCGCGGTTGATGAGCCCGTCGATCTTCACGAACTTGTAGCCGGTGGTCCAGCTCCAGTACATCGCCGAGATGTCGAGCGGCTTCGTGGCAGCCTGGACGTTCAGGTGGTTCGACGCGGTGGGGACGGCGACGTCGAACTTGAGGCCGACGTAGGTCCCGGGATTGGCGGTGCCGCGGACGGCTGTGTTCATCTCCAGCGTGCCCCCCGTGCAGTTCCCGGTCCCGTTCTCGAAGTCGAGGAGCGCGACCCCGTAGCCCTGCCAGACGCTGGAGTCGAGGGTGACCGGCGCCTCCGCGCCGCTCGCGTCCACCAGCCGGACGTTGGAGACGTAGAAGCGGAAGTCCTTGGGGATCCAGGGGAGCGTCCCGGTCCCGATGGCGTAGCCGGCGGTGTCGGCGCAGCTGAACGCCTGGGTGCCCACCAGCGCCTTGAAGTCGATGGTGACCGGCTGGGGACCCGTGTCGGTGCTGCTTCCACAAGCGGTGAACAGCGTGGCGATGGTCGCAAGTGCTGCGAACGAGATCCGGTTCATTGGAACGGTGCCTCCCTGGCAAAGTGGACAGAACGAATCTTCTTTTACGGCCAGGGAGGGTGCTTCGAAAGCGGACGCGCTGCGGCTTATCGTCGCACCCCGCCACGGGCCCGCGCCGAGGTCCGGCGGCGGGCCATCGGGGGTCCGACGGGACCCAGCAGCGATTCCCCCTGGCGGGGCAGAGAATGAACGCTTGCGTCGCCGGGCAAGGTGACGCCGGGTCGCGGGATTTCCGGCGAACGTCCGGAAAGCAGAAATATCGACCCTCGGTAACTCACACAGGGGGTGCACATGTTCGGGAACTCGCTCGCAGCTCGCGTCGCAACCGTCTCCGCCTTTCTCCTCATCGCCGGGTGCAGCAAGGAGATCGACTTCAGCATCCCTGCCACCTTCACCGCGAACAGCACGGGCGGCACGCCCTACAGCGTCGTGCAGCAGATCGACCTGGCCGTGGACGCGCCCGACGCCTGGTCGCACAAGGACAAGGTGAAGGACCTGAGCCTGGTGGACGTCGAGGGGACCATCATCGCGGTCCTCTCCTCGGCGACCGGGAACACCGGCGGCGGCACGGTGGCGATCCGCCCCGACACCGCCACCACCTCGGCCACGGACGTGGTGCTCGGCACCTACACGAACCAGCCGATCACCCTGGGCCGGTCGCTGACCATCACCCTCACGCCGGCTGCCATCGACATCATCAACAACGC
>CAIQRS010000137.1 GCA_903874275.1 uncultured Anaeromyxobacter sp.
ATCTTCACCTGCCCCTTGTTCGTGACGAACACGTTCGCGGGCTTGAGATCACGGTGGATCACCCCCTCGGCGTGGGCATGGGCGAGCCCCCGGGCCACCTCCGTCGCGACGTGCACGGCCTCCTGGACCGGCATCGGGCCGTCGTCCATCCGCTCCTGCAAGTCCTTCCCCCGCAGGAGCTCGAAGACCAGGAACGGCCCGTGCTCGCTCCGCCCCACCTCGTGAAGGGTGATCAGGTTCGGATGGGACAGCCTCGCGATCGCCTCGGCCTCGCGGGAGACCTTCCCTTCCTCTTCGGTGATGGGACCCGGGCGCACGACCTTCACCGCCACCTGACGCCCCAGATCCCGGTCCCTGGCCTCGTAGACCACACCGAAGCCGCCGCGACCCAGCTCACGCTCGAGGACGAAGCGCCCCACCCGGGCGCCGGGCGAGGGCTCGTGCCAGTTGTCCCCCCCGCGCGCAAGCTGATCGATCAGCGCAGAGCGCCCCTTCGCCGTCGCGAGAAGCGTGGACACGGCGTCGCGGAGGACCCGGGAGCGTTCCCCAGCTCCAGCTTCTCCCGCGCCGGCCAGCAGCGCCTCGAGGAGCACCGATCGGCCATCGGGGGCGAGCAACATGGAGCCGGCGCCGGTCGCTCCGTCGGCCTGGAGGGCCTCCACATCTTCCCCGGACGCCTCGAACTGGACGAGCGCCCCGACCAGCGCCGATCGGCCCTCCGCCGGGAGCGATGCAAGGCTGGACGCGAGCGCCGTGGCGACCCGCGACCGTTCCCCCTCGTCATATTCAGGGCCGATCGCGCGTCCGAGCTCTTGAAACAGAGCCGATCGCCCGTCAAGCTCGTCCATAGCTCGCGAGGATGCCCCTGGGCGGACGATCCGTCAACGGGTGGAGCAGGGGATCTTCCTGGTGCGGTGCCAGGACGTAGGTGACACGGCTGTGCCACAGGACACAGGCGACGGTTTCAAGGGTTCGCGCGGCGGTGCAGCGTCGCGCGATGCCCTGGAAGGACCGGACCATCGTGAGCATCCGTGAAGAATTCGTCTTGAGTGCGCTGGAGCCGAGAACCAACCTGGCGGCGCTCTGCCGCGAGTTCGGCGTCACCCGGAAGACCGGCTACAAGTGGGTGGAGCGGTACAAGAGCGGCGGCGTGCTGGCGCTCCGCGACCTTTTCGCGCCGCCCGCGGACGAGCCCGCTCGGGGTCAGTCCCGAGGTCGTCGTCGACCTTGTCGCCATCCGCATCGCCCACCCGCGGTGGGGAGCACGGAAGCTCATCTGGGCTCTGGAGCGGAGCGGGGCAAAGTCGATTCCTGCCGAGCGCACGGTGAACTGCGTCCTTGAGCGTAGCGGGCTCATCGTGGCCCGACGGACGCGCCCCAGGCGCCTACCCGCGACCGGCAAGCCGGACGTCAGGGCCGACGAGCCGAACGCTCTCTGGACCGCCGACTACAAGGGCTGGGGCGCACCGGCGACATGAAGCGCTGCGAGCCACTCACCGTCCGGGACCAGCACAGCCGCTTCGTCTTGGCCGTCCACGTTTCTCACTCGGCCCACCTGGCCGAGGCCAAGCGGGTCTTCGAGCTGCACGGCTTGCCGGAGCGGATCCTGACCGACAACGGCTCCCCCTTCGTCGCGCCCTCGAGCCGCTACGGCCTGACCCGCCTGTCGGCCTGGTGGCTGAGCCTCGGCATCGAGCACCTTCGCTCGCGCCGGAGGACGCCGGCGGACAACGGCGCGCACGAACGGATGCACGGCGACATCGCGATGGAGCTGGAGGCCCTGCCTTCGGCGACCATCGAGGGCCAGCAGCGCGCCTGCGACCTCTGGCGCGCCGACTTCAACAACTGCCGCCCGCATGAGTCCCTCGGAATGCGAACGCCGTCCGAGGTCTACAAGCCTTCCGCCACCGCGTACGTCGGAGCCAAGGTCGAGCTGCTGTATCCTGAGCGCATGTTGCTGAGGACCGTGAGTGGCACAGGCTTCATCAAGCACA
This sequence comes from uncultured Anaeromyxobacter sp., assembly GCA_903874275.1. Lineage (GTDB taxonomy): Bacteria > Myxococcota > Myxococcia > Myxococcales > Anaeromyxobacteraceae > CAIOAK01. The sequence continues at coordinate 1,995 of CAIQRS010000137.1, forward strand.
GGAGCCAAATGGTTCCTTTGACGCAGGCCCTCGCCGGTTACACGGTTGCCATCGACCCGCTAACTGGGCCTCCCCACGAGCTCTGGTTCGCTCATCGTCGACTTGGCTTCCTGCATCTCGATGGACCCCGAGCCCGCGTCGATGTCGAGCCCCCTTCCTGCCTTGCCCTAAATGAACTCGACCGAGGAGGCACAAAACCGTAACCCCGCCCACCCTCAAACCAACCTGACCCTGTACCAGACTGTTACCGAACTCCTGACTGCACCAACCTCGCCCCGGCCCCGCCACCTTCCA
>CAIQRS010000138.1 GCA_903874275.1 uncultured Anaeromyxobacter sp.
CGGCATCAAGCGCGGGCTCATGACCACCATCCACAGCTACACCAACGACCAGAACCTGCTCGACCTCCCGCACAAGGACCTGCGCCGCGCCCGCGCCGCCGCCCTGTCGATGATCCCCTCCACCACCGGCGCCGCCAAGGCCGTGGCCGAGGTCATCCCGGAGCTCAAGGGCAAGCTGAACGGCACCGCAGTGCGCGTGCCGACGCCCAACGTGTCGCTCGTGGACCTCACCGTCGAGCTCGAGAAGCCGGCAACGGTCGAGCAGATCAACGCCGCGTTCAAGGCAGCCGCGGAGGGGCCGCTCAAGGGCGTGCTCCTGTACTCCGACGAGCCCACCGTTTCCATCGACTACAACGGCAACCCCCACTCCTCGATCTTCGACTCGACCAACACCGCGGTCATCGACGGCAACTTCGTCAAGGTGTTCGCCTGGTACGACAACGAGATGGGCTTCTCGAACCGCATGGTCGACGTGGCCAAGTACCTGACGAAGTAGGGAAGGCCGGGGAAGATCATGGCGGCCCAGATCCGGACCATCGACCAGCTCGACCTCGCCGGCAAGCGGGTCTTCATCCGCGTCGACTTCAACGTCCCGCTCGACGACAAGGGGCGGGTCACCGACGACGCCCGCATCCGCGCCGCGCTCCCCACCATCCGTCACGCCATCGCCAAGAAGGCCAGGGTCATCCTGGCCTCCCACCTCGGGCGCCCCAAGGGCGATCCCTCCGACAAGGCCAAGTTCACCCTCGAGCCGGCGGCGCAGCGCCTCTCCGAGTTGCTCGGGGCCGACGTCATCCTGGCCGACGACTGCATCGGCGATGGCGTGAAGAAGGCGGTCGCCGACCTCGGCGAGGGCAGGGTGCTCCTCCTCGAGAACCTCCGCTTCCACAAGGGCGAGGAGGCCAACGACGAGGGCTTCTGCCGCGAGCTCGCGTCGCTCGCCGACGTCTGGGTGAACGACGCCTTCGGCACGGCGCACCGGGCCCACGCATCCACCGCGGGCATGGCCAGGTTCGTCAAGGAGAAGGCCGGAGGCTTCCTCATCCAGAAGGAGGTCGAGTACCTCGGCCGCGTGCTCGCGAAGCCGGAGCGCCCCTTCGTCGCCATCCTGGGCGGCGCCAAGGTCTCCGACAAGATCAAGGTGCTCGAGAACCTCATCGGCAAGGCCGACTCGGTGCTCATCGGCGGCGCCATGGCCTACACCTTCCTGGCCGCCAGGGGCACCCCGGTCGGCAAGAGCCGCGTCGAGCAGGACAAGCTCGAGCTGGCCCGTCAGATCCTCGACAAGGCCAAGGCCAAGGGCGTGGACTTCGAGCTCCCGGTGGACCACGTCTGCGCCGCCGAGCCCAAGGAGACGGCGGAGCGGATCGTGGTGAACGCCCAGGCCATCCCCGACGGCCTCATGGGGCTCGACATCGGCCCGAAGACGCTCGATCGCTACCGCCAGCGGATCCTGGCCGCGAAGACCGTCTTCTGGAACGGCCCCATGGGGCTCTTCGAGCAGAAGCCCTGGGCCGAGGGCACGTTCGGAGTGGCCCGGGCCATGGCCGAGTCGCCGGCCATCACCGTGGTGGGCGGCGGGGACAGCGCCGCAGCGGTGGAGGAGGCGGGCCTGGTGGACCGGATGAAGCACGTCTCCACGGGAGGCGGCGCCAGCCTGGAATTCATCGAGGGGCGCGAGCTCCCCGGCGTCAAGATCCTCGAGGAGTGAACGTGGCCAGGAAGAAATTCGTCTGCGGCAACTGGAAGATGCACCGCACCGCCGCCGAGGCGCGCGCGCTGGTGCGCGAGCTCCGCGCGGCCGCCGAGCCGCTGGCCGACCGTGTGGACGTGGCCGTCGCGCCGCCCTTCACGGCGCTCTTCGCGGTCGCCGCCGAGCTGGCCGGGTCGCGCATCGGGCTCTCGGCGCAGAACCTTCACTGGGAGTCGCAGGGGGCCTTCACCGGCGAGGTGTCCGCCCCCATGCTCGTCGACGCCGGGTGCCGCTACGTCCTCTGCGGCCACAGCGAGCGGCGCCAGTTCTTCGGGGACACCGACGAGGCGGTCCAGAAGAAGACCCGGGCGGCGCTGGCCGCCGGCCTGCACCCCGTCGTCTGCGTGGGCGAGACCCTGCCCGAGCGCGAGTCGGGGCGCACCCTCGAGGTGGTGGGGCGGCAGGTCCGCGCCGCGCTCTCCGGCCTCACCCCGGCGCAGGTGGGAAGCCTGACCGTGGCCTACGAGCCGGTCTGGGCCATCGGCACCGGGAAGACCGCCACCTCCGCCCAGGCGCAGGAGGTCCACGCCGCCATCCGGGCCATCCTCCGGGAGCTGGCCCAGGGCGTCGCCGACTCCGTTCGCATCCTCTACGGCGGGTCGGTCAAGCCCGACAACGCCGCCGAGCTCCTGTCCCAGCCCGACGTCGACGGCGCGCTGGTGGGGGGAGCCAGCCTCAAGGCAGCAGACTTCACAGGGATCATCCAGGGAGCCATCCGTTGAACACCTTTCTCATCGTCGTGCACGTCATCGTCTCGGCCGTCCTCGTCATCGTCATCCTGCTGCAGGCCGGGAAGGGCAGCGGGCTGGGCGGAGCCTTCGGCGGGAGCTCGCAGGCCGTCTTCGGGGGACGAGGGGCGCAGACCTTCCTCGGCAAGGTGACGTCCGCCTCGGCGGCGGTCTTCATGCTCACATCCCTCTCGCTCTCCTACCTCTCGACCCGTTCCGGGTCGGTGGTCAAGGAGGCTCCGGCGCCGGTTGCGCCGGCTCCGCCGCAGTCGGCGCCCGTGCTGCCCGCCCAGGGTGCGCCGGCCGCTCCCGCTCCCACTCCGGCGAAGTGACGCGGGGCCTCGCGCCCCCGGAAACGAAAAAGGGACCCGGCGACGGGTCCCTTCTCGTTCGGCGCGATGACTGGTGCCCAGGGCGAGATTCGAACTCGCACGCCTTACGGCGCCACCCCCTCAAGATGGTGTGTCTACCAGTTTCACCACCTGGGCGTTGAAAGCGGGTCGGTTTCTAGCAGAGGAGGACGACATGGGCAAGCCTTGCCTCATCCTGCTCGGAGGCGCCGGCTGGGACGCGCGCCGGCGCGCCGCCTCGGTCGCGCTCACGGCGGCCGCATTCGGCCACCCGGTGTCGATCGCCCTCTCCGGCGAGCCGCTTCGCGCCTGGGTGGAGGGGCGCTTCGACGACGGCTGCCCGGTCGGGGAGGAGGCCGCTCTGGTGGGCTCGCTCCGCCGCATGGTCGAGGACGGGAGGCGCGACCTGGGGGTGGAGGTCGTGGCCTGCGGCACCGAGCTTCGGCTGGCCGGGATCGACCCGGAGGCGGCCCGGCCGCATCTGGACGCGCTCCGCAGCCTCCCCGACCAGTGGCGCACCGCCGGCCAGGGGCACGTCCTCTCGTTCTAGGTTAGAAGGTTCGCATGGCCGTGAAGCTGTCGGGCGCGAGCGTGCTGGTCATCGGAGCGGGAGGGCTGGGCGGCCCGGCCGCGCTGGCGCTCGCCGCGGGAGGGGTCGGGCGGCTCGTCCTCCTCGACGAGGACGAGGTCGAGCTCTCCAACCTGAACCGGCAGCCCCTCTTCGGCGACGCCGACCTGGGGAAGCGCAAGGCGCCGGCCGCGGCGGCGCGCATCTCGCTGCTCCACCCCTCGGCGAAGGTCGAGGGGCGGGACCTGCGCTTCGGCCCCGACTGCGCCGAGGACCTCGTGCGCGGCTGCGACGTGGTCGTGGACGCCTCCGACAACTTCGCCACCCGATTCCTGGCCAACGACGTGGCGCTCGCCGCCCGGCGGCCGCTGGTTCACGGCGCAGTGCTCCGCTACACCGCCCAGTTCCTCACCGTCATGCCCGGCAAGACCGGCTGCCTCCGCTGCCTCTTCGAGGCGCCGCCGGCCGAGGGCACGGTGCCCACCTGCGCCCAGGCGGGAGTGCTGGGGGCCCTGGCCGGATTCGCCGGTGCGTTGATGGGGGCCGAGGCCCTGCGCCTCCTGGCCGGCGAGCGGGGCGCCTACGCAGGGCGGCTCGTGGCCTTCGATGCCCGCTCCGGCCGTTCGCGCCTGGTGCCGCTGCGGGTCCGCGCGGGCTGCCCGGCCTGCAGCGCCGTCGCCGCAGCCACCCAGGGGCCGGCATGAGCGCCCGGGTCCCGTCGGCTCGCCTCGACATCCGCGCCCACACCTGCCCGGTCACCTGGGTGAAGGCCCGCATCGCCCTCTCGCGGATCGCCGAGGGGGAGGTCCTCGAGGTCCTGCTCCGCGACGGGGAGCCGCGCGAGAACGTCCCGCGCAGCGCGGAGGAGGACGGCCACCGGGTGATCCGGCTCGAGCCGGCGCCCGAGGAGGGCGAGGGGACGTGGCGGGTGTGGCTGGCGCGCGGAGCGCCCGTGGAGGAACGGACATGGCCCTGACCGACGCGGAGGTGGCGCGCTACGCGAGGCAACTGCTGCTCCCGGGGATGGGAGAGGCGGCGCAGGAGGCGCTGCGCGACGCCCGCATCCGCGTGACCGGCGGGGGGCTCTCCGTGGCGCCGGCCACCTACTACCTGGCCGCGGCGGGGGTCGGGACGCTCTGGTTCGACGACCCCGACGAGGTGAAGCCGGAGGCCGGCGCGGGGTTCGCGCTCGGACCGGACGACCTCGGGCGTCCACGGGGCGCGGCGCTGGCCGGGTTCGCCCGCTGGGCCAGCGGCCTCGTCACCGCCGACCTCTTCCGCCCCGGGTCGCGCCCCACGGCGCTCCTCGTCTGCGGATCATCCCCCGACGTTTCCCGTGCCATCGCCGACGAGGCGCGGCTGCTCCAGCTCCCGCACGTGGTGGCCGACGTGGACGGGCAGGGCGGCGCGGTGACCTCGGTGCCGGTGGGGTCCCCCTGCTACTCCTGCGCCACCAGGCCCGGGCTGGGGGGCGCGCCCACCGCGGACGGAGGAGCCACGGTGGGGTCGCTCGCCGCCCTGGAGTTGATCCTCCTCCTCACCGGGGCGTCGCAGGAGCCGCGGGCGCGTCGCATCGAGGTTTTCCGCGGCACGCCCCTGGTGCGGGCCACGGCGCGGCAGCCGGGCTGCGCCTGCGCCGGGCCGGTGGCCGCCGGGCTGGCCCCCTGACGGCGCCCCGGGCCGGGCCGCAGCCGTGACCGACCATGCGCCCGTCGCCGCCCGGCTCGCCTCCCTGGCCGAGGCCGATCCGCGGAACGAGGTCTGCGGCTTCGTCGCGGTGGGAGCCGGCGGGGAGCTCGAGGTGGTCCCGGTCCGGAACGTGGCCGGGCAGGGGGGGCAGGCCTTCGAGGCCGATCCAGCCGCGCACCTCGCCCTCTCGAGGCGTCTCCGCCGGGAAGGCGGGCGGATCGTGGCCGTCTTTCACTCGCACGTGGACGGTCCGGCGCGCCTCTCGGCGGCGGATCTCGCCGGAGCGGTCCTGGGGAACGGTCCGGCGCTGCCCGGGGCGGATCAGATCGTGGTCGGCCTGGAATCTGGAAAAGTAAAGGAGATACGGGTATTTAGATGGACGGGCTCGGACTTCGCGCCGGTCGCGGACCTCTGACCCCGCTGGCGCGGCGTGTCGAGCGGGGCGCACCCAGAGCGAAATCGTCCCCACCTGAGACAAACCTTTTTCGGCGGGTTTCCGGTATATTGCGCCCTTCGCGGCGAGTGAACCTTGGAGGGTGCATGGATCAGCAGCACGGGACGGGTTTCGTCATCTGGCTCACGGGCATGGCGGGAGCGGGCAAGTCCACGCTCGCCCACCAGCTCTCGAAGCGCTTCGTCGCGGCCGGCCGGCCAGCCGAGGTGATGGATGGCGACGCGCCCAACGAGCTCTTCACCCGCGGCCTGGGCGTGACCAAGGAGGACCGGGACACGGCGGTCCGGCGCTTCGGCACCATCTCCCGCATGCTGGTCCGGCACGGCGCCGTGGTGGTGGTGGCGTCGCTCTCCCCGTTCCGCGAGGCACGCGATGCGGTGCGGCGGGAGGTGCGCCGCTTCGTCGAGGTCTTCGTCGACGCGCCCATGGACACGCTCATCGCCCGCGACACCGAGGGCATGTACCGCAGGGCGCTCGCCCACGAGCTCACCAACGTGGCCGGGATCGACGATCCGTACGAGCCGCCGGTCCACGCCGAACTGGTCGTCCGCACCGACCAGGAGAAGCCCGACGCCGCGCTGGGGAGGCTCTTCCAGAAGCTCGTGGACATGAAGTACGTCACCCCCGCCGAGTTCGCGTTGCTCACCGGAGGGCTGCGGCCGCGCAAGGGCGGGGCCAAACCTCCGAAGACCGTTCCTCCGCCCAAGGCGAAGGCGGCCGGCCCGGTCAAGGTCGTCGCGCCCGCGAAGGCGGCCAAGCCGGCGAAGAAGCCGGCCGCGGCGCCCGCCAAGGGGAAGCAGGCGGCGAAGGGGCGGCGCGGCTAGGATCCGCGCATGACCGCGACGCAGCAAGACCGGGCGCGGTTGCGCGACCGGTCCCGTGGACGTTTCGACGGGATGCGGGATTCCGTGCGCGCCATCGGAGGTGCCCTCGTCGCGTTCTCGGGCGGAGTGGACTCCACCCTCGTGCTCGCCGTGGCCCGGGAGGTCCTGGGCGACCGGGCCGTCGGGCTCACCGCCCACTCGCCCAGCGTGCCCGGGGCGGAGCGCGCCGAGGCCCGGGCGCTGGCCGGGAGGATCGGGGCGCGCCACATCGTGGTGGAGAGCCACGAGGTGGACGACCCGCGCTACCGGGAGAACACGCCGGAGCGCTGCTACTTCTGCAAGAGCGAGCTCTACCGGATCTGCGACGAGACCTGCGCGCGCCTCGGGCTCGGCGCCGTGCTCGACGGGTTCAACGCCGACGACAGGGGCGACCACCGCCCGGGACAGCGGGCCGCGGGCGAGCACCGGGTGATCTCGCCGCTGGCCGACGCCGGGCTCACCAAGGACGAGGTCCGGGCCTGGAGCGAGGCCTACGGACTTCCCACCTGGGACAAGCCGCAGATGGCCTGCCTGGCCTCGCGCATCCCGCACGGCACCCCCGTGACCCCCGAGCGGCTGGCCCGCATCGAGGCGGCCGAGGCGGGCGTGCGCGCGCTCGGCCTCCGGCAGTTCCGCGTGCGCGACCACGGGCTCATCGGCCGGGTGGAGGTCGCGGCCGAGGAGATGGAGCGGGCCTTCGCCCGACGCGCCGAGGTGGCGAACGCCGTGCGGAAGGCCGGATTCGCGCTGGCGGCGCTGGACCTCGAGCCGTTCCGGTCGGGGCGGCTGAACGAGGTGGACGGCGTCTCCCCGCCGGCAGCTCCCTGATTCAAAAAAATGTCAATTGGGGATTTTTTGACTTCAGGCTATCGGGTGGTAGCGTGTAGGCAAACGTAGTCACAGGGAGGCAAGAACCTACATGCGACCCATCGAGATCCCCCGGACGATCCACCAGATGCCCCTCATGGGGGGCTCCGCGACCCGCCTCGAGCCGATGCTCGTCCGGCTCCCGCCCGAGCTGGCGGCCAGGCTGCGCCGCCTGGCCCGTTCCACGCGGATTCGCCAGTCGGACTACCTCCGCGAGGCGGTCTCCGATCTCCTCATGAAGTACGGCGACAACGAGGTCGGGAACGACGTCGCCACCTCACCCTGACGGGGGTGAGTCGCCCGGGGGGTAGGTCACGCCCGTCAGGGTGAGCCCCCAGGCCGGAGCCCGGACGCCCCGATATCGCCCCCGGTCGCGGAGGATCTCCGCGATCCGGGAGACCGGGGAGAGGCCGAGCCCGACGGTGACCGCGGTCCCGACCAGGTGGCGCACCTGGGCCCGGAGGAATCCCCGCCCCTCGAGGGTGAAGGTCCAGAGCGGCGCCCAGGAGGCGCGTGCGACCTCGGCGCGGAGCAGCGTCCTCACCGAGCCACGCTGCTCTCCAGGCCGCGCGAACCCGGCGAAGTCGTGCTCACCCACGGCAGCGGCGATGGCGTCAGCCATCGACTCGAGATCCAGGTCACGAGACGGAACCCCCGGGAACGCCCGCTCGTCGGGCAGCACCCAGGCCCGCCCCTCGAAGCCCTCCGGGGGCGGCGACCCGACCACGTAGACGTAGGTCCGCGACGTGGCGCTCGCCCGCGCGTGGAACGACGGCGAGGTCCGCCAGGCCGCCAGGCAGGCGATCGCCGTCGGCGTCTCCCGGTTCACCGTGGCGCGCAGCACCTCCGGGTCCACCTCGGCCCGCGCCGCGAAGCTCACCACCTGCGCCAGCGCGTGGACCCCGGCGTCGGTGCGGGCTGCGACCTCGAGCCGTGGCGCGAGCCCGAGGGTGGCGAGCGCCCGGAGAAGGGTCTCCTCCACGGTGGGGAGCCCGGGCTGGCGCTGGAAGCCCCGGAACGCGCCCCCGTCGTAGGCGATCCGCATCGCGTACCGTCGCTTCTCCACGCCGTGCTACGTTCGCACGCCCGCGCAGCCGGCGCCATCGCGCCCCGCCGGGAGCGAGGAGGCCTTCGAGCTTGGGGACCGGAGCCGTGACGAAGCTGGATGCGCGCATCGGCGAGCTCCCGGAGGGCTCGCTGCGCCGGAAGGTCCTGGAGAGCGCGCGTCGCTTCAAGGCCTCCTGGGTGGACCTGGGACGGATGCTCGCGCAGGTCCGGCGCGAGGAGGCGTGGCGGGAGTGGGGCTGGTCGAGCTTCGAGGAGTACTGCACGAAGGAGCTCTTCCTGCGGCGGGCCACCGCCGAGAAGCTGGCCATGTCCTACGGGTTTCTCGAGAAGCACGAGCCGGAGATGGCCCGGGCCCGGGAACTGCGGTCGGCGCCCCCCTTCGAGGTGATCGAGGTGCTCTCGCGGGCCGAGGCTGCCGGGCGCATGGACGAGTCCGCCTGGGGGGAGATGCGAGGCGGCGTGCTCGACGGCGAGGCGGGCAAGGCCGAGGTGAGCCGGAAGATCGCCGAGCGATTCGGTCCGCCTCCGAGGCCGCCCCAGCCGGACGCCGAGGAGCGGGTGGCCCGCATCGCCGGCCTGGCCCGGCGGCTCGCCGAGGCCTGCGAGGGGGAGCGGCAGGTCCCCACGCCGCTGCGGAGGGCGGCCCGGGACCTGGCCGACGCGCTCGACCGGCTGGCCGGCGATTGAACGGGACCTCCGGGCGCTTCGGCGTGCCGGTGCGTCGTGCGGCGCCGGGTCCGGACCCGGGTTAGGATTTTCCCGACGGGGGGATCCTTGGGGTGCCCGCGTCTCTGGTGTAGCATCGAGAGAGCACAGCGCGAGAGGGCAGATTGAGCCGGAAAGACCCACATCACGGAAGCTTGAGCTGCTCCTTCTGCGGGAAGGGGCAGCGGGACGTCCGCAAGCTCATCGCCGGCCCCACGGTCTACATCTGCGACGAGTGCATCCGGCTCTGCAACGACATCATCGCCGAGGAGGGGGAGCGCGAGGACGGCCGCCCCCCGGTCTCGCTCCCCACCCCCGCCGAGGTGAAGGCCTTCCTCGACGACTACGTGGTCGGCCAGGACCGCGCCAAGAAGGTGCTCGCGGTCGCCGTCTACAACCACTACAAGCGCATCCACGCGCGGCGCGCGCCGCGGTCCCAGCGCCCGGTGGCCGGACGCGCCGGCGACGAGGTCGAGCTCCAGAAGTCGAACATCCTGCTCATCGGCCCCACCGGCGCCGGCAAGACCCTGCTGGCCCAGTCGCTGGCCCGCTTCCTCAACGTCCCCTTCACCATCGCCGACGCCACCAGCCTCACCGAGGCCGGCTACGTGGGCGAGGACGTCGAGAACATCATCCAGAACCTGCTCCACAACGCCGACTACGACGTGGAGAAGGCCTCGCGCGGCATCGTCTACATCGACGAGATCGACAAGATCGCCCGCAAGGGAGACTCGCCGTCCTCCACCCGCGACGTCGGCGGGGAGGGCGTCCAGCAGGCGCTCCTCAAGGTGGTCGAGGGCACCCGGGCCAACGTGACGCCCCGCGGCGGCAAGAAGTACAACCAGCAGGAGTCCATCCAGGTCGACACCTCCAACATCCTCTTCATCGTGGGCGGCGCCTTCTGCGGCATCGAGCAGGCCATCCGCCGCCGGGTGGGGGTGAAGGGGCTGGGCTTCGGGGCCCGCATCGAGGCGCGCGAGGAGGCCTCGCTGGGCGAGCTGCTCTCCCACATCGAGCCGCAGGACCTGGTGAAGTTCGGGATGATCCCGGAGTTCGTGGGGCGCATCCCCATCATCGCCACGCTCTCCGAGCTCACCGAGGACGACCTCGTCACCATCCTCACCCAGCCCAAGAACGCGCTCGTCAAGCAGTACCAGAAGCTCTTCGACCTGGAGAAGGTGAAGCTCACCTTCACCAAGGAGTCGCTGCGGGCCACCGCGCGCGAGGCCATGCGCCGCAAGTCGGGCGCGCGTGGGCTCCGGTCGATCCTCGAGCAGTCGATGCTCGACATCATGTACGACGTGCCGTACCGGGAGGGCGTGAAGGAGTGCAAGATCACCGACGGTGTGATCCTGCGCCGAGAGCCGCCGCTGCTCTCCTTCGAGAAGGAGAAGAAGTCGGCGTAGCGGACCGTTCCCTCGATCGGATAGCCTCGATCCCTCTCCTGGGGGTGCGCGTGGCGGAAGGCGCAGGGGATGGCAGCGGCGTGGCGACGGGCGTCCCGCCCGGTGCGCTGACTGCGCTCCTTCAGGAAGTCGCGGCGTCCCCCGAGATTCGCGAGGAAGAGCCGCTTTCGCTCTCCCCCGGGACGGTCATCGGTCGTTTCGAGATCATCCGGGAGTTGGGTCGCGGCGGCTTCGGTGTCGTCTACGAGGCGCGGGATCGGGACCTGGGGCGGCAGGTGGCGGTGAAGATCGTTCGCCCCGGTCGCATCACCGAGGAGGAAGGCAGGGTCTCCCGGGAGGCCGAGGCCATCGCCAGGCTGTCCAACCCAAACCTGATCACGCTCTTCGAGGTGGGCCGGAGCGAGCACGGGCCGTTCCTGGTGTTCGAGTTGCTGCGCGGGAAGACGTCGCAGGAGCGGATGGACGACGGGCCGATGCCGGTCCAGGAGGCCGTGCACGTCGCGACGGAGGTGGCCCGCGGGCTGGCCACGCACACGCCGAGGGAGTGATCCACCGGGACTTGAAGCCCGCGAACGTGTTCGTGACGAACAGGGGGCAGGTGAAGATCCTCGACTTCGGGATGGCGCATGCCTTCGGGCGCAGGCGCCTCTCCGGAGGGACGCCGGCCTACATGGCGCCGGAGCAATGGGAGGACGCGCCCGAGGACGAGCGGACGGACGTCTTCGCGCTCGGGGTGATGCTCCACCGGATGCTCTCTGGCGAGTACCCGTTCCCCGAAGGGCAGGGGAGGTGGGCGGCGGCGGCGAGGACCGTGCGCCATCTCGACGTCCCGGGCACTCCCGAGCTCGCCGACCTGGTCGAGAAGATGCTCTCCCGGAACCCCACAGCGAGGCCCCGCGACGGCGCGGCGGTACTGGCGGCGCTCACGCCCATCGAGGAGAAGCTCCGGGCGAGGCCGGTGGACGACGCTCCTCCGGTGTCCCTGCCGCCGTGTCCTCCGTCGCCGTGCTCCCATTCGCCGATCTGAGCCCGGGGAAGGACCAGGAGTACTTCGCCGACGGGGTGGCCGAGGAGGTCCTCAACGGGCTCGCCCAGGTGGAAGGGCTCCGGGTCATCGGCCGTACCAGCTCGTTCTCCTTCAAGGGCTCGAGCAAGAGGGTGGACCAGATCGGCCGGGAACTGGGGGTCGGGACGGTGCTCGACGGCAGCGTTCGGCGGATGGACAACCGGCTCCGGATCTCCGCGCAACTCTTACGGACCTCGGACGGAACCACCCTCTGGGCGCAGACCTTCGACCGGCCGTTCGCGGACGTCTTCGCGATCCAGGACGAGATCGCCCGCGACGTGATCATCGCGCTGAGGGCCCGGCTCTTCACCGGCAGGGCGCCGACCGCCACCTGGCTGAGGACGGACGATCCCGAGGTGTACGGCCAGTATCTCCTGGGGCGCGAATTCTTCCGGCGCGGGACGGTGGACGGGTGGCAGCGTGCGCTCGCGACCTACCAGAAGATCCTGGAAAGGGCCCCCAACTATGCTCCGGCGTGGGCCGGGATCGCGCGCGTGACAGGGAACCTGGAATCCTGGGTTTCAGGAGAGGCGCCGGCGGAATCGGGGGAGCTCGCCGCGGCCGAGCGGGCCATCGCCATCGCCCCCGGGTGTTCGGAGGGCTACCTGGCCCGTGCGGTGCATCGGGTGGACTCCGCCTTCGACTGGAGCGGCGCGCACGAGGATTACCAGAGGGCCCTGGCGCTCAGCCCTGGCGACGCGCAGGTGATCGCGAGCCATGCCTACCTGCTCGGTGCGCTCGGTCGATACCCCGAGGCCATCGTCGCAGCGCGCAAGGCCACCGAACTCGATCCCGTCGACCCGCTCGCCTGGGCCGTGCTCGGGTCCCTGTACGAGAGGACCCGGGACGTCGCGGGCGCCCGGAAGGCGCTTTCCCGGGCGCTGGAGATCTCGCCGGAGAACGAGTTCGCCCTGCACAGCCTCGCCAGCGTCCTCGTCGAGGCCGGCCTCCCGGACGACGCGATCGCCCTGGTGGGACGATCGCGCTCGGTGCCGGCCCAGCTCGCCATCACCGCACTCGCCCGACACGACCTCGGTGACTCGGCAGGCTCGCAGGTCGCGCTAGACGCGCTCATCGCCGAGTTTGCGGAATCGATGGCCTACCAGATCGCCCAGGTCTGGGCGAGGCGCGGGAATCCCGACGCCGCATTCGCCTGGCTCGATCGCGCACTCGGGCAACGCGATGGGGCCTTGCCGCGCATCGAGGACGATCCCCTCTTCCGGGGCCTCCACTCCGACCCGCGCTGGAAGGCGTTCCTGAAGAAGATGAACCTGCCGGTGGACTGAGCGGGACAGCCGCTCAGCTCTGCGTCACCCGCACCGTGCTCTTCATCTCGCGCCCGGTGTCCAGGTCGCGGGCGTGCACCGAGAGGATTCCCTCGATGTTCACCTCGAAGAGGATCTCCAGGCGCGCCTCCCCGGCCCGCCCGGCCCGCACTCCACTGAAGGTGAACTCTCCGAGGGTCTCGTTCCGGGCCGCCTGGGGATGGTCCCCCTGCACGATGCGCAGCACCAGCTCGGTCTGGCCGTCCTTCGAGTTGGTGGCGGAGATGGCGCGGGCGTTGGGGATGGCGGCGTTGCGCCCGAAGATCACGTGGGTGCCCCCGCCGGCCTGCTCGATGCCGATGGCCATGGGGATGACGTCGAGGAGCTGGAGCCGCTGCTCGTTCCCGGCCTGCAGCGACCAGCCGTAGAGGGCCGCGCCGATGGCCACCGCCTCGTCGGGGTGGACCCCCTTCGACGGCGGGCGGCCGAAGAAGGCGGTGAGCCGCTCCTGGATGGCGGGCATGCGGGTCTGGCCGCCCACCAGCATGACCTTGTCGATGTCCCCGGTGGACATGCCGGCGTCGGTGAGAACCCGGGCCAGGATCTCCATGCTGCGGTCGAGGAGGGGGTCGGTGAGCTGCTCGAGGAGCACCCGGTCCACCCGCATGTCGATGTTGAGGGGCTGCCCCTGCGGTGTCATGGTGATGAAGGGGATGGAGAAGGGGGCCTCGGAGCGCGAGGAGAGGTCGATCTTGGTCCGCTCGGCCAGGTCCTTGATGCGCTGCATGGCCACCGGGTCGGACGAGAGGTCCACCCCGTGCTTGCGCCGGAAGTCGGCGAGCACGTAGGCGATGAGTGCGTTGTCGAAGTCGATGCCGCCCAGGAAGATGTCGCCGGCGGTGGCCTTGACCTCGAAGACCCGGTCGCGGATGTCGATGATGGAGACGTCGAAGGTGCCGCCCCCCAGGTCGTAGACCAGCACCCGTTCGCGCAGGTTCTTGCCCAGGCCGTAGGCCAGCGCCGCGGAGGTCGGCTCGTTGATGATCCGCACCACCTCGAGCCCCACCAGCTTGCCGGCCTCCTTGACCGCCTGCCGCTGACGGTCGGTGAAGTAGGCGGGCACGGTCACCACCGCCCGCAGCACCCGGAAGCCCAGGTGGTCGGAGGCCACGTCCCGGATCTTGGCCAGGATGCGGGCGGCCACCTCGGAGACCTGGAAGGACCGGCCGTGGCAGTCGAGCTCCACGTCGTTGCGGGCCCCGGCGTGCACCTTGTACTGGACCGAGTGCTGCACGGTCTCCACCACGTCGTCCATGGGGGAGCGGCCGATGAGCCGCTTGGTGGCGTAGAGGGTGTTGCGCGGGTTGAGCTGCCACTGCCGCTTGGCCTCGTGGCCGATGAGCTCGTTCCCCTTGTCGTCGATGGCGAAGATCGAGGGGATGATGAAGTCGCCGCCCTTGTAGGGGATGAGGCGCACCTCGCCCGACTCGCTGGCCACGGCGGCGCAGGAGTTGCTGGTGCCCAGGTCGATCCCGATGATGGTGTCGCGCGCCGTCTCTCCCACGATCTCCGAGGCTACACCACGGGAGCCGGTCCGTGAATTTCCGCCTCCGCCTGCCCCCCCGGGGCCCCGTCCTGCGCTACCATGTCGGCCCTGCCGCGCCCTTCCGGCGCGGACCTGCACGGGGGGATGGATGGATCGGCGCGCCAGCTGGGACGAGTACTTCATGAACATCGCGCGCATGGTGGCCACGCGGGCCACCTGCGACCGCAAGCACGTCGGCGCCGTCCTGGTGCGGGACCGGACCCTGCTCTCCACCGGCTACAACGGCTCCATTCGTGGGCTCGGGCACTGCAGCGAGGAGGGGCACATGATGGAGGAGGGCCATTGCGTGCGCACCGTCCACGCCGAGGCCAACGCCATCATCCAGGCCGCCAAGAACGGGGTGGCCATCGACGGGTCCACCATCTACACCACCGCCTCGCCCTGCTGGCCCTGCTTCAAGCTCATCGCCAACTCGGGGGCCAAGCGCATCGTCTTCGGGGAGTTCTACCGGGACGAGCGCATCTTCGACCACGCCAGCAGGCTGGGCATCGAGCTGGTGGAGCTCACCGTCCCGGCCCGCCCCGACGTCGAGCCCGAGGGGACCGGGACGGCGCGGTCGGTGACGCCCGCGAAGCCGGGGTAGCGAGGCCTCCGGTGGCGCCGCGCCTGCTCATCGTGGACGACGAGCCGGACGGGCGCGAGGCCCTCGCCGACCTGGCCCGGAGCTGGGGCTGGGAGGCCCGCGACGCCGCCGACGCCCGGTCGGCGCTGCCGATCGCGCTCTCCTGGTGCCCCGACGCCATCCTCACCGACCTCCTCATGCCGGAGCGGGACGGGATGTGGCTCCTGCGGGCGCTGCGGGCCGAGATCCCCGAGGTCCCCGTCGTGCTGCTCACCGGGCAGGCCACCGTCCCGGCGGCGGTCGAGGCCATCCAGGAGGGGGCCTACGACTTCATCGAGAAGCCCCCCGCCTCCGCCCGCCTCCGCCTGCTCCTCGACCGGGCCCTGCAGCGCCGGACCTCGCTGCGGGAGCTGGAGCTCCTGCGCGGGCGGCTGGCCGCGGCCGACCGGGGAGGGGGCATCGTGGGCGAGGCGCCGGCCACCCGGGCGCTCCTCGACGTGATCCGCCGGGTGGCGCCGGCCTCCGCCAGCGTGGTCATCCAGGGCCCGAGCGGCGCGGGCAAGGAGGGGGTGGGGCGGATGGTGCACGACCTCTCCCCCCGCCGGCTCGGCCCCTTCCTGGCGGTGAACTGCGCGGCCCTGCCGGAGGCGCTCATCGAGGCGGAGCTCTTTGGTTACGAGCGGGGCGCCTTCACCGGCGCCCGGGAGCGGCGCCCCGGGCTCCTGGAGATGGCCAGCGGGGGGACGCTGCTCCTCGACGAGGTGGCCGACCTGCCGCTCGAGGTGCAGGGCAAGTTCCTCCGCGTCCTCGAGGAGCGGCGGGTGCGGAGGCTGGGGGCGAGCGCCGAGGTGGAGGTGGACCTGCGCGTGCTCTGCGCCACCCACCGGGACCTTCGCGCCGAGGTGCGCGAGGGGCGCTTCCGCGAGGACCTCTACTTCCGGATCGCGGTATTCACCATCGACGTGCCGTCGCTGTCCGAGAGGCTGGACGACGTCCCGCTCCTGGCGCGCCACTTCGCCGACCGGCTGGCCTCGGAGGCGGGGCGCCCCCCGCCCGAGATCGGGGCCGAGGTGCTCCAGGTGCTGCGCGAGCACTCCTGGCCGGGGAACGTGCGGGAGCTGCGAAACGTGGTGGAGCGGGCCATCATCCTGGGCGACGGACGGGCCATCCGGGTCGCGGACCTCCCGCCCGAGCTCTCGCGCCGGGGAGGCGCGGAGGAGATCCGCATCCCGCTCGGGCGATCGCTCGAGGAGGTGGAGCAGGAATACCTCGTGGCCACGCTGCGGCGCTTCGGGGGGAACCGGGCCCGCACCGCGGAGGCGCTGGGGGTGAGCCCGAAGACCCTCTACAACAAGCTTCGCATCTACGGGCTCGGTGCCCGGGAGTGAACCTCGACCCTGCCGCGCCCGGAGCGCTTGGCGGCATAGAGGGCCTCGTCGGCGTGGCGGACCAGGTCGGCGCCGTCGTCGAGGCCGGCCTCCGGACCCAGTTCGGCGACCCCGAAGGACGTTCGCAGCGAGACCTTGCGGTCGCCCACCGAGAGGTCGGCGGTGGCCAGGCGCTGGCAGAGACGCTCGGCGAGGATGCGGCCGTCCCCGGCGCTGGTGTGGGGGAGGAGCAGCACGAACTCGTCGCCACCGTAGCGGGCGCCCATGTCGGTGGCGCGGAGCTGCGAGCGGAGCACGTCGGCGACCGCCGCGATGGCCCGGTCGCCGGCCGCGTGGCCGAAGGCGTCGTTGACCGGCTTCAGGTGGTCCATGTCGGCCATGATGCAGGTCAGCGACGTCCCGTAGCGGCGGGCGCGCCGGACCTCGTCGTCGAGCCGGCCCCGGAAGGCGCGCAGGTTGGCGAGCCCGGTCAGCACGTCGGTCTGGGCCAGCGCCCGGAGGTGCGACTGGCGCCGGGTGAGCCGGAGCGTTCGCTCGATGCGGGCGCGAAGTTCCTGGAGCGAGGCGGGCTTCTGGACGAAGTCGGCGGCGCCCAGGTCGAGCGCGCGGACCCGCGTGGCGTCGTCGGCCTGGCCGGAGAGCAGGATGACCGGGACCTCGGCGGTGTGCAGGTCGGAGCGCAGCGAGTCGAGCACCGCCAGGCCGTCGATCCCGGGGAGCCGCAGGTCGAGGACGACCAGGTCGGGCATCCCCAGGCGGGCCGAGGCGAGCGCCTGGCTGCCGTCGGAGACCGCCGCCACCTCGTAGTCGGCCTCGAGCCCGGCCGCGATGGCCTCCCGCTCGTCGTCGTCGTCCTCGGCGATCAGGATGCGGGGGCGCGCGCCCGGCGACGTGGCGCCTCCGATGTCGCGGGGCGCCGGCACGAAGGCGGAGGCCGCCAGGCCGGCGGCCACGCGGAGCAGGTCCTCGGCCAGATCGGCGAGTGTCTCGGCGTCCACCTCGAGGAGGCGTGCGCGGGCGTGGCGCCCGGCGCCGCTGTCGGGCGCGGAGAGGCCCCGGGCACGCTCGGCGAGGTAGCGGGCCCGGTCGCGGATCTCGGCGCAAAGGCGGTCGGTCTGCGAGCCCACGTCGGGGCGCGACCCACGACCGGCGTCGCCCGATCCATCCCCCGGCCCCCCGCCCGCGCCACGCTCCATGCTCGTTTGCGTCTCCCCGTCCGCGTCCGGAAAAAAGGCTACAGGCGCGGCGTCGCCGTGTAAAGGCGGGGCAGCGGGGAATCGAGGTTCATCAGCGCCGCTGGTAGACGATGCGCCGGCCACCCGAGGGCGAGACCATCTGCGGCGGCATCTTCTCCAGGTGAAACTGGAACCACTGCTCCCCGTAGATCTTGCCCAGCTTGAGCCGCTTGTCGTTCTGGAGGGCCTGCGCGGCCGACTTGAGCTTCTCGTCGCCGGGATTGGCCTTGAGCCCGCGGGCCAGCACGGCGATGGCCTGGTCGTGGTTGCCCTCCTTCTCCTCGATCCAGGCCCAGGTCGCGAAGACGAGCCCTTCCTTCTTGTTGTCCTTGGCGGCCTCGTCGAAGACCTTGCGCGCCTTCTCGAGGTCCTTCTTCCGGTAGTGGGTGACGGCCAGCATGGCCCTGGCCACGCCGTGACGGGAGAAGCTCTTCTCGAGGTGCGGCTGGGCGCCGGCGAAGTCCTGGCGGACGTAGCGGAGGACCCCGAGCTGGGAGTGGATCTGGGAGGCGACGAGGAACTGCCACGGGGCCAGCGCGAAGCCGCCCTGGAGGGTCTGCAGGGCCCGGTCGAACTTCTGGGCCATCAGCTCCTTCTGGACCGTTCCCATGATCGCCTCGAGCTGCTTCCAGCTCCGGCGGGCCAGGACGAAGTAGGCCACGCCCAGCGCGAGCATTCCCGGGAGGATGGACCCCACCCAGCCGACGTTGGTGCCGAAGCGGATCGCCAGGGTCACGGCGAGGCCGGCGGCCAGGCTGATGAGGAGGTTGTACATGTGGGGAGCTCCGTCCGCGTTCTCGAGCCAGGATGGATACACGGCGCTGGCCCGGCGCCGCAAGGGGAAATGGCCCTCCCCGGAATCGAACCGGGACGGGGGGTGACCCCACTCGATTTTGAGTCGAGCGCGTCTACCGTTTCGCCAGAGGGCCCGGCGGGAACCTACCAGATCCCGGGATTGTTTGCGCAGTGGATCATTTCAATGTATTCCATCGCGCAATCGAAGCACTTCCGTCGCCATATCAGAAAGCAATCCCAGAGGAGCACGAATGCCCCGTGGAAAAGGTCGCGCCAGCGCAGAAGAGGTCATCCTCAAGGCCGTCGAGAGCATCGTCGAGCGGGCCTCGGCCGGTATCGCCCGCGCAATCTCCGACATTCTGGCGGCCCGCATCGACGAGGAACTGAAGGCGCAGGTCGCCAAGGCCGTCGGGAAGGGGCGCGCCGGGCGCATTGCCAGGGGGCGCGGCGCCGCGCGTCCGGCGCTCGAGAAGTGGGTGGCCGACCGCCACGCCCGCCGCGTCCCGAACTTCGTCATCGAGCAGACCGGCCTCAAGACCAAGAAGCAGATCGTGGCCAGGTACGGCGACAACGCCACCTTCGAGAAGGGGAAGACGCCGCCCAAGGCCAAGTAGGCGGCCGGCGGAGGCTCAGCCCGCCTTCTTTCGCCCCTTCTTGGCAGGCCCCTCGGTGACGGCGGCGGGCTTCGGCGCGGCTGCCGGAGCCGGAGGCGCCGCGGCTCCATCCGCCTTGGCGGCGGGGGTGGCGTCGGCTTTCGCTTCCGGCTTGGGAGCGGCGGCGCCCTCCGCCCCCTCCTTGGCCGGGGCCTCCTTCTTCTTGGAGGAGTAGAGGTCCGAGTACCAGCCGCCTCCCTTGAGCTGGAAGGCGCTTCGCGACACCAGCTTGGCGAGCTTCCGGCTGCCGCACTCGTCGCAGCGCGCCGGCGGGGCGTCGTTCACCTTCTGCAGCTTCTCGTTGACCATCCCGCAGCCTTCGCAGAGGTACTCGTAGATCGGCATGCTCCGATCATAGGAGCCGGGGGCCCGGTCTTCAAAGGGGATGCGCGCTAACGATCGCGGCGGGGAGCGCGAGCGGAGGGAGGGCGGCGACCGGAAGGGGCGGCCGCCCTGCCTCCTGGCTTCCCGCCCGGCCCGCTCCGGGCTCCGCCACGCGGAGCGCCACGGGGTCCGCCGCGCCCCTCGCGCTCCTCGCGCCGGTCGGGACGCTCCGGCGGGGAAGGGCGCAGTGGCAGCGAGAAGCGCAGGACCAGCCGGTCCACCGCGGCGCGGGAGAGGGAGAGGCTGCGCCCCAGGTCGGCTGCGCTGGGCCTCCGGCCTCCGCCCGAGAGGGCCCGGAGCTGCTCGGGCAGCCGCTTCCGGAGGTCCTCCTCGAAGCGGGAGAGGAGACCGAGGTCGGAGAGGGACTCCTCCTCCTCGTCGATCAGGCGGGCCCGGTCGGCCAGGGTGGCCTTGCGTTCCAGGACCCGGCGTCGGGCCTCCCGGATGGCCTCGACCGGCCGGGCCAGCTCGAGCCGCGAGAGGGTGCTCCGGAGGTCGGCGGGCGAGGTGCCGAGATCGCGGGCCACCCGGATCGCGACCCCGCCGTGCTTGCGGAAGGCGTGGAGGACGAGGGAGCGCTCCCGCTCCGCGAAGCCGCGGGCCAGGCCGTGGTGGGCGAGGAGGCGATCGAGGTCCGCCGAGGTCGGCGCTCCGCCCCCGGCCGACCAGCCGGCCGCGAGGGCTGCGAGGATCGCGGTCCGGTTGGCGCCGCACTTCCGAACCAACCGGTCGAGGACGGCGCGCCCCGACTCCCGGTAGAGCAGGTCGATGGAGGGCGCCGCGGCAGGGGAGGGGGTGGTGGGCTCCACGCGGTCGCGGGCCCTGCGGATCCTGGGCCCGGCCACCGGGCGGGGGGTTCGCGCGCCGGCGCGCCCCTCCTTGCGAGGCGCCCGCTTCGCCGCCGATCCCGGCCCGGGCAGGATGCCCCGGGAGAGGGCGAGCAGGTCGGCGGGGGAGAGATCGCGCGAGGGCGGCGGGTCGGCCAGGATGGCCTTCACCGCCAGCAACTCGTCCCACCCGAGCGGCAGCAGCAGGTGGCGCACCACGTCCTCGTGCACGGGGCGCCCCGACTCGGCGCACCACCGCATGGCGCGGTCGAGGATCTCCCTGTCGATCTCCGGCATCGCGGGGCAAGGTGCGACGCGGCGACCTCCCAGTCAAGTCGGCCGACCGGCCCGGCGCCCCACCCGCCGGAATCCGGCAGGAGAATCGTGGAGTGCGGGCGCCCGATTGGTAAGATGTCGCCGATGCCCCCCTCTCCCCGCGACGTGGAGCTCTCCCCGGCGGCACGCTCCGCCCGGGTGGCGCTGTACCTGCTCCTGCTGGCGGCGGCCGCGGCGGCCCTCCTCATCCCCACCGAGAACGCGCCCGGCGCCGGCCTGGGCAGGCGCGCCGAACTGCTCGTCGCCCCGGTTCTCCTGGGGGCCTTTGCCATCGGATTCACCGCCTACCGGTTCACCCTGGTGCGGAGCGGCAAGTACCACGCCGGCAAGGCCTTCGTTCAGGTGGGGCTGCTCGGCCTCGTGCTCTTCCTCTTCGTCCCCGGTTCCGTCGAGCGCTGGAAGGCCTCGGGGGCCACCCCTCCCGTCGATCTGACCCGGCAGCTGCGCTCCGCCGATCCCGAGGCCCGCGCCATGGCGGCCGAGCTGGTCCGCCACCGGCTTCCCGAGGACGCCCGCCGATACGTCCCGCGGCTGGTGACCCTGCTGTCCGACCCGGCCACCGAGGTTCGCCGCCAGGCCCGCGCCTCGCTCGCGGCGATGGCCCGGGAGGACGTCGGCGGCGAGGGCCCGGACGCCGCCGACCGCTGGCGGACCTACTGGTCGGCGCGCGGCGTGGCCTTCCCGCCGTAGAGGCGGGGTGGGTGCGCGTTCTCGCTTGCCTTCCCTTCCGCCATGAGATAATGAGAATCGTTATCAATATGGCCACGCGACGCAGGACGCCCCAGGAAGAGGAACGGACGTCGGACGGGAAGGTCGAGGCCCAGGCCGCGCTCTCCCGGCTCGGGTCCTGGCTGGAGGAGCGGGGGCTCAAGCACTCCCGCCAACGCGACGTCATCGTGGAGACCTTCTACGGGATGGGAGGGCACGTCCCGGTGGACGGCCTGGTGGCGCGCGTGCGTTCCCTCGACGCCCGGGTCAGCGTGGCCACCGTCTACCGGACCATGAAGCTGCTCGCCGAGTGCGGGATCGCCGTGCCCCGCCGGTTCGACGACGGGCAGACCCGCTACGAGCCGGCCACCGGCCGCTCCCACCACGATCACCTCATCTGCACCGGCTGCGGGCGGATCGTGGAGTTCGAGAACGAGAAGATCGAGGAGCTCCAGAACCGCGTGGCCCGGAGCCACGGCTTCGAGGTGGAGAGCCACAAGCTCGAGCTCTACGGGCGCTGCGACCGCTGCCGCCGCGGCGAGGCCGGATCCAGGGAAGCGCGGCCGTGACCCCCTCGTCGGGCGCCTCGGCCCGCACCCAGCCGCTCGACCACAAGGAGATCGTGGCCGCCCCGCGCACGCTGGTGCTGGTGGGGAATCCCAACGTCGGCAAGAGCGTCCTCTTCGGCGCGCTCACCGGCAAGTACGTCACCGTCTCGAACTACCCGGGAACCACCGTGGAGGTCACGCGGGGCGCGGCCGAGATCGGCGGCCTGCGCTGGCACGTGCTCGACACCCCGGGCACCAACAACCTGCTCCCCATGTCCGAGGACGAGCAGGTGACCCGCGACATCCTGCTCCGCGAGCCGGAGTACGTCTGCCTTCAAGTTTGCGACGCCAAGAACCTCCGGCGCGGGCTCCTGCTCGCCTGCCAGCTCGCCGAGGCCGGCGTCCCCTTCACGCTCGCGCTCAACATGGCCGACGAGGCCGCCGCCCGCGGGATCCGCATCGACACCGACCGGCTCTCCGGCGCGCTGGGGATCGACGTCGTCTCCACGGTGGCGGTGCAGCGGACCGGCCTGCCGCTCCTGCTCGAGCGGATCCCGGAGGCGGGCGTCTCGAAGTTCCGGCCGCGCTACGACGCGGCCATCGAGTCGGCGCTCTCCGAGCTCGAGCCGCTCCTCCCCGCGGCGCGCCTCTCCCGGCGCTCCCTCGGCCTCATGGTGCTGGCCGGCGACGACTCGCTCCAGCCCTGGCTGGCGTCCGGCGCATCCGCCGTGAGGCTGGAGCGCATCGAGGGGATCCGGCGCGCCCTGGCCTCCCGGTACCCCGAGTCGCTCCGCTTCGTGGTGGCCCGGCAGCGGCTGGCCGCCGCCGACCGGTTGCACGACCAGGTGGTCACCAGGGGAAAGGCCTCGGCGGGAAGCGCGCTGGCCCGCCGCATCGGCGCCTGGTCCACCGACCCGGTCAAGGGCATCCCGGTCCTCCTGCTGGTGCTCGCCGCCGCCTACCTCTTCGTGGGCGTCTTCGGCGCCAAGACGCTGGTGGACTTCCTCGAGAACACGGTCTTCTACGACCACGTCGTCCCCTGGACGGAGGCGTTCCTGCGCTTCGTCGTTCCGGCCGGCGCGGTCCAGGAGTTTTTGGTCGGTCCGCCCGGGCTCCCCTTCCGGGAGACCAGCGGCTTCGTCATCGGGAAGTACGGCCTGGTCTCGATGGGGCTGGCCTATGGCATGGCCATCGTGCTGCCCATCGTGGCCACCTTCTTCCTCTCCTTCAGCGTCCTGGAGGACTCGGGCTACCTGCCGCGACTGGCGGTGATGGTGAACCGGGTCTTCAAGTGGATGGGGCTGAACGGCAAGGCCGTCCTGCCCATGGTCCTCGGCCTGGGATGCGACACCATGGCCACCATGACCGCCCGGATCATGGAGACCCGCAAGGAGCGGGTGATCGTCACGCTGCTCCTGGCGCTGGCGGTGCCCTGCAGCGCCCAGATCGCCGTCATCTTCGCCATGCTCCAGGGGCTCTCCTTCGCCGCCTCGCTCTGGTTCTCCGCGGTGATCGTCCTGGTGCTCTTCCTGGTGGGCTGGCTGGCGGCACGGGTCATCCCCGGGCGGGGCTCCGACTTCGTCCTCGAGCTCCCGCCGCTGCGCGTTCCCCAGCTCGGCAACGTGCTCGTGAAGACGCTGGCGCGCATGGAGTGGTACCTGCGCGAGGCGCTCCCGCTCTTCGTCCTGGGCACGCTGCTCCTCTGGGTGCTCGACCGGACCCACATGCTGGGGCTGGTCGAGCGGGCGGCCGCGCCGGTGGTGGTGGGCATCCTGCAACTGCCCGAGCAGTCGGCCAGCGCCTTCATCCTGGGGTTCCTGCGGCGCGACTACGCCGCCGCCGGGCTCTTCCAGATCTACCAGCCCTACATGTCCACCGGGACGATGACCCGGGTGATGGAGATCCAGGTCACCGTGGCGCTCGTCACCGTGACCCTCTTCATCCCCTGCATCGCCAACTTCCTCATGATCCTGAAGGAGCGGGGCTGGAAGACCGGCCTCGCCATCTCCGCCTTCGTGCTCCCCTTCGCGGTGGGCGTGGGCGCCGCGGTCAACCTCCTGATGCGCAGGTTCTACTAGGGGTGAATGTGCCGGCCCTCGTCCAGCGACAGGAGCGGTGTCCCCTCTGCGGGATGGCCTTCGACGCCGAGGGGCAGGGCTGCCGCCCCTCCTGCCCGCTGGCCACCGGCTGCCGGGTGGTGTGCTGCCCGTCCTGCGGGTACTCCTTTCCCCAGGAGTCCGGGTGGGCGGGCAAGCTCAAGGGCTGGCTGGATCGGCGCAAGGAGGCGGGACGGTGATCGTCATGGATGCGCGCAGGGCCGAGGAGTTCCTCGAGGCGGTCTTCGCCGAGGCGGAGATCGGGCAGGACGACGTGACGAGCGTGCTCTCGCGGGTGGGTGACCACGCCCCCGGCTCCGGGGCCGACGACTTCGGGACCCTGGCCGGAATGGGGCTCGTGCGGGTCGAGGGCGACCGGGTGACCCTGACCGAGACCGGGACGGCCCGGGCCCGCGGCGTGATCCGGCGCCACCGCCTGGCGGAGCGGCTCTTCCGGGACCTGCTCGACCTGTCGGAGGGGGCCGCGGAGAGCCAGGCCTGCGAGTTCGAGCACATCCTCTCCCCCGAGGCGACCGATTCGGTCTGCACGCTGCTCGGCCACCCGCCCACCTGTCCTCACGGGAAGTCGATCCCGCCGGGGGACTGCTGCAGCGCCGCCCACCGCAGCGTGCAATCGCTCGTGACCGGGCTGCCCCACTTCCCCATCGGCGCGACCGGCCGGATCGTCTTCATCGCCCCCCGATTCCACGAGCGGATGGACAAGCTCGCCGCCCTGGGCGTGGTCCCGGGGAGCGAGGTCCGGCTCCACCAGCGTTCCCCCGCCTACGTCCTCGACATCGGCGAGACCACGGTGGCCATCGACCCGGAGATCGCCAGCGAGATCTTCCTGAAGCGGGTCGAGAAGGGCTGACGGCGCCGTCCGCTGCCTCCGGCGGCGGCTATCGGCCGATTTCTGGACGGTCCGGACCCCCCTGGTAGGGTGGCCGCGAGGCCCGTGAAGCGCGCGAAACCATGGCTCATCGCCTACTCCGGCGTCGTGGCGGCCCTGTTCGTCGCCTCGGCGCTGCACCCCGCCGGCCTGCGAAAGCACCGGGCGCTGGCGGCCGACGTGCGGCGCGTCGCCGACGAGAACGAGAAGCTCCGCGAGAAGAACCAGAAGCTGCGGCGCGAGGCCCGCGCGCTGGCCGGGGACCCGGCGGCGCTGGAACGGGCCGCGCGGGAGGATCTCGGCTACGTGCGCCCCGGTGAGCGGGTGTACGAGTTGCCCCCTCCGGGAGCGAAGCGGTGAGCCCGCCCCTCGCCACCCTCCACGGCGCCTGGTACCGGGACGACGGCCTCGTCGGCCCCCCGGTGCGCCGCCGCGTCGCCCGCGCCGCAGGCCGGACGCTCCCCGGCGCCGCCGCGGTGCTGGCCG
>CAIQRS010000139.1 GCA_903874275.1 uncultured Anaeromyxobacter sp.
GCCGACCTTCGTGACGTAGCTGACCTTCTGCACCGGGTCCCCTCCCGCGGGGTCAACTGGACCCGATCGGGGCGTGGAGCGGAGAATCGTTGGCCATCCCGTCAGGTTCCATGGCGGCTGCCGTCTTTCCCGGGGGGGGGGGGAATACATGAAGCGAATCGCAACGGTCCTCGGTCTCGCCGCGCTGCTGCTCACCGGCTGCGAGACCGCACGGATGGCGACCAACGTCGCCACCAGCAAGAATCCGCAGCAGGCGCTCAACGACACCCTGAAGCAGAAAGGGGACCAGTACGTGCGCAACCCGGAGGCCGTCATCCGGGACGCGGGGATGCTGAAGCGGGACTACGAGCAGGTCGTCGAGCTCCTCACCGGGAAGGTGAAGAAGACCTGGGGCGAGAAGGAGGTGAAGCTCCCCTCCCGCACGCACTACGTGAAGTACACGCAGAACTACATGAGTCGCGCCGAGGTGGACTTCGACGCCGGAACGGTCCTGGTGGAGACCGTGGACCAGGCCGATCCGCGCGCCAGCCTGAGGAGCGCCCTCGTCACCACGCTCCTCACCCCCGACGATCCGCGCGCGGTGGACCTATTCACGGATAGTTCGGTAACGCTGACGAGCGACAAGAAGCCCTACCTGGCCGGGCTGGTGGTGGACGCCGACGGTCGCGCCGTGACCACCCCCGCCGCCGCGGAGGCCTTCGCCGACGCGCTGCTCGCCCGCTCCGGCAGCCGGCAGGTCACCCTCCAGGATGGCGACCGGACGGCACTGTTCGTGAAATTCCCCATGGTGGCCAACTTCCAGAACAAGCAGGCCGAGAAGTACCGCGCGGTGGTGACCCGGGTGGCCCAGCAGTACAAGGTGAGCCCGAGCCTGGTGTTCGCGGTCATCAAGGTGGAGAGCAACTTCAACCCCTTCGCGGTGAGCTCGGCCCCGGCCTACGGCATGATGCAGCTCGTGCCCACCAGCGGCGGACGGGAGGCCTACAAGAAGGTGCGCGGGATCGACGAGCCTCCCACCCGGGAGTACCTCTTCGACGCCGACAACAACATCGAGCTGGGCACCGCCTACCTGGGCGTGCTGACCTTCAGCCAGCTCGACAAGGTGACGAGCCCGGTGTCCCGCGAGTACTGCGTGATCGCGGCGTACAACACCGGGCCGGGCAACGTGACCAAGGCCTTCTCGAAGGACCGGACCGCGGCCTGGAACGCCATCAACGGGATGCAGCCGCCGGCGGTCTACGAGCGGCTGCGCACCCAGCTCCCCTACGAGGAGACCCGGCAGTACGTCGTGAAGGTGGTCCAGGCCCGCAAGCAGTTCGTGAGCAAGTTGACCCCGTGACCGCGGACGATGCACCGTGGCGCCATGTTCGACCACGACTTCGTCGTCATCGGCTCCGGGTTCGGCGGTTCGGTCTCGGCGCTCCGGCTGACCGAGAAGGGGTACCGGGTCGCCTTCCTGGAGCGCGGCCAGGGCGTCGTCTTCCGATGCCACGTCGTCGTACCCCACGAGCGCCTTCGCGGTGCGGCGAACGATCCGATCGAGGATGGCCGCCAGGTCCTCGTCTCGAGGCGGCGGGACCGGGACGAAGCGCGGCGGGCTGGCGCCCCCCACAGGGAGGGCTCTCTCGAGGCGGCGGCCGACGGGCGACTGCTCGGACTCTGGCAGACCGCGGCCCTGGCGATGGAGCGGGCTCACGCCGCGCGAGGCCGCCAGGGGAAAGGCGAAGGACCGGCAGGCCCTCGCCCTCCTCGTGGCGGAGATCGAGAACCACGAGGCCCGGCTGCCGGAAAGGCAGCGGTTCGACGTCGTGGGGTTGCGGAGGGAACTCGGGCTCCCGGGGTGAGGCGGGTCGTTCCTCCACGGAACCGGAACGCTCCTATTCGGGAACCGCGAGTTCCCGCTCGACTTCATCGACGAGGTCGAAGAGTTCCCGCGCCTCCCATGCCCGGTTGCGTCTGGCCAGCGTGAGGGGCCGAAGAACGCCGCAACCTGCGAGGGCGGCGATGGCCTGGTTCACCGCCTGCTTCGACCGGCCGAGAAGTTCCTGCC
Organism: uncultured Anaeromyxobacter sp.; assembly: GCA_903874275.1. GTDB lineage: Bacteria > Myxococcota > Myxococcia > Myxococcales > Anaeromyxobacteraceae > CAIOAK01. The sequence goes on from CAIQRS010000139.1 coordinate 2,051, forward strand.
CGGTCGTGACCGTGATGATCGGGTGGGCGGGCAGGGCGACGATGAGCGCCTCGACGCTGGAGTGGCGACGGGGTTTGCCCGTGCGTTCCCTCCAGCGGGCCTGCAGTTCAGCGAGCCTGGCCGCGAGATCGCTTGCCTTCTCCGCGGCTCGTCCGATCGCCCAGGAGAACAGGTCGATCCAGTCACCCGGGCGGCCGTCCCGGAAGGCCATGAGGCCGGAGACATAGCTTCTCGCGTCGGCCGCGAGGACGAGGCTCACCGGCGGGACGTAGCGGGGCGCGAGACAGCGACGCCGGAGGACGACGTGGATGAGCGCGCGACCCACGCGGCCGTTGCCGTCGGCGAACGGGTGGATGGTCTCGAACTGGGCGTGGGCGATCGCGGCCTGGACGACGGGCGAGAGGTCCGTGCGGTTCATGAACACGACGAGGTCGTCCATGAGCGGAGGTACCCGTGCGGATCTTCCCGGCGATCTGGGGGGTGGTCGTCTCGAGCATGAGCGTGCGGTGGATCGCCAGGATGTCCTTGACCCGGAGCGGCTTCGCGCCGGCTCCGAGCGCGACCGCCTCCTCCATCGCCGCGACGTTGCCGAGGACGGACCGGGCCGTCTCGTCACGGGCGCCGTCCTCGTCGGCTTCCGCGCGGGCCAGGCGACGCTGGGAGAGGACGAGCCCCTCGATGCGGGAGGACGCAACGGATTCCGAGCGGAGCAGGCGGCGGGACAGAACCTCGAGGCTGGCCAGACGCGGAGGATCGCGGTTCAGCGCGTCGATGGCGCGCTCGGCTGCCGAGACGGAGGCAGCGACGTTCGAGGGAATGGAGAGTTGCAGGGCCGCGATCGGATCGGGAACGAACGCCTGGTAAAGGTTTCTATTCAAAGCTGGACCTAGCGAGAATGGTCGTCAAGGTTTCCGTTCACGCCCCCTCGTACCAGGCGCCCCGGCCGGCCCCCCGCAGGCGAAGGCGGCCGGCCTCGGTCAACTGGCGGAGATGCAACTTCACCGTATTGCGATTGGCCTTGGTAAGTGTCACGGCCGAGGCGACGGTCAGCCGGCCATGCTCCTTCGCGAGACGTAGCAGCGCCTCGTCGAGAGCGGAGAGGGCAGCCATGAGCTGTTCCCGTTCCACCTTGCGCTCGAGCACCTTGACCTGCTCGCCAAGGCAGCGAAGAAAGAAGACGAGCCACTCGCCGAGCCGCTTCTCGCCGCGGTCGAGCGTGGACTGGGCTCGGCGCAGCGTCCGGTAGTAGTCGTCCTTGTTCTCCTCGATGACCCGCTCCAGCGAGCTGAAGGGTGCGTACTCGTATCCCGCCCGCAGGAGGAGCAGGGTCGTGACCACGCGCGAAAGGCGGCCGTTGCCGTCCTGGAACGGGTGGATGGCGAGGAACCGGACCGTGAAGGTCCCGATGACGAGCAGCGGGTGGAGCTCTCCCGCCCGGAGCGCGTCGTGCGTCCAGGTGACGAGGTCCTCCATCTTGCGCGGAGTGTCGAAGGGGGAAGCCGTCTCGAACAGGATCTCCTGGGATGGGTCGATGCACACCTGCGAACGACCGGCCAGGAAGCCCGCCTTACCGAACTGAACGTCTTCTGCGGGGTGGGAACAGCAGCACCAGCCACTCGGGGTCGAAGAGCAGCAGTCACCCGTATTCATCGACGTCGCACCATTCCTCGACGAGCCAATAGGATCGTCTGCGAGTTCTGCCGGGCGACGGCGCGAGTCGGTCAGCCGCCGGGTGACCGGAACCGCGACCCTCGGATTGGCTCACAGGATGCGCGTGTGGAGGCGCACGACTCGGTGTGGTGGGCGCCGGGGGGACGTCAGAATCCTCTCCCCACAACGGGATGGACTCCACAAAAGGGGATCAACTCCAGTACGTCCCCTACCCGTTCCCACAATCTCGCCATCGTTGGCCTTCTCGCCCGGACAGGACCGCGGTCTCCCCTTTCGGGATCGGAGCGCTCCCCGACAGGGGGTACGCCTGACGAGGGAACACCTCTGCGATAGGCGCCCCACAACCCCAAATAGCGGCCCAATCGCGTTGAAGACGACGGTGTGACGACGCTACCCTCGTCCTCACAATCCCACACCGTTAGAGGGGGCTCTATGCGGAAACTGGCTTTGCTGTTCGCGATCATCGGTACGGCATGCGGCTCGAGCAGCGGTGGTGGCACTAATCTCGAGGCGGCCTCCACACCGACCTTCAACCCGCCGGCAGGCACGTACACGTCGGTGCAGTCGGTCGTGATCTCGTCGGCGACGCCCAGCGCCACCGTCTACTACACGACCGACGGGACCACCCCGACCGCTTCATCCACCGTATACGCCGCTCCTGTCAGCGTGGGGAAGTCGGAGACCCTGAAGGCGATTGCCACGGCTTCCGGATTCTCGACGAGCGGGGTGGGCACGGCTGACTACGTGATCAACTTGCCCGCCGCGGCGACGCCGACGTTCAACCCGCC
>CAIQRS010000140.1 GCA_903874275.1 uncultured Anaeromyxobacter sp.
CTGGTGGCCCGGGTGCCCCGCCTACGGATTCATCTCGTAGGCGTCCTTGAGCGCGTGCACGGTCTCCCAGACCCTGCCGGCGCGCCCGGCGTCGAAGGCCGGGCGCCGGATCATCTTCAGGGCCAGCTCGGCCTGGGCCGGGGTGGCCGCCGGCTTGGCGTGCAGGTCGAGGGCGTGGCGCGAGAAGTCGCGCACCAGGACGTCGAAGATCTGGTCCACCGTGTCCCCGTCGATGCCGTCCGCCGCGGAGAGGGCCGCCGACTCGAGCACCAGCTGGGCGTAGACCACCAGCGTGAAGAGCTCGCCGACCACGAGCAGGAAGTCCACGTCCTTGGCCTGCTCCTCGGTGGGGGTGGCCCGCATCAGGAAGTCCTTCAGCGCCGCGATCTGCTCCCGGAAGAGCGCCACGTTGGCTTGCGGCCAGGCCGCGAAGACCGGTGCCGGGTCGTGGAAGCGGATCTTGGAGAGGCCGGCGGCCGGCCCCTGGTCCCAGAGGAAGGTGTCGTCGGCCGGGTCGCTCCGCCGGGGAACCGGCTGGAAGGGCGCCGGCGCGAAGAGGTAGTTCTTCATGAACTTCACGATGAGTGCGATGTTGACGTGGACCGTCCCCTCCAGCTTGGGCAGCGCACGGATGTCGCGGGCCGCCATCTCGAAGTAGGTGTCCTTCTCGAAGCCCTTGGCGGCGATCACGTCCCACAGGTGGTCGATGACCTTCTCGCCCTCGGTGGTGACCTTCATCTTCATGACCGGGTTGAAGAGCAGGTAGCGGCGATCCTCCCGCGAGGCGGAGCGGAAGTAGTCGGAGGCCCGCAGCGCGAAGAGCTTCATGGCCACCAGGCGCGCGTAACCGTCGGTGAAGAGCCGGCGCACGTGGGGGAAGTCGGTGACCGCCATCCCGTACAGGCGGCGGTTGGCGGCGTGGCGCACCGCCTCGTACATGGCGTGGGTGCAGATTCCGATGGAGCCCCAGCCCAGGTTGTACTTGCCCACGTTGACGGTGTTGAGCGCCGCGTCCCAGGCCGCCTGGCCGCGGGAGAGGATGTCGGCCTCGGAGACCGGGTAGTCGTGCAGCACGAACTCGGCCACGTAGGACTGGCTGGCCACCACGTTCTTGACCAGCTCGTACCCGGGGCGCTTCGGGTCCACCAGGAAGAAGACGTAGTCCTTGGTGCCGGCGATCTTTCCGAAGACCGACAGGAGCGCCGCCTCGTTGCCGTTGCCGATGTAGTACTTGTCGCCCCGGGCCAGGTACTTCCCGTCACCGTCCGGGACGAGCTCCATGTCGGTGGAGTAGATGTCGGCCCCGTGCTCCTTCTCGGAGAGGCCGAAGCCGAAGATGCCGCCCGCCTTCAGATGCCTGGCGGTCCGGGCCCGCGCCTCCTCGTTCCCGCTCATCCAGATGGGGCCGAGGCCGAGGATGGAAACCTGCCAGGTGTACCAGTAGGGCAGCCCGTAGAAGCCCAGCACCTCGTTGAGCGCGCAGTTCCGCCAGGTGTCCCAGCGGGCGCCCTCGCCGCCGAGGGGCGCGGGCGAGAGGAAGGTGGCGAAGAGCTTCTCGCGCGCGGAGAAGGCGAGGAAGTCGGCGTACCAGGCCCGGTCGAGGTCGTCCTCGCGGAGCCGCGCCTTCCCCTTGGCCTCGAAGAAGGCGACGGTCTTCTCGACGAGCTCGCGGGAGCGGGCGTCGGGGCAGTGGCGGGAGGGCTGCTTGGGGTTGAGGAGGAACATGTGTGCTCCGGGCAGGGGGCCAGGGTGGCCGGCTCGCGGCGCATCTTCGCAGATGAGCCGGGGGCTGTCCGGGTAGAGTTGAGCCCCATGCCCGTCCCCGTGCTCCCCTTCCTCTGCCTCCTCCTCGCCGCCGCCGCCGGGCCCGCGGCCGACCCCGCCAGCGCCTGGGACCGCACCGAGGTGATGGTGCCGATGCGCGACGGCGTCCGGCTCCAGACCGTGATCTACGCGCCCCGCGCCGCAAAGGCCTCCGGCGAGAAGCTCCCCGTCCTGTTCATGCGGACCCCCTACGGGTTCGGCGAGGCGGAGAAGGACGGCGTGAAGCAGCAGTCGTTCTGGCTCACCGCCCCCTGGCTCCGCCCCCTGCTCGACGACGGCTACCTCCTCGTCATGCAGAACGTCCGCGGCCGCTTCCGTTCCGAGGGCGTGTACGTCATGGAGAGCGCGCCGCGCGACCGGTCCGTGCCGGGCTCGGTGGACGAGGGCACCGACGCCTTCGACACGGTCGAGTGGCTGGTGGCCAACGTCCCGTCGAGCGGCAGGGTGGGGATCCTGGGCGTCTCGATCCCCGGGCGGCTCACCGCGATGGCGATGCTCGAGCACCACCCGGCGGTGAAGGCCTATTCGCCCCAGGCCACCCCGGCCGACAACTTCCTCGGCGACGACCTCTTCCACCAGGGCGCCTTCCGGCTCTCGCAGATGTTCGAGTTCATCCCGGTCATGGAGACCGGCCCGGAGTTCGCCAGCTTCGACTTCGGCCGCCTCGATACCTTCGACTGGTTCCTCGACCTGGGCAGCCTCGCCAACGTGGACGCCCGCCACTACCACGGCAGGTTTCCCATGTGGAACGCCATCGTGGCCCACCCCACCTACGACGCCTACTGGAAGCAGAGGTCGCTCCCCTCGATCCTCCCCCATGCCCCCGCCCCAACCCTTCACGTGGGCGGAGCCTACGACCAGGAGGACCGGCGCGGACCGGTGGCCCTCTACGAGGGGATGGAGCGGAACGACGCGGAAGGCTGGAACTTCCTCGTCCAGGGTCCTTGGGCCCACCGGACCTGGCGCCTCGCCGACGGGGACAAGCTGGGGAGGATCGGATTCGGAAGCGCCACCGGGAAGTTCTTCCGCGAGGAGGTGCAGGCCCCGTTCTTCGCCTGCCACCTGAAGGGGCGCTGCGGCGAGCCGCTCCCCGAGGCCCTGGTCTTCCAGACCGGGTCGAACGTCTGGCAGCGCCTCCCCGCCTGGCCGCCCCGCGGGGGACAGTCACGGAGCGTATACCTTGGCGAGGGAGGGCTTCTCGGGTTCGATCCGCCCGCGCGCGGGGGAAAGGAGGCGGTCCGCTCGTGGACCTCCGACCCCGAAAGCCCGGTCCCGTACCAGCGGCGCCCCGTCGCGGCCCCGGACCTCGCCGGCAGGGAGGCCGCCGAGGACTGGGCATCCTGGATGGTCGCGGACCAGCGGTTCGTCCACGGCCGGCCCGACGTCCTCTCCTGGCAGACCGGGCCGCTCGCCGAGGACGTGGTCCTCTCCGGCGCGATCACCGCCCACCTCTTCGTCTCCACCACCGGCACCGACGCCGACTTCGTCGTGAAGCTCATCGACGTGATGCCCGAGAAGGTGGAGGGGGACGCCGCCCTGGGCGGCGCCCAGATCATGGTGGCCGCCGAGATCCTGCGCGGGCGCTTCCGGAAGGGGTTCGAGCGTCCCGTGCCCTTCACTCCCGGGAAGGTGGAGGAGGTGGCCATCGACCTCCTCACCCGGAACCACGTCTTCAAGAGAGGGCACCGCATCATGGCCCAGGTGCAGAGCACCTGGTTCCCGCTCTACGACCGCAATCCGCAGACCTTCGTCCCGAGCATCTTCGCGGCCAGGGAGTCGGACTTCCGGGCGCGGACCCACCGGGTCCACTCGTCGGCCCGATACCCCTCGCGGGTCACGTTCCAGGCGCCCGACTGAGCTGGGCCAGCACCAGGTCGAAGATGGCGACCTCGAGCTTCTCGGCCGCTGCGCCGGGGATGGGGCCGAAGGCGAACGAGACCCGCACGCACCCGGTCCCCGGGACGCTCCCCACCACCTTCACCGGCGCGACCAGCGGCTCGCCCTCCGGCAGGCGAAGGGTCGCCGTCAGCACCTCGCCGGTCGAGGGGGCCGAGGCCATGGGCGCCGAGAACCCGCCCGTCGAGATGTCGAAGGTGGTGAGCCGCTCCTTGCGCCCCGGGCCGGCGACCTCCACCTGGAGCGCCCGGGCGATCCGCAGCGACTGCCGTCGCGCCTGCCCCGGCTGCCGGCCCAGCCCCTGCGCTGCGAGCAGCGCGCGCGCCAGCTCGCCCCGCCGGGACCGGTAATCCCGCTGCTCCTCGCCGGAGAGCCCACCGTGCTTCGCCTTCTCGTGGAGCGCCTTCAGGTCGGTCAGCCACTTTCCGAGATCCACGTCCACCTCCGTCACTTCGCCCGGTACACGACCGCTCCCCCGACGATGGTCTGCTCCACCTTGACCTGGTCGATCCGCCCGGGAGGGATGGTGAAGAGGTCCTCCGACAGC
>CAIQRS010000141.1 GCA_903874275.1 uncultured Anaeromyxobacter sp.
GACCACCTGCTCGCCTTCCTGGAGGGGCTCTGATTATGCCGCGTCGAAAATCCGCAACCCCCACGCGCTCAACGTTTCCACGCTCGCACGCGGCATAAGATCGGACGCGGCATAATGCAAATTATGCCGCGAGCGGCATAAACGGCAGAGGATCCTGCAGTTCTCGATCGTCGACGGTCCACCCTTCCCGCGCGGCACCACGTGGTCCACCTCCAGCCGTACCGTGGAGCCGCACACGCCACCCGAATCGAGCTTCCACTGGCACTTCCCCTCGTCCCGCTTCACGACCTCCCGCTTCACCTTCGCCGGAACCGAGGCCTTCCGCTTCCCCTGCTTCTCGATGAGCAAATCCAGCGCCGCGGTGAGCACCTGCTCGTCGGTTGCTCCTGGCTGGACGTGGCTCTGCCCCGCCCTGGCCTTCTTCAGCAAGGTCATGAAGGCCGGCGACACCGTGACGTGCATCCGGGTCTCGTGCTCGGTGAGCGGCTCGACCACGGTCCGCCGGACCTCGAGGACGGGCTTCATTCCTTCGGGGTGGGTCAGGTCCAGTTCAACCGGTTGGACGACGACATGCGCCGGTTCAACCGGCGCGGGGAGCGGGCCCACGGTGACGACCGTCCTCCTCGGCACCACCTCCGCCGGAAGCATCTCCGCCACCACCTGCTTCGCCTCCTGCTTCGAGCAGTGGAAGAACTTCCGCATCACCGTCGCCCGGTTCTCCTCGGTCATCACCTTGGCGAGCTGGGGGACGTTCGAGATGCAGAGCCTTCCGTCTCGGAGGGGCTCGACGACCTCCGGGAACTTCCCGACGAGCCGGGCCGCGACCTGGCGGTAGTAGGCCGAACCGCGGGACAAGCCCACCTCCCGGTTCAGGTAATCAAAGAGGCTCGGGAAACCCAGGTGACGGTGGACACCGATCCGGTCGAACTCTGCGAGGGCAAGGAGGAGATCGACGAGGGCGCAGTGCTCGCGCCGGGCCAGGTCTGCGATTCGGAGGGACCATTCGCGTGCGTTCATGGATTCACTGTCTCACGCGTTTTTCAGGCCTCCTGGAACGCGCGAGGATCCGCGCTGCCGCGTCCTTTGTCCCGGAGATCTCGAACCTCGCCAGGAATTCCGGAAGGGCCACGACGAGCCCCTGGGGAAGGGACAGGGCCATTCCCGCGACGCTTGCTGCCCGGAGGGAATATCTCGCGGAATCCCTGTCAATACAGTGTTTCCTTACACCCCAACTGGCCGCGAGGTCCGCGAAACGGACGGTCTGCGAGACGCTTCACCGCGGTTCTGGCTGCGACCGTCGTCGAGTGCACCCGGCAACCTCCCGCGGTAGATGAAGGAGATGCTCCCCGGCTTCCACCCGGTGGTCTCGGGCTGGTTCGAGTCCCGCTTCGGCTCCCCCACCGAGCCGCAGGCGGCGGGCTGGCCGGAGATCCAGTCTGGCCGGGACGTGCTCGTCTCCGCGCCCACCGGCTCGGGCAAGACCTTCGCCGCCTTCCTCTCCGGCCTCGACTCGCTCTTCCGCGAGGGGCTCGAAAGCGACCTCCCCGACGAGACCCGCATCCTCTACGTCTCGCCGCTGAAGGCGCTCTCGAACGACATCGAGAAGAACCTGCGCGAGCCGCTCCTCGCGCTGCGGGAGGCGGCCCGCGCGGCCGGCCTCCGCCCCCCGGCCATCCGCGCCGAGGTCCGCACCGGCGACACCCCCTCCTCGCGCCGGCAGGCCATGATGCGGCGGCCGCCCCACGTCCTCGTCACCACGCCCGAGTCCCTCTACCTGCTGCTCACCAGCGAGAAGGGGCGACGGTCGCTGGCCACCGTCCGCAAGGTGATCGTGGACGAGATCCACGCGGTGGCCCGCGACAAGCGCGGCAGCCACCTCTCCCTCTCGCTCGAGCGGCTCGAGGCGCTCTGCACGCGGAGGCCGCAGCGCATCGGCCTCTCCGCCACGGTGAGCCCGGTCGAGGAGGTGGCCCGCTTCCTGGTGGGCGCGGGGCGGGTCCGGCGCGGCGCGGCGGATTGCGCGGTGGTCGAGGTGGGGCGCGGGCGCGTGCTCGACCTGGGCGTGGAGATCCCGCGGGACGAGCTCTCGTCGGTGGCCTCGAAGGAGCAGTGGGCCGAGACCTACGACCGGCTGGCCGAGCTGGCCCGCGAGAACCGGACCACGCTCGTCTTCGTGAACACCCGCAAGCTGGCCGAGCGGGCGGCCCACGCCCTCTCCGAGCGGCTCGGCGCGGACAAGGTGGCGGCCCACCACGGGAGCCTCTCGCGGGCGCGCCGGCTCGACGCCGAGGATCGGCTGAAGGCCGGGTCGCTCCAGGCCATCGTGGCCACCGCCTCGCTCGAGCTCGGCATCGACATCGGAACCGTGGACCTCGTCGTGCAGCTGGGGAGCCCGGGGGCGCTCCACGTGGCGTTGCAGCGCGCCGGCCGATCCGGCCACTGGCGGGGCGCGACGCCGAGGGCCCGCTTCTTCCCCATGAGCCGCGACGAGCTCCTCGAGTGCGCGGCGCTGGTGCGTGGGCTCCGCGCCGGGCACCTCGAGACCATCGCTCCCCCACCCTGGCCGCGCGACGTGCTGTCGCAGCAGATCGTGGCCGAGGCGGCCTCGCGCCCGCTCGGAGAGGACGACCTCTTCGCGCTGGTGCGGCGGGCCTGGCCGTACCGCGAGCTGCCCCGCGCCGAGTTCGACGCGCTCTTGGGGATGCTCTCGGAGGGGGTGGCCACGCGCCGCGGGCGCTCGGGCGCGCTCCTCCACCGGGACGCGGTGAACCACGTGGTCCGCGGCCGGCGCGGGGCCCGGATCGCCGCGCTCACCGGCGGCGGCGCCATCCCCGACAACGCCCAGTACCAGGTGGTGGCCGAGCCGGAGGGGGTGGCGGTCGGCCAGGTCGACGAGGACTTCGCCGTCGAGAGCATGGCCGGCGACGTCTTCCTGCTCGGCAACACCGCCTGGCGCATCCGGCGCATCGAGTCGGGCGTGGTCCGGGTCGAGGACGCCGGCGGTGCGGCCCCGGGCATCCCGTTCTGGCTCGGCGAGGCGCCGGGGCGGAGCGCGGCGCTCTCGGCGGAGGTCTCGCGGCTCCGGACCGACCTCGAGCCGCTCCTCGCCGACCGGGGCGCGGCCATCGCCTGGCTCGCGGCCGAGGGGGCGATGCCGGAGGCCGGGGCGCGGCAGGCGGTGGACTACCTCACGGCCGGGCGCGACGTGCTCTCGGTGCTCCCCACCCAGGAGAGGCTGGTCGCCGAGCGCTTCTTCGACGAGGCGGGCGGGATGCAGCTCGTCCTGCACGCGCCGTTCGGCGCCCGCCAGAACCGGGCGCTGGGGCTCGCGCTCCGCAAGCGCTTCTGCCGGGCGTTCGACTTCGAGCTGCAGGCAGCCGCCACCGACGACGGGGTGCTGCTCTCGCTCGGGCCGCAGCACTCCTTCCCGCTCGCATCCATCTTCGAGATGCTCTCGTCGGAGCGGGTCGTGGAGGTGCTCACCCAGGCCGCGCTCCAGTCCCCCATGTTCCCCATCCGCTGGCGCTGGGACGCCACCCGGGCGCTGGCGCTGCCTCGCGTGCTGGGCGGGCGCAAGGTTCCGCCCCCCATCGCCCGCATGCGCGCGGACGACCTGCTCGCCGCGGTCTTCCCCATGGCGGTGGCCTGCCAGGACAACGCCGACCAGCACGCGGGGCCGATCGAGCCGCCCGACCACCCGCTGGTGGCCGAGGCGCTCCGCGACTGCCTGACCGAGGCCATGGATGCGCCGGGGCTCGAGCGGCTGCTGCGCCGGATCGAGGCGGGAGAGGTGCGGCTCGTGGCCCGCGACCTCGCCGAGCCCTCGCCGCTGGCCCACGAGCTCCTGGGGGCGAAGCCCTGGGCCTTCCTCGACGACGCGCCGCTCGAGGAGCGGCGCGCCCGCGCGGTGGTGCTGCGCCGCTCGCTGCCCGCCACCGAGGCGACGGGGCTGGGCGCCCTCGACCCGGAGGCGATCCGCGAGGTGATCGATCAGGCGCGCCCCGAGCCGCGCGACGCCGACGAGTTGCACGACCTGCTCCTCGACGTGGGCTTCCTCCCGGCGGCCGAGGGGGAAGCCTGGCGAGGATTCCTCGACGCGCTCGCGGCGGCCGGCCGCGCCGCGCGCGCCCGTCTCGGGGGCAGGGAGGCCTGGGTGGCGGCCGAACGGACCGGAGCCTGGCGGGCCCTCTCGGCCGAGCCGGGCATCGACGCCTCGCCGCTCGACCCTCCGCTCGTGGCTCTCTCTGGCGAGGACGTCCCGGCGTCGCCCGACGAGGCTGCCGCCCGCGCGCTCCGCGGGTGGATGGCGCGGGTCGGCCCGGTCACGGCGCCCTCGCTGGCGGAACGGCTCGGCCTGCCCCCACCGCTGATCGTCGCGGCGCTCCACCGGCTCGAGTCGGAGGGGGCCGTGCTCCGCGGCTCCTTCCTCCCCGGCGGCGAGCCGGGCGCCGACTGGTGCGACCGGGGGCTGCTCGCCCGCATCCACCGGCTCACGCTGGGGCGGCTGCGGCGCGAGATCGAGCCGGTCTCCGGCGCCGACCTGGTGCGCTTCCTGCTCCGCTGGCAGCATGCCGCACCGGGCGTGCGGCTCCACGGCGCGCGCGGGGTCGCCGACGTGGTGGGGCAGCTGCAGGGGTTTCACGCCGCGGCCGGGGCCTGGGAACGGGAGATCCTCCCCGCGCGCATCGCCGGCTACGAACCGGGCTTGCTCGACTCCCTCTGCCTGTCGGGCGAGGTGGCCTGGGGAAGGCTCGCCGTCGCCGCCGATCCGGACGAGAAGGTGCGCCGCCGCTCCGCGCCCACCCGCCACGCGCCGGTGACGCTGGCCTTGCGCGCCGACCTTCCCTGGCTCCTCTCCGCGGCGAAGGGCGAGCCGCCGCCGCTCGGCGCCTCGGCCCGCGCGCTCGTGGATCTTCTGGCGCGCTGCGGGGCCTGCTTCCTCCCCGACATCGCCGCCATGACCGGGAGGCTCCCCGGCGAGGTGGAGGGCGCGCTCTGGGAACTCGTCTCCGCCGGGCTCGTCACCTGCGACGGCTTCGCCGGCCTGCGCGGGCTCCTCGATCCTCCGCCGCGCCACCGGCCAAGGCGCCCGGGACAGGGCGGCGGCCGATGGGCGCTCCTGCGCCCCCCGCGCCCCGAGGGCGCAGCGGTGCCGTCCCATCTCGAGCCGGTGGCCCGTCAGCTCCTGGCGCGCTGGGGGGTGATCTTCCGGGATCTCCTGGGGCGCGAACCGCTGGCTCCGCCCTGGCGGGAGCTCCTCCCCGTCTACCGGGCGCTCGAGGCGCGCGGCGAGATCCGCGGCGGGCGCTTCGTGGCCGGGCTCTCGGGGGAGCAGTACGCGCTGCCCGCGGCGGTCGAGTCGCTGCGCGCGGTGCGGCGCACTCCCGGTGGCGGCGAGCGGGTGGAACTCTCCGGGGCCGACCCGCTCAACCTGGTGGGCGGGATCCTGCCGGGGGCGAGGGTGCCGGCCACGCTCGGCGCGCGGGTGGCGTACCTGGACGGGGTGCCGGTCCCGGTCTACCCGCTGACCGACGCCACCGGCCGGTAGCGCCGCGCCAGGAGCACGAACCCCACCGCGCAGCAGAACATGAGCGCGGCGAAGAAGAGGAAGTAGGCCGCGCCGTGGAAGCGGTTCCACTGGCTCACCACCGCGGCCACGAAGTTCCCCACCGCCGAGGTCAAGAGCCAGAAGCTCATGATGGTGCTCTTCATGGTCCTGGGGGCCTGGGTGAAGGCGAACTCGAGCCCGGTCACCGAGATCATCACCTCGGCCATGGTGAGGACCAGGATGGGCAGGACCTGCCAGAAGACGTGAGGCCTGGCCCCGCCGTCGATGACGGCCTGCAGCCCGGCCATGCCCACGAAGGAGAGGGCGGTGAGGAACATCCCCAGGCTCATCTTGCCGAGCGGGGTCACCTTCACTCCCAGGCGAACGAGCCCGGGGTAGACCACGCCCTGGAAGAGGGGCACCAGGATGAGCACCAGGAAGGGGTTCACGGCGTTGAGCTGCGAGGGCTCGAGCCGGAAGCCGGAGAGCCGCATCCCCAGGAACTCCACCGCGCCCACGTCCAGGTTCATCTGCTTGGCCTGGAGGATGAAGGAGGCTCCCTTCTGGTCGAAGAGCGCCCAGAAGCCGGCCACCATCACGAAGACCCCGGAGATGCGGACCACCGCGCGGGCCCCGTCGACCGCCTCGGCCGGGTGCACCGCGCGTGCGCCCTCGAGCCAGTCGGAGCCGGCGGGCCGGGAGGCGCGGCGTCGCAGCGCGCTGGCCACCACCTTCACGAAGGAGTCGGGGTTCGGACCGGTGGGCGCGACGTAGACGTAGCGGCGTCGGCCGGCCACGAAGAAGACCAGCGCCAGCACCATGAGCGCGCCGGGCACGCCGAAGGCCACGGCCGGGCCGTAGTGCTTGAGCAGGAGCGGGATGAGGATCGAGGCGGTGGCGCTCCCCAGGTTCACCATCCAGTAGAAGAGGCCGTAGACCTTGGCCAGCAGGTGCTTCTGGTCGGGGGCGAACTGGTCCCCCACGAAGGCCGAGACGCAGGGCTTGATGCCGCCCGCCCCGATGGCGATGAGGGCGCAGCCGGCCAGGAGCCCGGTCCGGGTCTCCACCGCGGCCACCACCAGGTGGCCGAGCACGTAGCCGAAGGAGAGGAAGAGGATGACCCGGTAGCGCCCCAGGAACCGGTCGGCCAGCCACCCGCCGACGAGCGGCATGAGGTAGTTGGCCATGACGAAGTAGTGGTAGCTGGCCTTGGAGTCCGCCTGCGACACGAGCAGGTACTGCACCATGTACACGACCAGGATGTTGCGCATCCCGTAGAACGAGAAGCGCTCCGCCCCCTCGCTGGCCATGATGTACGGGATCTGCGGCGGGAACTTCTGCCGCGCCGCCGCGGCACCCACCGCACCGCTCACGGACTGCCCTCGGGCGCCGGCCCGGGCGCGACCGCGAACGAGGTGGGCTGGTAGCGCCGCGCCACCCAGGCGAAGGCCATGGCGCCGATGAGCATGAGCACGGCGAAGAAGGCGAAGTACCAGACCCCGTGGAAGCGGTTCAGCTTGGCCACCCCGGCGGTGAGGAGGCTCCCCGCCGCGATGGTCACGTACCAGAGGCTCATGATCACGCTCTTCATCGACGGGGGCGCCTGGGTGTAGGCGAACTCGAGCGCGGTCACCGACACCAGCACCTCGCCGATGGAGAGGAACAGGTAGGCGGGCACCTGCCAGGCCACGTGGGGTCGCAGTCCCGCGTCGAGCGCCAGCTGCACCCCCATGATCCACAGGAAGGAGAGCACGGTGACGAACATCCCGATCTGCATCTTCTGGAGCGCCAGCGTCTTCACTCCCCGTCGCTGGAGGGCCGGGTAGACCAGGCCGGCGAAGACCGGGATGGTGGTGAGCACGAAGATGGCGTTCAGCGAGCCCATCTGCGAGGCCTTCACGGTGTAGCCGAGGACCTCCCGGTTCATGCGCTCGGCCTGGAGCACCCAGGACGATCCGTACTGGAAGAAGAGGGCCCAGAAGGCGGCGATGGGGGCGAAGACCCCCACGATTCGGAAGACCGCCTTGGCCCCGTCCACCGCCTCGGCGGGGAACTGGGATCGGGCCGGGTCGAGCCAGTGCTCGCCGGGGCGCGTCGTCCCGAGCTTCTGGAGGGCCAGCCTCACCACCCGGAAGAAGCCGTTCGGGTTGGGGCCGGTGGGCGGGACGTTCACGTAGAGCCTGCGACCGCGCCAGAAGATGATGAGCGCGAAGGCCATGAGCACGCCCGGGACCGAGAAGGCCACCCATGGGCCGAAGCGGGCCAGCAGCTCGGGGATGACCAGCATCGAGGTGAAGGACCCCAGGTTGATCATCCAGTAGTAGAGGTCGTAGACCTTCTCGAGCAGGTGCTGGCTCCGGGCGTCGAACTGGTCGCCCACGTAGGCCGCGGCCGTGGGCTTGATCCCGCCGGCGCCGATGGCGATGAGCGCGAGCCCGAGCACCAGCCCGGCCGGCGAGTCCCAGATGGCGATGGCGGCGTGGCCGAAGACGTAGCCCAGGGACAGCCAGAGGATGACCCGGTAGCGCCCCAGGAAGCGGTCGGCGATCCAGGCCCCCACGAGCGGGGTCAGGTACACGGCGAAGACGAAGAAGTGGTAGTTGGCCTCGGCGTCCGGCTCGCGGACCCCCAGGAACGTCACCATGTAGATGGTGAGGATCGAGGTCATCCCGTAGAACGAGAAGCGCTCGCACCCCTCGTTCCAGGCCAGGTATCGGATCTGCGGCGGGAAGCGGTCCTTGGGCTGTCGGCTCATGCGGAGGGCACAGTCTAGCCCGGAAGAACCCGCCACGCAGATTCGCGGGAGGAGGCGCGGGAGGGCGATTATGCATCCCTCACATGCCGGTACACCGCATCACCCCCGAGGAGGCGGTCCACCTCCTCGCGCACGACGACGTGGACCTGGTGGACGTGCGGGAGCCGCACGAATGGGACTCGGGCCACATCCCGGGCGCACGCCACCTGCCGCTGGGATCGCTCCTGCGCGATCCGCAGGGGGGGCTGCGCAGCGGGCGCGAGCGGGCCATCTTCGTCTGCGCCCACGGCATCCGCAGCCTCACCGCGGCGGCCGCGGCGTCGCAGCGCGGGTGCGAGAAGGCCTACAGCCTCGACGGCGGCGTGGTGGCCTGGACCGACGCCGGCCTTCCCATCGAGCGGGGATAGCCGCCCCCGGCCCGCCTCAGCCGCGCAGCGCGCCCCAGGCCAGCGCGAGCCAGCCGGCCAGGAAGAGCAGCCCGCCCAGCGGCGTGACCGCCCCGAGCCCCTTCACGCCGGTGAGCACCAGCGCGTAGAGGCTCCCCGAGAAGATCACCGTGCCGGCCACGAAGAGCCATCCGGCCCATGTGACCGCCGGTCCGGGCCAGCGCGCCGCGGCCCACGCGGCCGCGATGAGCGCCAGCGCGTGGTACATCTGGTAGCGCGCGCCGGTGTCGAAGACCGCGACCATCTCCGGCGTGACCCGGGTCTTCAGCCCGTGGGCCCCGAAGGCGCCGGTCCCCACCGCGATGCAGGCCGAGATCGCTCCCAGCGCGAAAAAGGTTCTTTCCATGGTGAGCCGGGATCTAGCGGGCGGGGCGGCGCCGCGCCGCGCCCCGGGTTATCGGTTCGCCATGGACCTCTCCCGGAAGAAGTGCCTCCCCTGCGAGGGCGGCGTCCCGCGCGTGGAGGGCGCCGCGCGCGACGCGCTCCTCGCCTCGGTGACCGGCTGGCAGCTCGCCGGCGACCGCATCCGCAAGCAGCTGCGGTTCCGCGATTTCCGCGCCGCCATGGCCTTCCTGAACGCGGTGGCCGACGTCGCCGAGGCGGAGGGACACCACCCCGACTTCTCCGTCCACTACGCCACGGTGGACGTGGAGATCTGGACCCACGCCGTGGGCGGGCTCACCGAGAACGACTTCATCCTGGCGGCGAAGATCGACCGGATCCCGGGGCCGCTACCGGGCTGACGACCTCCGGTGAATCCCTGGGCCCGCCGGGACGGGAAGGGGCGCGGGCACGGCAACGGGAACGGCTGGCGCCGAGGCCACGACGACTGAAGCGGCTGCCCCCGGCCGCTCCCCCCTTCCGCCATGCCCCCGTGGCGGAGGGGGGTCTTCCCGGTTAGCTCTCCCCCGTGTCGCGCCCCCTGCTCTCGTTCGTGATCTTCTTCACCGTCGCCCTCCTCGTCGTGGGCGGGATGCACTACTACATCTGGTCGCGGCTGGTCCGGGACACCGCCGTCGGCGAGCCCTGGCGCCGCCTGCTCACGGTGGGATTCGTGGCGGCGGCCGTCGCGGTCCCGGTGGCCTTCCTGACGATGCGGGCCCGGGCCGGCGCCCTCGCCGACGGCTTCGTCTTCGGGGCCATGCTCTGGATGGGCGTGGCCTTCCTGCTGCTCTCGTCTCTCGTGCTGGTCGACCTGGCCCGGCTCGCCGCCTCCGGCCTGGGCACGCTCGCCGACTGGATCCGCCACGCCCCCGAGGCGCCGGCCGATCCGGAGCGGCGCAAGCTGGTGGCGCGGGCCGTGGCCGGCGGCGCCGTGCTCGCCGCCGGCGGGGCCACCGCCTTCGCGGTGACGAGCGCGCTCGGCGACCCGCAGATCCACGAGGTGCCGGTCAAGCTGGCCCGCCTGCCCCGGAAGCTCTCCGGGCTCTCCATCGCCCAGATCACCGACCTGCACGTCGGCCGGACCATCGGGGAGGAGGAGGTCCGCCGCGTCGTCGAGGCCACCAACCGGCTCCGCCCCGACGTCATCGCGCTCACCGGCGACTTCGTGGACGGCAGCGTCCGCATGCTGGAGCGGTCGGTGGCGCCGCTGGCCGCGCTCCAGGCCCGCTACGGCGTCTTCTTCGTGACCGGCAACCACGAGTACTACTCGGGCGCGGCGGCCTGGGTCGAGCACCTGCGCCGGCTGGGCATCCGCGTGCTGCGCAACGAGCGGGTGACCGTCGGGGACCCCGGCGCCTCCATCGACCTGGCGGGGATCGACGACTGGCGTTCGGGCGGGATGGCGCCGGGCCACGGCCCCGACCTGGCGGCGGCGCTGGCCGGGCGCGACCCGGACCGGTCTCTGGTCCTGCTGGCCCACCAGCCGCGCGGGGTCGAGGAGGGGGCCAGGGCCGGCGTCGAGCTCCAGATCTCCGGCCACACCCACGGCGGCCAGCTCTTCCCCTTCACGATGGCCACCGCGCTGATCTACCCCTACCTTCACGGTCTGTACGGGGTGAGGGACGGGAACGGCTCCCAGATCTTCGTCTCGCGCGGCACCGGCTACTGGGGCCCGCCCATGCGTCTCGGCAGCCCTCCCGAGATCGCCCACGTCGTCCTCACCTGAGCGCCGCAGCGGCCCCGGAGCCCACATGTCCAATCCCTTGAACGTCGTCGGCCGGGCCCACCAGGCCGGGGCCGGCCCCGGCTTCACCTGGTTCGTCTACGGCTCCTCGCTCGACGCCGAGGCCTTCGCCGGCTGGGCCCGCGACCACGGCTACCGCGTCCCCGACTTCTCGGCGGCCCGCCCGGCGCGGCTCCCCGGCTGGCGCCTCGCCTTCGACGCCCCCAGCCGGATGTGGGGCGGCCCGGTGGCGAGCCTCACCGAGGCGCCGGGGGACGAGGTGGAGGGGCTCGCGGTCCCCATGCCCGGGGAGGCCCGCGGCCTGGTGGATCACAAGGAGGGCGCGGTTTCCGGGCTCTACGAGGCCGTGGCCGTGACCCTCGAGACGGCCGGCGGCCCGGTCCCGGCGCTGGCCTTCCGGGTGGCGGCGGCGCGCCGGCTGGCAGAGGACGGTCCGGCGGCGCCGGCCTACCTCGACGTGATGATCCGCGGCGCCCGTGCCTGCGGGCTCTCGCCGGCCTGGATGGCCCGGCTCGAGGCGCTGCGTCGCTGACCGACGGGGCGGTCCCTACCCCGCCAGCGCCTCCACGATCTCCGGCAGCCGCGCGCTGGCCGATCCCCGGGCGAAGAAGCCGCGGGCGCTGCGCTCCGCCAGCTCGGAGAACGGGTTCTCCTCGGGGTTCACGTCCACCAGCGCCGAACCGCCGGAGAAGCAGAGCTGCCCCACCCGCATGGGCAGGTTGGTGGCGCCGCTCGTCCCCACCACGAGCAGCAGGTCGGCCTGGGCGGCGGCGCGCAGCGTGGACTCGAAGCGGTAGTTCTCCTCGTCGTAGCACTCGTCGAACCAGAGGACGTGGGGCCGGAGCCAGCCCTTGCAGCGCGTGCAGGTGAGCCGGGCCCGGTCCCCGGCGGAGAGCGGGCTCCCGGCGTCGCGCGGTCCCAGGTCGGGGAGCGGGAGCAGCCCCACGCCGCAGTCGTTGCTGCAGCGCACCCAGGCCGCGTCCCCGTGGATGCTGTAGGTCCGCGACTCCGAGGCGCCGGCCCTCCGGTGCAGCCCGTCGATGTTCTGGGTGACCAGCGTGAAGCGGCCGCCCAGCGCGCGCTCGAGACGGACCAGCGCCTCGTGGCCGGCGTTGGGAGCGGCGTGGCGGACCACCCCGAACCGGTGGAGGTACCAGCGCCACACCTCCCCGGGCTCCATCAGGAACATGGCGTGGGTGGCCATCTCCTGCGGCATGTGGTTCCGGGAGCCGACCACCCAGAAACCTTCCTTGCCGCGGAAGGTGGGGATGCCGCTCTCGGCGGAGATGCCGGCGCCGGTCAGCGCCACCACGCGCCCTCCGGAGCCCCGCACCTCGTCCAGGATCTCCCGCAGACGGGGCTCGAGTGCCATCCGGCCATTGTGGCACGCGTCCCCTCCCGCGGTTAACCCTCCCCCGTGTCCCGCACGACCACCGACGGCATCCAGGTCTCCGTGCAGAGCGAGTTCCGTCCGGACCGGTCCTTCCCGGCCCAGTCGCGCTTCCTCTTCACCTACACGGTCCGCATCCTGAACGGCGGCGCCTCGGGCGCCCGGCTCCTCTCCCGCCACTGGATCATCACCGACGCCCGTGGCGAGCGGGAGGAGGTGCGGGGCGACGGAGTGGTCGGCCAGCAGCCGCACCTCGCCCCCGGCCAGTCCTTCCAGTACACGAGCTTCTGCATCCTGCGCACGCCGCTCGGCCAGATGCGCGGGACCTACACCATGGTGCGCGAGGACGGGAAGACCTTCGAGGCGGAGATCGCGCCCTTCGCGCTGGCCGTGCCGGCCGCGCTCAACTAGTGCTCCGCCCCAGGCATACTGACTGCTGCGAACGCCGATCCTACCGCTGCTTGGCGCGCCGCTCGGCCTTGACGAAGGCGTTCGCCAGCTCGTCCTCGGTGACCAGCCTCTTCTTCACCAGGATGCGCACCATCGCCGCGGAGAAGCGCGACAGGCGGGCCAGCTCCGGCGAGGTGGCGTCGCCGGCGCCGATGCGCTCCAGGCCGTCGAGGATGGCCTCGACCCGGGGTGCGAACTCGGCGTCGCCATCGTCCTCGGGCGTCAGCTCGACGATGAGCTCGGGGGGAGCCTCGGGCAGCGCGGCGCGGACCGACGGCGGGATCTCCTCCTCGCCCCGCAGCCCGCGGACCGCGGCGGCAAGGCGCGCCGCCGGGCTGGTGGCGGGGGGCTCGGGGCGGGGCGGCACGGGGGGATGCGCCCCGGGCGCAGGGCTCCGGGTGAAGTAGTCGTCGAGACCCTGCGTGTACCCCGGGTCGAGCGGCCCGACCAGATCCACCGGCCGGTCGTCCAGCTCGTCGAGCGCGATGGCCTCCACGCCCTTCTTGTCGCCCAGGTAGAGGCGGCGGATGGCGCGCGCGATCTCGCGGTCGCCGGCGATGGACAGCTTGACGTTGCGGCCGGTGCGGAAGGCCAGCTCGTCGATGACTCCCATGTTGGTGGGGTCGGCCATGGCGACCCACAGGCTGGCCGTGTCGGCGGCGTAGGGGAGGAGCTGGTTGCGCTCGGCGAACTCGTGGGGCACGAGGCGCAGCGCCAGCTCGAGCCCGGGGCCGAACTCGATCGACTCGACCGGGGCCCGCGCGAACCCCATCTTGGTGGCCAGCGTGGAGACGATCTGCTCCTCGCTGGCCATCTTGAGGTCGATGAGCGCCTGGCCGAGCCTGCCACCCCACCTGCGCTGGTGCCCGAGGGCGGCCTGGAGCTGGGTGCCGTCGATGATCCCGGCTTCGAGCAGGATCTCGCCAAGGCGCTTTCTCTGCGGGTTGACCACGTCGCGACTGTACCCGGACGCGTGGCCCGGGTCGAGCAGCCGCCCCCTCGGGGAGCCCGTCCGACCGATCAGGGTGCGTCGGCGCGGGTGGCGATGGCCAGGCGCGGCAGCCCCTCGCGCCGGGCCATGTCCATCACGGCCACGACCTTGCCGTGGGCCACCCCCTCGTCGGCCTGCACGAGCACCAGGGTCTCCGGGTTCTCGGCGCGGGCCTTCTCGAGGACCTTCTTCAGCCCCTCCTGGTCCACCACCTTGCCCTGCACCACCACCCGGCCATCGGAGAGGACGGCGATGGCGAGGTCGTGGACCTCCTTCACCGCGTTGGCCTGGCCTCCCTTGGGGAGGCTGACCTTGATCCCGCCGTTCTGCCCGCCCGCCTCGGCGATGGCGGTGGTGGTCACCATGAAGATGATGAGGAGGACGAGGAAGATGTCGGTGAGCGGCGTGATGTTGATGTCGGCGAAGATGCCCCCGCCGGTCCCCGCGCCGCCATCGTCCTCGGGTGTGCTCATCGACATGTCAGGGCTCCTGGGCTCCGGCCGGGCCGGCTCGGACTTCCTTCACGATCTCCAGGAACTCCTCGGTGAGGAGCTTGAGCTGGAGCTGCAGCCGCCCGGCCAGGACGTTCAGCATGTTGTAGAGGATGACCGCCTCGATGGCCACCGCGATGCCGCCGGCGGTGGTGATGAGGGCCTCGGAGATGCCGGCGGCGACCACGCTGAAGCCGCCCTGGCCGGTGACGCCCATCTGGTGAAAGGCGCGCATGATCCCGACCACGGTGCCGAAGAGGCCGATGAAGGGGGCGGTGGCCCCGATGGTCCCGAGGATCCACAGGCGGGCCCTGAGCTTCTGGTTGGCCTCCTGCCGCTGCCTCTCCACCGCGGCCTCGATCCGGGCGTCGGTGGCCGGCCGCTTGCCGGGAGGCGTGGGCACGATCGCGGCCAGGAAGACCTCGGCGGCGGGCGAGGTGGAGCGCTCGGCCTGGGCGCGGGCGTCCTCAGCGTCGCCGCGGAGGAGCGAGCGGGTCACCGCGTCGGCGAGGCTGCGGGCCCTGTCGGTGAAGCGCCAGAGCGCGAGCACCCGCTCGACGGCGACGGCCACGGCCAGGACCGAGAAGAGCGCGATGATCCACATCGCGACACCACCGGTCTTGAGGACCGTGAGGAGTTCCATGTTCACGTCTGCGCGCCTTTCGGGGATCCGGGGAGGGGGAAAGCTAGCCGATTTCCTGGGGGATTCAAGGCGAACCGCCCGGGGAGCCCCGGTGTTCCCGGGACCCGGGTCAGCGCTGGCCCGGGGGTGCGGGACGGATCGGCAACTCGAGCGGGGGCGGGGGCGCTCCCGGCTCGAGGTCGATCACCCGGACGCCGCGCGGGGGATCGAGCACGAAGAGGGCATCGTCGGGCGCGCCGTTCACCTCGAGATCGTCCCTCCAGCGCAGCCCGATCTCCGCGCCGCCGCCGCGCAGCTCCACCTCGGTGGGGAAGCGGCGGCCGCCCGGGTGGCGGAAGACGGAGAAGGCGGCCTTCCAGGGAATCCCGCCCCGGGCACCGGGCAGGTTGCTCGCGGTGACGATGGAGGCGCCGTCGCCCACGGCCAGGACCTGCCGCCCGCCCGCACCGGCGATCTCGAGCAACACCACGCCGTCCCCCGGCTCGGCCGCCACCGCCCGCCCGTCGAGGAGGGGCACGCTCCCGCAGACCACGCGGGCCAGCTCGCGGGCGCCGAGCGGCACCGGGAGGAGCCGCGACAGGTTCTCGGGCGTGTCCTCGCCGCGGTGCAGCGTCCCGGCCCGCGCGTCGAGCAGGGCGAAGCGGCCGCCGCCGGCGACCAGCACCGCCGCCGGGTTCCCGAAGAAGTCGAAGACCTCCACCCGGAGCCGGCCGGAGGTCTCGGCGGCGACCCAGGCCTCGAGCGAGCCGGAGAGGTCGGGCGAGGAGACCGAGAGACGCGCCGAGCCGCGGCAGGAGGTGACGCGCTCCTGAGCCGCCCGGACCTGCGCGAGGAGGGGGGCGGGATCGCGGGAGAGGTCGGGGGGCGGCGCCCGGACGCAGCCCGAGAGCAGCGCCGCGGCGGCGGCGGCAACCCCCGCCGCCAGGAGGGACCTCCTGGTCACGCCCGCTCCAGCGCCTGGAGCAGGTCGGCCAACAGGTCGTCCGGGTCCTCCAGGCCGACCGACACCCGGAGCGTGCCCCTCCCGATCCGCTGGGCGAGGAGCTCGGCGTCGGTGGCGTTGCGGTGGGAGGAGATGACGGGGATGGAGGCCAGGCTCTCCACGCCCCCCAGCGAGCTGGCCCGGGCCACCAGCCGGAGTGCGTCGTGCACCCGGGCCACGGCCTCGTACCCTCCACGGACCGTGAAGGAGAGGACCCCGCCCCCGCCGCGCAGGAGCCGCCGGGCCACCGCGTGGTCGGGGTGGGACTCCAGGAACGGGTAGTCCACCCGTTCAACCCGGGGGTGCCCGGAGAGCGCCCGGGCCAGGCGGAGCGCGGTGTCGTTCTGGCGCAGGACCCGGATCTCCAGGGTCTTCAGGCCGCGCAGCAGGTCGTAAGCCGCCGCCGCGTCCAGGTTCCCGCCGGTGGAGCGGCGCATGGCCAGGACCCCGGCCAGGAGCGCGCGCGACCCGGCCACCACCCCGCCCAGGTGGTCGGAGTGGCCGTTGAGGAACTTGGTGGCGCTGTGGACCACCAGATCCACCCCGAGTGGAATGGCCCGGAGGTTCACGGGCGAGGCGAAGGTGGCGTCGAGGACGCTGCGGATCCCCCGCGCCCGGCAGGCCGCCGCCACGGCCGGGACGTCGGCGACGCGCAGCGTGGGGTTGGTGGGGCTCTCGAAGACCAGCGCCCGGGCGTTCCCCGGCGCGGCCGCCACCGCCGCGGCCAGCCCGTCGAAGGGGACGACCCGGATCTCCACGCCGAAGCGCTCGAGAACGTCCCGCGCCAGCCGGGTGGTCTGCCCGTAGATGGTGTCGCAGAGGAGCAGCGCGTCCCCGGCCCGCAGCGTGGAGAGGAGCGCCGCGGTGAGCGCGGCCATCCCGGAGGCGAAGCAGGCCGCCGCCTCGGCCCCCTCGAGGGCGGCGATCTTCCGCTCGGCCGCGACCACGGTCGGGTTCTCCAGGCGCGCGTAGAGCCAGCGCCCCTCCGGCGCGTCGAGGTAGGCGGCGGCGTCGGCGGCGCTGTCGAAGCGGTAGGTGGTGGCCTGGTAGACGGGGGTGGTGGTGGAAGGGACGGAGAGGGTCTCGCCCTCGCCGGCGTGGACCGCCAGCGTCCCCAGCTTCGGCTCGCTCATGGCGCCAGGATCCCGCCCACCACCGCCCCCACGAGGAGCGGCACCACGTTCGCCACCACCAGCACTCCGGCCCCGAACCCGGCGATGGCTCCCAGGACCGGCATCCCGGTGAGCGCGGTCGCCATGAAGAACATCACCACCGCCACCACCAGCGCCGGCAACAGGACCGCGGCGATGGCGGTGCCCACGCTCCCGGCCTTCCGCCCTCCGACCAGGCCGGCGATGAACATCCCCAGCACCGGCAGCCAGAAGAGGAGCAGCGAGAGGACGAGCATCCACACCATCGCCGTCGCGAGCCCCCCCTTCTCCGCCCCGGGCGCCCGGTTCGCTGCGGACTGGTTCTTCTCGCCGTCCCGGATCTGGTCTGCCATGTGAACGCTCCCTCCCGTGATCAGAATAGCCGGGCGGCGCGCGCCCGGAGTTCCCTGGCCTGGCGGCGCGCCACCTCGTTCTCCGGCGCCCAGCGCGGATCGGCGTCCCCTGCCCCCTCCACCTCGGCGAGCATCCGGTCGAAGGCGGCCCTGTCCTGGAGCAGGACGAGGAGCGAGCCGGCCTCGGCGACCGGCGTGAGGAGGCAGCCGGGACCGAGCACGCGGGCCTGCTCGAGGTGGCGTCGCGAGCGGGCCACGCCGCCGCCCACCGCCGCCGGCAGCGCAGCGGCCCAGGCGCCCAGCGCGCGGTGCGGCCCCCCGCAGTCCACCGCCCCGTCGAGCGAGGCGGCGCGCTCCATCGCGGCGAGCGCCGGGTCCTTCACGGCGAGCAGCGCGGGGAGCCCCTTCTCGCGCGCCGAGGACCAGGTGGCGAGCGCCAGCCAGTAGAGGGGCTCGGCCCCCTCCGGCCCGACGCGGGAGGGGGCGCCGACGAGGTCCCCCTTCTCCACGGCCTCTCCCCATGCGGGCGAGAGGTGGCGCAGGGCCCGCTCGGCCGCGCGCGAGGAGGCGACCCAGGCGGCGCGGGCCGACGCGGGGTCCGCGAGGGCGCGGAAGGCCTCGGCGCGGGCCAGGCGGAGCTCGACGGCCGGATCATCGGGCCGGTGGGGCTCGGCGGCGGCGGTCCACTCGGCGATGGCCTCGGCGAGGCGCGCCGGGTCGCCGCGCTCCGCGAACGCCAGGTCTCCCCGTGCGATCCGGGCCGCCCGGGTGGTGGCGCCGTGGGGCTGCGGGGGCGTGGGCGCAGCGGTCGCGCCGAGCAGGGCGAGCGCGAGGAGCAGCATCAGCGCCGCTTGCCGGCCTTCGTCTTCGGGGCGGCCTTCTTCGGAACCGACTTCGGCGCCGGAGCCTTCTTGGCCGGAGCCTTCTTGACGGGCGCCTTCGGCGCGGGCTTCGCGACGGGCTTCGGCTCCGGCCGGGGCGGGACCTTCGCCTGCACCGGCACCGGGGGCGCGCCCTTCTGCGGCACGGCCGCGGGCTTCGCCGGCTGGACCTTCGCCGGGGCGGCCGCCGGACGCGTTCCCACCGCCGGTCGCGCCGGCGCGGTGCTGCGGGAGAGCTTGGCGAGCCGCTCCTCCTCCTCGGCCGGCGTCACCACGAGGGGCGGCTGCCCGCCGCGCTGCCGGGTCTCGTCGTCGCCGCTGTAGAAGAGCTGGGCCGTCACCGCGCCCCGCACCACCAGCTCCCCGCGCTGGTTCTCGCCCCATACCTCGATGTCCACCGCGTAGCGCCCCCCGGCCTCGAAGCGCCGGTCGGCCACGCGGCCGCGCACCGTCACCACGTCGCCGGGCCAGACGATCTTCACGAACCGTGCACCGAAGCGCCGGACCCGGGCCCCGCGCAGCCAGTCGGTCACCAGCTCGCCCAGGAAGCCCATGGCGAGCATCCCCGGGACGAGGACGCTGGGGAAGCCGGCGTTCCGCGCGAAGGGCTCGTCCACGTGGAGCGGGCCGTAGTCCCCGGTGGCCCCGCAGAAGCGGGCGACCTGGGAACGATCCACCGGAGGCTTCACCAGCGGCGGAAGCTCGTCGCCGACCTTGACCGCCTCGAAGTAGAGCTGCCGTGCCAGGAGCACAGGGTTCCCCTTCCTAGCCGCGCCGCAGGATGTAGGTCTCGCGCGTGCGGAAGACGAACTCGCCCTCGGCTCCGCGCCCCTCGGTCTCGAGGATCAGGACGTCGGTGGCGCCGCTGGTCCCGGCGCGCTCCTGGACGTCGGCCACCTTCGTTTTCACCGTGAGTCGATCGCCGGCGACGATGGGGCGCCCGTACTCGATCGACGCCTCGCCGAGCAGGAGCGACCGCGTGCCCAGGTCGAGGGAATGGCGGAAGCGCTCGTTCTGCGCGAGCACGCCCGGGAAGGTCAGCGGCGCCGCCAGGGAGGCGAAACCGGCCGACCGGGCCGCCGCCTCGTCGGTGTGGACGGGGTTGGCGTCGCCGACGGCGTCGGCGAGGCGCCGGATGGCGCCCCTCTCCACCTCGACCAGGGTGGACTCGCTCTCCCGTCCGATGAGGGTCTTGTCGAGCATGCGCACCTCGCTCAGGACCGCCCGGGGGGGAGGTCGAGCACCGTGACGAGCCCCTGCAGCAGGGGAATGGCGGCGGCCGCGTGGACCACCGACCAGGCGGTCGAGGCCTCGCCCGGGAAGCCGCCTGGGACGACCAGCCGGAGCGGCGGGTCGGCCTCGATCCGGACCTCGTCGCGCGGGTCCTCCGCGCCGACCGCCAGCACCACCTCGAGCCGGATCACCTCGCGCCCCTCCTGCCAGCCGCGGGCGACCTGCCGGATGCCCGCCACGCCGCCCTTCTGCACCAGCATCGGGCCGGCCAGGTCGCGGGTGGCCAGCACCGGCTCGGCCTCCTCCTCGAGCTCGTCGAGGTCGAGGCCGCAACCCAGCGCCGCCAGCGTCGCCGACTCGGCCAGCCCTACGTGGCCGATGGCGTCCACCTCCACGGCCCGCTGGAACTCGGCCGGGCTGAGGCCGACGCCGGCCTTCCGCCAGAGGGGCTCCCTCCGGGTGGAGAGATCGACGACGCGCCTGGCCTCGAGGCGGCGCACCGCGCCGGTGCCCTGGGAGAGGAGCGCCGGCAGCCGGTCGAGCGCCAGCCCGGGGTTCACGCCGGCGGCGACCACCGCCACGTCGTTCTTCTCGCAGAGGGAGTCGAGGGCGTCGGCCTCCGCCTCGTGCGCGAGCCACGGGTAGCCGAGCTCCTCGCACGTGGAGACGACGGAGAGCCCCGCGCGGACCGCCTGCTCGATGGCCGGAAGCACCTCGAGGAACCGGGAGGAGGTGGCGAGGAGGAGGACGCCTCCGCGCGCGGCGCGAAAGGACCGGGCCGGGTCGGCCTCGACCTCGAGGCCGGTGGGGAGCCCGACGAGCGCGTCGAGCTTCTGCTTCGCGAAGGCGGGATCGACCGCGCCGACCAGGGTCAGGTCCGCGGAGGAGAGGACCGCGCGCACGATGGCGCGGCCGACCTCACCGAGGCCCGCCACCACGACCGGGATGCCCGTCGCTTCCTTCGCCACGTTCCCTCCGCCTTCCGCAGGGCCGGAATGCCGAGATTTCACGGAAATCCAGATGGTTATATGGCATCACTCCAAGAGCCTTCAACAGGATCGGTTCGCGGAGGGTGAATTCTCCGCGGGTCACGCGGCCTGATGGAGGCGCGCGATCCGGAAACAATAATAATATAAGATATTTACATAAGTACCCCGCCAGCGCTGCTCCGCCAGACCCTGGTGGGGCGTCGGAGCCGGCCGGCCGGGCCCGGCGATGTCCCTAGGGAATCAGCCGCTCGAGGAAGGCCCGTGCGGCGGGGTCGTTCCAGTCCCGGGGGCCGACGACGTAGGAGACGAGCTTCCCGGAGGCGTCCACGACGTAGGTCTCCGGGAACTTGAAGGATTCCGGGCAGGCACCCCGCGCCTGGCAGAAGTAGTCCCGGGTCACTTTCTGATCGGGGTCGTGGATCACGTCGATGCCGCTGGGAAGGCGACCGCCGAAGAACTTCATCACCTCCGGCCAGCCGTCGTCCACCGTGACCGCCACCATCCGGAACTTCCCGGGATGGCGCGCCGCGAGGTCGCGCCCGAGCTGGAGCATGGAGGGCATCTCCTCCCGGCACGGCGGGCACCAGGTGGCCCAGAAGTTCACGAAGACCACCTGGCCTCGCGCCTCGGCCAGGGTGAACGGCTTGCCCTCTGCGGTCGTGCCGAGAAGGGGCGGCGCGGGCACCGGGCGGGCGACCTGCGTCACCGCGAAGGCCTTCTCCCGGGCCAGCGCGACCTGGCGCGGCCCCTCGACCCACAGCTGGTAGCCCGTCCACCCGGCCGCCACCGCGACGAAGAGGGCGACGGCTGCGATGACTGCGGGCGTGCCCTTCCCGCTCTTCCCGGAGGTTTTCTGCTCGGCTGCGTCCATGCGCCGCCGGTCATACCCCGGTCCGTTCCTTGCCGCCACGGCTCTTTCCGGGGAGACTCGTCCCCGTGCGTGGCCTCGCGGGTAGCCTGTCGTTCATGCCGCTCCCGGAGCTCGTGGAGTTCCTGGGGCGCCGTGCGGTGACCGGCTCCCTCACCTGCGAGCGCGGCGCGGTCCGCAAGACCGTCTACCTGCGCGACGGCAACGCGGTCGGCGCGGCCTCCACCGACCCGCGCGAGTTCCTGGGGCAGCTGCTCATCAACTTCGGCCACATCGACGAGGAGCAGCTCGCCAAGGCCTTCCGCACCCAGCAGGAGACCCGGATCCGGCTCGGCAAGGTGCTCGCCATGGTGGGGCTCGTCCAGCCGCGGGTCCTCCGCGAATCGCTCTCCATCAAGATCCGCGAGACGCTGCTCGACGTCTTCCGCTGGGAGTCGGGCGTGTTCCGCGTGGACGAGGAGCCTCCCGCCGCCATCGAGGACGAGCTCGCCGTCTCGGTGCCGCTCCCCGACATCCTCAAGGAGGCCGAGTTCCGGGCCACGGCCTGGGACGCCTTCCTGTCCCAGTTCCCCAGCAGCGGCGCCACCCTGATCGTGGACGAGTCGCGGATTCCCGCCAGCGCCGGCGAGGGCACCATCGACGGCAAGCTCCTCATGCTGGCCGCCAGCGGCCGGACCATCGACGAGATCGGCCTCGCGCTCCACGCCACCGAGTTCCACCTCTACCAGCGGCTCTACGCCATGGCGCGCCAGGGGGTCGTGACCGCCGCCGACATCGAGATCATCGAGGACGCGGCCCCGGAGGACGCCGAGCAGGTGAGCGCCGTGCTCGAGGAGTCTGCGCGGCTGCTCGCCGAGGGGCGCCCGGCCGAGGCGGAGCTGGCGGCGGCGCGGGCGCTCGGCGCGGCGCCCTCCTCCGACGACGCGCGGAAGGCGCTCTCGGCGGCGCGGGAGGCGCTGGGGGCGTCCCTGCGCGCCTCGCTCGACCGGCGGGCCATCCCGGTGGTTCGGCTCTCGTCGGGCGAGATCTCCGGCCTCGGCCTCGATGCCTCGCAGAAGTACCTGCTCTCCCGCTGCGACGGGCGGCGTGCGCTCGGGCAGATCGCCCAGGTCGCGCCCCTCGACGAGCTGGAGGTGCTGAAGGCCTTCCGCGGCTTCGTCGAGCAGGGAGTCGTGGAGCTGCGCGCGGTCTGAGAGCGCCGGGCTACGGCTTGCGGGCCAGGGCCTGCCTGACCGGCGCGGATGGCTCGGGACGTCCACCCTCCCAGTCGGCCCAGGCCTCGACGGCGGCGCGCGCCACCCAGGGAGCCTTGACCCGCCAGTTGCGGTCGTTCACCACCACCACCGCGAAGGCGACGCGCGGGTTGTCGGCGGGGGCGAAGCCCACGAACCAGGAGTAGTCCCGGAACGGGTCGGGCTCGGAGAGCGAGCCGGTCTTGCCGGCCACGGTGAGCCCCTGCATCGACGACTGCCGGGAGCGGGGCGCCTTGAAGGCGCGCCGCCCGGTGCCCTCGGTGACGGTGGTCCGCATCATGGCGGAGAGCTCGGCGGCGACCTGCGCGTCGAGGACGCGGTGCGGCCCCTCGGAGGCGTGCGGCGAGGCCCCCGACGACGAGGCCACGACGTCGGGCGGCACGAAGATCCCGCCGTTGGCGACGATGGCGGCCACGACCGCGCCGTGGAGCGGCGACAGGCGCACCGGGCCGAAGCCGGCGGCGGTGGTGGCCAGCGCGAAGGGCTCGTCGGGGATCTCGGCGCGCGAGGTCTCGACCCGCTGGGCGAAGGGGATGGGCTGGTTGAAGAGGAAGCGGTCGGCCTCGGCGCGCAGGAGCGTGGCGTTGAGCGCGCGGTCGGCGAGCTTGGCGAAGACCACGTTGGCGCTCTTGCCGAGCGCCGAGGAGAGCGAGAGGCAGCGCAGGTCGCGGCGCGGATCGTCGGCCAGGAGGGCGGGCTTCACCCGGTGCTGCCCCCCGTGGAAGCAGACCTCGGCGCCCGGCTCGAAGCCGCGCCGGAGCAGCGCCGAGCTGGTGACGATCTTGAAGACGCTGGCGGCCGGCGCACGGGCCTCGAGCGAGAGGCCGCGGCGCCCGGGCTCGCGCTGCGAGTGCTCGGCCATGGCCAGCACGCGGCCGGTGGAGGGCTCGAGGAGCACGGCGGCGGCCCAGGGCACCCGGTGGTCGGCGAGCACCTTCTCGATGCGCTCCTGCAGGCGTGGGACGGTGGTCAGCACCGCGATCCCGGATCCGAGCGGCGCCACGTACCGGTTGGCGACCCGGTCCAGGGTGGCCTCGGCGAGACGGAGCTCGGAGGTGGCGACGGGCTTCATCACCGGCGGGATCTGAGGCGGCGAGCCGGGCAGCGGCGCGGGCTCGACCTCGTGCCCTCCCGAGAGGACGAGCGCTCCGGGCGGTGCGTCGATGCCCGCGGCGGGCGCCGGCCAGGGGAGAGCGAGGAAGAGGAGGAAGGCCCCGAAGGCGGCGAGAAGCCAGGAGGCGGGTCGGGGGTTTGTCATCGAGATATCGCCATTGTCGTCGAAGCACGGGACAGCGTCAAAAATGGAGCGGAGCGCCCCGGTGTGGAGCGCTCCGCCCGTGTGTGATGCGGTCCCCGGTGGACCTACCTGGGGAGGCCCGGGGTCGGGGGCGGCGCCTTCGCCTTGGCCGCCTTCTTCGCCGGGGCCTTCTTCGCCGGGGCCGCCTTCTTCTTCGGCGCCGCCTTCTTCGGTGCCGCCTCCTTCTTCGGACTCGCCTTCTTCGCCATGGTCGGTTCCCCCTTGCGCTGCTTCAGCGCGGCCTGGGCGGCCGCGAGGCGCGCGACCGGCAGACGGTACGGGGAACAGGAGACGTAGTCGAGTCCCAGCGCGTCGCAGAACTCCACCGAGGTGGGGTCGCCGCCGTGCTCGCCGCAGATGCCCAGCTTGAGGTCGGGCTTGGTGCGCCGCCCGTCCTCGATGGCGATCCGCATGAGCCGCCCCACGCCTTCCCGGTCGATGCTGACGAACGGGTCCACCGCGTAGATGTCCTTCTCCAGGTAGCTCGCCAGCACCGGCCCCAGGTCGTCGCGGGAGAGGCCGAAGGTGGTCTGGGTGAGGTCGTTGGTGCCGAAGGAGAAGAACTCCGCCGTCTTCGCGATCTCTCCGGCGGTGAGCGCGCCGCGCGGCACCTCGATCATCGTGCCCACCAGGAAGGGGATCCGCTTCCCGCGCTCGGCGAAGACCTTCTCGGCGACCGCGCGCACCACCCGGGCCTGGTCGTCGAACTCCTTCCGCGTGCCGACGAGCGGGATCATGATCTCCGGCTTCACCTTCACGCCCTCGGCCGCCACCTCGATGGCCGCCTCCAGGATGGCCCGGGCCTGCATCTCGGTGATCTCCGGGTAGGTGATGCCGAGCCGGCAGCCGCGATGGCCGAGCATGGGGTTCGACTCGTGCAACTCGTCGATGCGCGCGTGGACCCGGGCCACCGACTTGCCTGCGGCCCGGGCCAGGTCCACCACCCCGGCCTGGTCCTGCGGGAGGAACTCGTGCAGCGGCGGGTCGATGGTCCGGATGGTCACCGGGCGTGAACCCATGGCCCGGAACAGGCCGGCGAAGTCGGCCCGCTGGAACGGGAGCAGCTTGGCCAGCGCGGCGCGCCGCTCCGCCTCGGTCTCGGCGACGATCATCTCCCGCATCGGGCCGATCTTCCCCTCGCCGAAGAACATGTGCTCGGTGCGGCACAGGCCGATGCCCTGCGCGCCCAGCTTCACCGCGATCTCGGCCTGGTCGGGCTGGTCGGCGTTGGCGCGCACCTTGAGGCGCCGCGCCTTGTCCGCCCAGCCGAGCAGGCGGGCGTACTGCCGGTAGAGCGGCGCGTCGTCCGCGCTCCGCTCTCCCTTGATCACGGCGGCCACCTCGGACGGCCGGGTCTCGACCTTGCCCTCCACGACCTCGCCGGTGAACCCGTCCACCGAGATCCAGTCGCCCTCGCGGAGCCTGCGCGTTCCCCCCGGCGCGGCCACCGTCATGACCCGGTCCTTGTAGTCGAAGGTCAGGGCGTCGCAGCCCACCACGGCGATCTTGCCCATCTGGCGGGCCACCAGCGCGGCGTGGGAGGTCATGCCGCCGAAGGCGGTGAGGAAGCCCACCGCGGCGTCCATGCCCCGGATGTCCTCGGGGCTGGTCTCGTGGCGCACCAGCACCACCGTCTCGCCGCGCCGCTTCCACTCCTCGGCGTCGGAGGCGAAGAAGACGATGCGCCCGGTGGCCGCGCCGGGACCGGCCGGCAGCCCCCGGGCCAGGTACTGGCCCTCGGCCACGGCCTTCTTCCACTGGTCGGCGTCGAAGATGGGCTTCATGAGCTGGTCGAGCGACGACGGGATCACCCGGAGTACGGCCTCGTCGGGGGTGATGAGCTTCTCCTCGGCCATCTCCACCGCGACCCGCACCTCGGCCAGGCCGGTGCGCTTGCCGGTGCGGGTCTGGAGCACGTAGAGCAGCCCCCGCTCGATGGTGAACTCGATGTCCTGCATGTCCCGGTAGTGGGACTCGAGCCGGTGGCGCACCGCCTCGAGCTGCGCGGCGATCTTCGGCCAGCGCCCCTCCATCTCGCGGATCTTCTGCGGGGTCCGGGTGCCGGCCACCACGTCCTCGCCCTGCGCGTTCACCAGGAACTCTCCGTAGAAGAGGTTGGCGCCGCTGGCCGGGTCGCGGGTGAAGGCCACGCCGGTGCCGGAGTCGTCGCCCATGTTGCCGAAGACCATCGACTGGACGGTGACCGCGGTGCCCCAGTCGGACGGGTACCCGTACATGCGCCGGTAGGCGATGGCGCGGTCGTTCTCCCAGGAGCGGAACACGGCGTCCACCGCCATGAGCAGCTGCTCCACGGGGTCGTCGGGGAAGTCCACGCCCCGGCGCGCCTTGATCTCGACCTTGAACTCGGCGACCAGCTCCTCGAGGGCCTCGACCGGGAGGTCGGAGTCGGCCTTCACCTCCAGCTCGTGCTTCTTCCGCTCCAGCACCTCCTCGAAGGGATCGCGGTCCTCCTTGCGTTCCGGCTTCATCCCCAGCACCACGTCGCCGAACATGGCCACGAAGCGCCGGTAGCTGTCCCAGGCGAAGCGCGGGTTGCCCGACCGCTCGGCGAGCCCCCGCACGGTGGCGTCGTTGAGACCGAGATTCAGCACCGTGTCCATCATCCCGGGCATGGAGACCCGGGCGCCGGACCGGACCGAGACGAGGAGCGGGTTGGCGGGGTCGCCGAAGCGCTTCCCGGCCTCCCGCTCGACCCGGGCCAGCGCCGTCGCGATCGCGCCGCGGAGGTCCCTGGGCAGCTTCTTCCCGCCGCGGTAGAAGGCGGTGCAGACCTCGGTGGTGATGGTGAAGCCCGGCGGGACCGGGATGCCGATGTTGCTCATCTCGGCGAGACCCGCGCCCTTGCCGCCGAGCAGCTCCTTCATGGCGCCGCTTCCGTCGGCGCGGCCGCTCCCGAACGAGTACGTCCGCTTCGCGCCCTGCTTCGTGGCCATGGGGAACCCCCGTCGGGATCGTACGCCTCGCCCCGCGCCTGCGGGCGCGTGCACCCGGAGTGGTAGCGATTCGGGGGTGCCCGCGGGCTTGTCCCCCATCAATACGGGGAACTTTCTTCTGTCAAAGTCCCGTGTCGTCGGGGGGTTGAGCGTGTAAATCCAGCAAATTCGCTAGATCCGCATCGACTCGATGCGCGCCTCGTCCTGCTCGGGCACGACCGTGAGCGCCTCGACGACGCCCTCCTCGGCCCAGTCGACCACCACCTCGGGCAGCTGCCTCCCCTTGCCGTAGCGGGCCACGATCCGGGCGATGAGCTGCCGCTCCTCCCAGGTCGGGGCGCCCTCGACGAGCGCCACCGGTCCGTTCAGGTCCCGGGCCGCCACCCGGGCCCGTCCCTCGCCGTAGGAGTCGAGGACGGAGTTCTCCAGCTCGCTCCGGCCCACCACGATTTTCACGGTTGGTGACAGGCGCAGGTGGCGCCCGGTGGAGAGCAGCACCAGGTCCTCCTTGCGGATGCGCCGCTCCTCGCCGGCGGCCTCGCGGGAGTCGAGGACGTCGAAGAACTTCCGGGAGAAGGACTCGTCGGTGAGGTAGCAGCAGCCCCCGGCGGGCTGGGGCCACTCGGCGATTCCCAGCTCGCGGGCCAGGCGGATCTGCCGCTGCCGGGAGCGGCCGTTGATGTCGAGCAGGAGCGATCGGTCGAGGATGCCCTCCCGTTCCGGGATGGAGGGCTCGAGGAGCCGCGCCGAGAGCGGGCGCACCAGCCGGCCGGTGAGGCCGCTCTCCTTCTCCACGGCCCGCAGCGTGTCGCGGCGCTGGCTCTTGGGGCGCTGCCCCACCACCTCGCCGGTGAAGACGAAGGAGGCCCCCTCCCGCTCCATGATCTCGCGGGCCTTGCGCATCATGAAGATGCGGCAGTCCACGCAGGGGTTGGCGTTGGCCCCGTACCCGTAGCGTGGGTTCACGATCAGTTCCAGGTAGCCCTGGTCGGAGACGTCCACGTACTCGATGTCCACCTCGAGGTCGGCGGCGGCGCGCAGCGCCTCGTTCTGCGGCATGCTGCCGTCGGGGCGTCCACCCTTGCGACGCTGGGTCTCGGTGATGCAGAGGCCGGTGTAGAAGTTGACGGCCTTCACCTCGATGCCCTGCCGCTTCACCAGGGCCAGCGCGAGCGTGGAGTCGAGCCCGCCCGAGATCATCCCGATGGCCTTGCGCGCCTTCACGGCGCCCCCCGCTTCCGCACCCAGCTCCGGAAGGCGCTCCCCTCGCGGAAGGTCCCCAGGTGCTCGTTGCGGGTGGCCCGGCACCACATGGGCATGTCGGTGGCGATGCCGGGGTCGGTGGCGAGGACGCAGACCACCGCGCCGGCGGAGAGCCCCTTCATGGCGCGCGCGATCTCGACGATGGGGTACGGGCAGAGCCGCCCCGAGGTGTCGAGGGTGAGGTCGGGAGCGGGCAGCGGGGGCGCGTGCATCGCCGCACCGTTTATCCCCGCGCGGGGAAGGGAGCAACCGCCGCACGCGTTCCTTGCCGAAAGGAGAGGGCGGCGGTAACTTCCCGGCCCCGATGGTGAACCCTCTGGCTCGACCCGTTCTCGGCGCGCTGGCCGCGGCCCTCGTGGCCGTTCCCGGCCTGGCCCGCCCGGCCGACCCGCCGGCCGACTCCCGTCCGGTGGGGGTCGTCTTCTCGGTGGACCTGGGCGGCGGCGGCCAGCTCGGCACCGGCTCGGCCTACGACCCGCCCGGCGTCTTCGAGTTCGAGGCCGGGGTGGCCTACGAGGTCTTCTTCGGGCTCGCGCCCCAGCTCTCGATGGTGCTGGGGATGGCCCCGACGGCCTCCTTCGCCATCCGCCCGGGCCTGGCGTGGTTCATCCCCGAGACCCCGTTCTACCTGCGCGCCGCCTTCGACGCCTCCACGCAGGTCGGCTACCTGGCCTGGCGCTGGATGCTGCTCGGCGGCGGGGCCGCCCTGCGGATCACCGACACCCTGGGATTCATGGTGGAGGCCGACAGCGGCTTCCCTCTCTCGAGCGGAGCCGGGACACCCCTCATCGTGCGCGGCGGCGCCTTCGCCCGTTTCTAGACCCGGGCCGCCCCCGGCGGCCCCGAACACGCAGGAGCGAGACAGATGAAGCACACGAGCTGGATCCTGGCACTCGTCGTGGGGGTCGTCCTGGGCGTGGTCGGCGACCGGATGGCGGGAGGCGGACCCCGGGTCGGCCCGGTCGCGGCCCGCCCCTCCGAGCTGCCCCCCCAGCAGCGCCCGCCCCAGCGTCCCCAGGAGGACACCAAGGCGGTCTACAGGGTCCCGGTGGACGACTCGCCGGCCCGGGGTCCCGCCGACGCGCTCGTGACCATCGTCGAGTCCTCCGACTTCGAGTGCCCCTTCTGCAAGCGGGTCGGTCCGGCCACGAAGCAGATCGAGGAGAACTACCGCGGCAAGGTGCGCTTCGTCTTCAAGCACAACCCGCTCCCCTTCCACGCCAAGGCGCTCCCGGCCGCCATCGCCGCCGAGGAGGGGCGTGCCCAGGGCGGCCCGTCCAAGTTCTGGGAGATGCACGACCGGCTCTTCGAGTCGGCCCCTGCGCTCGACCGCCCGGCCCTCGAGGCCGTTGCGAAGGCCGCCAAGCTCGACATGGCCGCCTTCGGCAAGGCCCTCGACGACAAGCGGCACGAACCCCGCATCAAGCGCGACCAGGCGCTCGTCACCGGCCTGGGGGCCAACGGCACCCCGACCTTCTTCGTGAACGGCCGCAAGATCCCGGGCGCGGTGCCCTACGAGACCTTCAAGGCCGTCGTGGACGAGGAGCTGGCAAAGGCCGAGGCCCTGGTGAAGTCGGGCGTCCCGGCCAAGGACGTCTACGCCCGCATCATGGAGGGTGCGGCCAGCGCCCCGGTGATGCTCCCGGCCGCGGCCGGGCAGCAGGCCGCCCAGGCCGCTCCCTCGCCCCCGCAGCCCCCGCCGCCGCAGGTCCAGAAGATCGAGCTCCGCCCCGACGACCCGCAGAAGGGGCCCCGCAACGCCCCGGTGACGGTGGTGGTCTTCTCCGACTTCCAGTGCCCGTTCTGCAGCCGCGTGGAGCCGTCGCTCACCCAGCTGCAGAAGGCCTACCCCGCCGACGTCCGCGTGGTCTGGAAGCACCTGCCGCTCGCCATGCACCCGCAGGCGATGCCGGCGGCGCTGGCGGCCGAGGCGGCGCGCGAGCAGGGCAAGTTCTGGGAGATGCACGAGGCGCTCTTCCAGAACCAGGCGCAGCTCTCCCCGGACCAGTACGGCGTCCAGGCGAGGAAGCTCGGGCTCGACATGGCGAAGTTCCAGGCCTCCAGCGGCGCCGCGGCCACGCGGGCCCGCGTCGAGGAGGACGCCAAGCTCGGCGCCCGGGTGGCGCCGCAGGGCACCCCAACACTCTACGTGAACTGCCGCCAGGTGGTCGGGGCCCAGCCCTACGAGGTCTTCCAGAAGATGGTGGACGAGCAGCTGGCGCGGACCGCCGAGCTGCGCAAGGCCGGCGCCAAGGTGGACGGCTCCTTCTACGAGCGGATCTGCGAGGACAACCTCAAGAACCCGCCGAAGGGCTGACCGCCTCCGGGCGGGGCGGCTGGCCGTCCCGCCCGTCCATCCAGGACCCGCGCATGGCCTGGAAGAGCGCCGCGGGGCCGCCCGTGTCGGCGGCCAGCTCCCAGACCGGCACCTCGCCGAGCCCCTTGAACCAGGCCCGCCCCACGTGCCGGAACATCTCGGCGGGGCGTCCGTCTGCGTGGAAGGTCACCACCAGGCTCTGGGGCCCGACCCCGAACCACCAGCGCTGCGTGACCTCCTGGGGCAGCTCGGCCGGGTCGATCTCCACGCGGCGCACGGTGCGCTTCGGCCCCACCGCCTCGAGCCAGGCCGTGAGCGCCTCCTCGGAGAGCGCGGCGCCGGCGTTGTAGACGTCGCCCGATCCCTCGTCCTCGGCGCGGGCCGCCGCCTCCAGCGCCCTCCGCACCGGCTTCGCCACCGCCCGCATCGCGCCGGTCATGTCGCCGGCACGGGCCGCCCGGAGGACCTCGGCGGCCGCGTCGGGCGGGATGGAGAGGGTGAGGGGCTGGCCGATGAAGAGGCTCCAGGCGTGTCGCAGCCCGGGGTTTCCCTGGGCCGCGCGGGCGGCGGCGAGGAGCTGGTCGGAGCGGGCCCGGGCCGGCGAGGCGCGGGCCGTCCCGCGGGCCGACTCGTTGATCTTCTCGGCGATGGCCACGCGGTTGTGGCCGAAGGCCTCGTCGTCGATCGACACCACCAGCGGCGCCGGCCCGAAGGAGACGAAGACCCCGGCCTCCAGCCCCTCCCCGCGGGTGCGCGAGACGTCGCGCTCCATCTCGGCGGTGAGCCGCGCCGCGGCGGCGGCGTGCAGCGCAGCGCGACGGAGCGACTCGCTGCGCTCCGGGCTGCCCGGGGCGGCCCGCTCGGCGGCGACCCGGGCCTCGCTCCGCGCCGCCTGGGCCCGGGCGATCTCGGCGCGAAACCGCTCCTCGAGCGCCGACACCCTCCCGGCCACGGCGGTGGTGGAGACCTCCCGGGTGAGCCGCTCCTCGTAGGCGGAGAGCAGCCGCCGGATCTCGGCGGCCAGCGACACCAGCGCCTCGATGTCGCCGGAGAGGGAGATGGCGTCGCCGAGCAGGTTGTTCACCGAGACGCCACCCCGGTCGGCCAGGTGCTCCATGCCGGTGAAGCGCGCCTTGGCCGCGGCCAGGATGGGCAGGTAGAACTCGCGCCGGAGGAACTCGGCCATGGACGCCGGCCCCAGCAGGCTCGTACGCCGGGTGAAGTCCTTCACGTCGGCGAAGAGGTGGGCGATGGGGAGCTCCCGGGCCGCCACCAGGATGGGGGCCGGGCGGGCCGAGATCCGGTAGAGCCGCCCCGCCTCCCACTCCGCGTCGGGGGTCCCGGCCCCGGACGGCGGGACCAGCGCCCGGCGGGCCGGGAGGGCGAGCCGCTCCAGCGTCTGGTCGGCGAGCACGCCGGCCGCCGCGAGCCCGTAGATCTGGCGCGCCTCGTCGGGCCGCAGCCCGACCGCCGTGGCCGGCTCGCGCGGTTTCCAGGCCCGCAGCGCGCGCAGCGCCTGCTCGAGCGCGCTGGCGCCGTCCCCGGCCACCGCGCCCGCGAGCGCCTGCTGGATGCGGCCGGCCAGGTCGTTCCGCCCCGACTCGTCGGAGATGGCCTGTGCAAGCCCCCCCGGGGCGAACAGCACGGAACGGAGGTCGGCGGCCGCGGCGCCCTTCCCCGCTTCCTCGGCCGCCAGGCCGGCCGCGACGAGCAGACCCCTGAGCCTCCAGAGCGCCACCGCCCCCTCGGCCTTGCGGGAGGCCTCCTCGTCCTCGGCCAGCGCGGACGCCACTGCCCCGATGGCGATGTCCGGCTCCCCCCCGGCGATGAGCCCCGTCCCGAGCTCCTCGGCGCGGGGGATCCCGGCCAGGAGCTCCGGACCGTAGAGGGTGGAACCCCCGCCTGAGAGGCCGCCCCGGCCGCCTGCCAGCGCGGCGGGGTTCACCACCGCCTCGATGCGCAGGAGCATCGGGTCGTCGTCCCGGAGCCCGCGGTCGCGGGCGAACCGCGCCACACCGGTGCGCGCCGACACCCAGAGGGCGGTGAGGGCGGCGGTGCGCAGGTGGCGGTCGTGGGGGGCGCGGGGCAGGACGTCCCGCAGCCCTGCAGCAGCCGCCTGGAGCGCTCCGGAGAGGGCCAGCGCGACCAGGAAGGGGGTCTCCTCCTGCCGGGGCGAGGACTCCATCTCCACGGCGGCGCCCCGGAGCGCGGCGATCCAGAGCGCGGTGAGGGACCGCCCCCGGCCTCCCGGCCCCATCCAGGCGGTGAAGAGCCCGCCGTGCAGGGCGGGGTGGGCCGCCAGGGCCAGCCGGGCCGCCCCCCGGAGGTCGGGCCCGCCGGTGGTGGGGGCGAGCTGATCCACGACGGCCGGGAGGGAGGCGTAGTCCTCCCGGAGGTAGAGCCGGTCGAGCTCGTCGGCCGGGAGGAACCGGCCGTGCTGGATGCTGAGGAGCAGCCCCAGCTGGTCCACCGCCCCCCGGACCAGGGCGGCGGCGTCGGGGGAGAGCTCCACCGGGACCCGCAGGTCGGCGTGGGAGGTGCCCAGCTGGAAGCGCAGGCGCGCCGGATCGAGGCGCAGGAAGGGCTCTCCGCGCGCGCGGGCCTCGGCC
Source organism: uncultured Anaeromyxobacter sp. (assembly GCA_903874275.1). Lineage (GTDB taxonomy): Bacteria > Myxococcota > Myxococcia > Myxococcales > Anaeromyxobacteraceae > CAIOAK01. Next base: position 32,993 of record CAIQRS010000141.1, read on the forward strand.
AGGATGCGCAGCCGCCGGGCCGCGATCGGGTCCTGCCCGGCCTCCCTTTCACCGGATGCCTTGATCGAAAGCCTCCCTCCGGGTAGAAAACCCGATCATGCGCCGGACGCTCTTCAAGTCCAAGATACACCGCGCGACGGTGACCCAGGCAGACCTCGACTACGAGGGCTCGGTCTCCATCGACGAGGACCTGCTCGACGCGGCCGGGATCCTGGAGTTCGAGGCCGTCCACATCTGGAACATCACGCGCGGGACGAGGCTCCAGACCTACTCCATCAAGGGCGCGCGCGGCAGCGGCGTCATCTGCATCAACGGGGCGGCGGCCCACCTGAACCGCCCCGGCGACATGGTCATCCTCGCCACCTTCGCCGAGTACGAGGAGGCGGAGGCCCGCACCCACGTGCCCAAGGTGGTGCTGGTGGACGCGAAGAACAAGGTGGTCGCCAGGGACGTGGCCGAGATCGCCGGCCCGGCCAGGCGGGTGGTCGCATGACGGTGTTTCTTTGGCGCTGACTCCCTGCGCGCCTCCCCCGACCTCGCGACGTTCGAGAGCCTCTGCAAGCCGGGGCGCGCCATCCCCGTGCGCGTCGAGATCGAGGCCGACACCGAGACCCCGGTCTCGGCGTTCCTGAAGCTCTCCCGCGGGAAGCGGCAAGCCTTCCTGCTCGAGTCGGTGGAGGGGGGCGAGCGCTCCGGCCGCTTCAGCTTCCTGGGCGCCGGGCCCCGGAGCTGCATGTCCTGGCGGCTCGGCCAGCCGGCCGACCCCATCGCCTGGATCCGGCGCGAGCTCGCGGGCCACCAGGCGGTGCGCATCCCCGGCACCCCGCGCTTCTCGGGTGGGCTGGTCGGCTTCCTCTCCTACGACGCGGTCAAGCTCTTCGAGCCCCGCGTCCCGGTGGCCAGGGAGGACGAGCTCGGCTTCCCCGACGCGCTCTTCATGGACTTCGACCAGGTGGTCGCCTTCGACAACCTGCGCCACTCGCTGCACGTCATCTCCGAGGTCCGCTGCGAGGAGGGGGACGACCCGCGCGCCCTCTACCACGCCGCGCTGGCCCGCATCGGCGGGACCATGGCGACGCTCTCCCGGCCGCTCCGGGACCGTCGGACTCCCGCGAACCGCCACGCCGCCGAGCTGCGCCCCCGGGTGGAGAGGAAGGCGTTCGAGCGGGCCGTTCGGCGCGCCCAGGAGTACGTGAAGGCCGGCGACTGCCAGCAGATCGTGCTCTCGCAGCGCTTCGACGCCGAGGTCTCGGTGCCGCCCTTCGAGGTCTACCGGGCGTTGCGCCGGGTGAACCCCTCGCCCTACCTCTTCTACCTCCAGAACGGGACGCAGGCGCTGGTGGGCAGCTCTCCCGAGACCCTCATCAAGCTCGAGGACGGCGAGGTCACGCTCCGCCCCATCGCCGGGACCCGGCGCCGCGGGAAGGACCCCGAGGAGGACCGGCGGCTCGAGGAGGAGCTGCGCGCCGACCCCAAGGAGAACGCCGAGCACGTCATGCTCGTCGACCTGGGGCGCAACGACGTGGGGCGGGTCAGCGCCGTCGGCTCGGTGCGGGTGACGCAGCTCAAGACGGTGGAGCGCTACTCGCACGTCATGCACCTCGTCTCCGAGGTGAAGGGGCGGCTCGCCGCCGGGCTCGACTCGGTGGACGTGCTGCGGGCCGGCTTCCCGGCCGGCACCGTCTCCGGCTCGCCCAAGGTGCGGGCCATGCAGATCATCGACGAGCTGGAGCCGGCCCGGCGCGGCCCGTACGCCGGGGCGGTGGGCTACTTCGACCGCGGCGGCGACATGGAGATGTGCATCGCCATCCGCACCCTCATGCAGTCGGGGCGGCGCATCTCGGTGCAGGCCGGCGCCGGGCTGGTCTACGACTCGAAGCCGGCCGCCGAGTACCAGGAGACGGTGAACAAGGCCCGCGCCCTCTTCACGGCGGTGGCCCAGGCCGAGTCGCGCGACCTCGACGGCAAGGCCTCGCCGGTGCGGGGCGCCGAGCCGGTGCGGCGCGCCCGGCGCCGGGGGAGGGCAGCCCCGTGAAGCCCCGCCTGGTCCTCGTGGACAACTACGACTCCTTCACCTGGAACCTGGTCCAGTACCTGGGCGAGCTGGGCGCCGAGGTGCGCGTCTTCCGAAACGACGCCATCGACGTGGCCGGGATCCGCAAGCTCCGCCCGCACGGGCTGGTCGTCTCGCCCGGCCCCTGCACCCCCGACGAGGCCGGCGTGAGCCTCACCGCCATCCGGGAGCTCGCCGGGGCGCTGCCCATCCTCGGCGTCTGCCTGGGACACCAGGCCATCGGGCAGGCCTTCGGCGGCAAGGTGATCCGCAACGAGCGCATCGTCCACGGCAAGTCGAGCCCGGTGCTCCACCGGGGCGACGGGATCTACGCCGGGATCCCCTCCCCGTTCGACGCCGGGCGCTACCACTCGCTGGTGGTCGAGCGCTCCTCGCTCCCCCGGGTGCTGACCGTGACCTCCTGGACGCGCGAGGGGGAAGTGATGGGTCTGCGCCACCGCAAGCTCGACGTGGAGGGCGTGCAGTTTCACCCGGAGTCGGTGCTGACCGGCCACGGGAAGGCGCTGCTGGGGAACTGGCTGGCCCGCGTGCGGGCCGGGAGGCGGCCGTGATCGTGCAGGCCATCGGGCGGCTCGTCGCCGGGAACGACCTCTCCCGCGCGGAGATGGTGGAGCTCATGGGCGAGGTGGCCGACGGCGGCGCCACCCCGGCCCAGGTGGGCGCCTTCCTGGCCGCGCTGCGGCTCAAGGGGGAGACGGTCGAGGAGATCGCCGGCGCCGCCCAGGTGATGCGGCAGCGTGCCGAGCGGGTCCGGGTGGACCAGGCGGTCTTCGTGGACACCTGCGGCACCGGCGGCGACGGGCAGAACACCTTCAACATCTCGACCACGGCGGCGTTCGCCGTGGCCGGGGCCGGCGTGACGGTGGCCAAGCACGGCAACCGCTCGGTCTCCTCGAAGTGCGGCTCGGCCGACGTGCTCTCCGCGCTGGGGGTGGACGTGGACGCGCCCCGGGAACGGGTGGAGCGCTGCATCGCCGAGGTGGGCATCGGATTCCTCTTCGCGCCCCGGCTTCACCCCGCGTTCAAGGCGGTGGCCGGCATCCGGCGCGAGCTGGCCATCCGCACGGTCTTCAACCTGCTCGGGCCGCTGGCCAACCCGGCCGGGGCGCGGCATCAGGTCATGGGGGTCTACGAGCCGCGCTGGGTGCCCATCATCGGCGGGGTGCTGGCCGCACTGGGTTCGGCCCACGCCTTCGTGGTCCACGGCCAGGGGCTCGACGAGATCGCGGTCACCGGCACGACGCTCGTGGCCGAGGTGGTGGGCGGCGCGGTGCGGACCTTCGAGATCACGCCGGAGGAGCTGGGCGTGGGTCGCTGGCCGGCCGCGGCCCTGGCCGGCGGGGACGCCGAGGAGAACGCCCGCATCACCCGCGCCGTCCTCTCCGGGGCGAAGGGCGCGCCGCGCGACGCGGTGCTGGCCAACGCCGCGGCCGCGCTGGTCGCCGCGGGGGCTGCGCCGGACCTGCGCGCCGGCGTCCTCCTCGCCGCCGACTCCATCGACCGGGGCGCGGCCGCGGAGAAGCTCGAGCGGCTCGCCGCCGTGAGCCGGGCATGACCATCCTGGCCGAGATCCTCGCGCGGAAGGCGCGCGAGGTGGAGGAGCGCCGGGCGGTGCTCTCCGAGCCGGAGCTGGAGGCGCGGGCCCTGGCCACGCCGCGCCCGCGCCGGCTGGAGGACGTCCTCTCGCCGCCCGGGGGCCCGGTCCGCATCATCGCCGAGGTGAAGCGGGCCAGCCCCTCGGCCGGCGCCATCGACTCCGGGCTCGACGCCCCGGCCCAGGCGGCCCGCTACGCCGCCGCGGGCGCGGCCGCGGTCTCGGTCCTCACCGACGGCCCCGGCTTCGGGGGTTCCCTCGACGACCTGGCCTCCGCACGGGCGCGGGTCGAGGTGCCCCTGCTCCGCAAGGACTTCGTGCTCTCGCGCTACCAGCTGCTCGAGGCCCGTGCCTGGGGCGCCGACGCCGCGCTGCTCATCGTCTCGGCCCTGCCGGGCGACCTGCTGCGCCGCCGCCTGGACGACTGCGCCGCGCTCGGCCTCTCGGCCCTGGTGGAGGTCCACGACCTCCCGGAGGCGGAGATCGCGGTCCGCGCCGGGGCCCGCATCGTGGGGGTCAACAACCGCGACCTCCGGACCTTCCGGGTGGACCTCTCGGCCAGCGAGGTGGTCCTGGGGGCGCTGCCGGCCGCGGTGCGCGGCGTCTCGGAGAGCGGCATCCGTACCCCCGCCGACGTGGCCCGGCTGCGCCGCGCCGGGGCGGTGAACTTCCTGGTCGGCGAGGCGCTGGTCCGCGCCACCGACCCGGGCGTCCTCCTCGCGGAGATGGCGGCGGCGCGGTGAGGATCGCGCGCATCAAGATCTGCGGCGTGACCCGCCTCGACGACGCGCTCCTCGCGGCACGGCTGGGCGCCGACGCGCTGGGCTTCAACTTCTGGCCCGGGTCGAAGCGCCACGTCACGGCCGCCGCGGCCCGGCAGATCATCGCCCGCCTCCCCCCCTTCGTGACCCCGGTGGGGGTCTTCGTGAACCAGCCCGAGGGGGAGATGCGCGCCATCGCCGCCGAGACCGGCATCCAGGTGTTCCAGCTCCACGGCGACGAACCGCCCGAGCTCTGCTCGCGGCTGCCGCTGCCCGTGGTGAAGGCCATCCCGGTGGACCAGGTGGCCACCCTCTCGAAGCTCCTCTCCTACGAGGTGCAGGCCTTCCTCCTCGACACGCCCTCGCGCGGCTTCGGCGGGACCGGACGCCCCTTCGACTGGTCGCTCGCCGAGGGGGTCTCCGAGGCGGCGCCGGTGATCCTGGCCGGCGGCCTCACCCCGGAGAACGTCGCCGACGCCGTCCGGGCCGTGCGCCCCTGGGCCGTGGACGTGGCCAGCGGCGTCGAGTCTTCACCAGGCGTGAAAGATCCCGGGCTCATGTCCCGCTTCGTCACCGCCGTCCGCGAGGTGCGCCTCCCATGAACCTTCCCGACGCCGCCGGCCACTACGGCCCGTACGGGGGACGCTACGTCCCCGAGACGCTGGTCCCCGCGCTCGACGAGCTCACGGCGGCCTGGCAGGCGGCCCGCCGCGATCCGGTCTTCGCCGAGGAGCTGACCCGGCTCCTCACCCGCTTCGCCGGGCGCCCCACCCCGCTGGGCGACGCGCTGCGCATGGGCGCCGACGCCGGGGGCTGCCGGATCGCGCTCAAGCGCGAGGACCTCTGCCACACCGGCGCGCACAAGATCAACAACACGCTGGGTCAGGTGCTGCTGGCGCGCCGCATGGGCAAGCGGCGCATCATCGCCGAGACCGGCGCCGGGCAGCACGGCGTGGCCACCGCCACCGCGGCGGCCCTCTTCGGCATGCCCTGCGACGTCTACATGGGCGCGCTCGACGTCGAGCGGCAGGCGCTCAACGTCTTCCGCATGCAGCTGCTCGGGGCGCGGGTGGTGCCGGTGCAGTCCGGGTCGCGGACGCTCAAGGATGCGATGAACGAGGCCATCCGCGACTGGGTCACCAACGTCGAGGGCACCCACTACATCATCGGATCGGTGGCCGGACCGCACCCCTATCCGGCCATGGTCCGCGACTTCCAGTCGGTCATCGGCGACGAGGCCCGGGCCCAGATCCTCCAGATCGCCGGGCGGCTGCCGGATGCGGTGGTGGCCTGCGTGGGCGGCGGCTCCAACGCCATGGGGATCTTCTCGGCCTTCATCCCCGACCGGGCCGTGCGACTGGTGGGGGTCGAGGCGGCCGGGTACGGACTCGACACCGGCAAGCACGGCGCGGCGCTGGCGCGCGGGCGGCCGGGGGTGCTGCACGGGTCGAAGAGCTACCTCCTGCAGGACGGCGACGGGCAGATCATCGAGGCCCACTCCATCAGCGCCGGGCTCGACTACCCGGGCGTGGGGCCCGAGCTCGCCTGGCTCAAGGACGAGGGGCGGCTCGAGCTGCGGCAGGCCACCGACGACGAGGCGCTGGACGCGCTCGGCTACCTGGCCCGGACCGAGGGGATCATCCCGGCGCTGGAGACCGCACACGCCGTCGCCGCCGCGCGGGACCTGGCCCGGGAGCTGGGGCCGAGGGGTTTGCTCCTGGTGAACGTGTCCGGGCGGGGGGACAAGGACGTCCAGCAGCTGCGGGCCGCATCACAGGAGCGGGCCGCCACCAGGACGCGACGGCGACCGGCGGGAAAGCGGCCCGCGACAAGACCCCGCAAACACTCTCCGCGTGCCAAGCGGAATCCGCAGTCCACCCGGAGGTCCCCATGACCCCCCCTCCCGATCGAATCCAGGCGGCATTTTCAGCCGCCTCGAAGCGCGGCAGTGCAGCGTTGGTCACCTACGTCATGGGCGGCGATCCCGACCTCGCCACCTCCCGGGACATGGCCCTCGCCTGCGCCGCCGGCGGGGCCGACATCCTCGAGATCGGGATGCCCTTCTCCGACCCCATCGCCGACGGGAAGACCATCCAGGCCGCCGGCGACCGGGCGCTCGCTTCCGGCACCACCATCGCCTCCTGCCTCCGACTCGCCGCCGAGGTCCGGAAGCGCACCCCCGTCCCCATCGCGCTCATGGGATACGTGAACCCGGTGCTGGCCTACGGGGAGGAGCGCTTCCTCGACGGCTGCGTCGCCTCCGGCGTGGACGCGCTCATCCTGCCCGACCTCCCTCCCGAGGAGGCGGTCTCCTTCCGCACCGCCGCCGCTTCACGGGGCGTGAAGCTGGTCTTCCTGCTCGCGCCCACCTCCACCCCCGCCCGGGTGGCCGCCGCCTGCGACGCCGCCACCGGCTTCGTCTACTTCGTGTCGGTGGCCGGCGTGACCGGCGCGCGGACCTCCCTCCCGGCCGACCTGGGCGCCAAGGTGAAGGCGGTGCGGAAGCGCAGCCCGGTGCCGGTGGTGGTGGGCTTCGGCGTGGGCACGCCAGCCCAGGCCCGCGCGGTCGGCAAGATCGCCGACGGGGTCGTGGTGGGGAGCGCCATCGTGCAGCGCATCGCCGAGGGGGGCGCGCGCAAGGCCCGGGCCGAGCGGGTGCGCCGGTTCGTGGCGTCGCTCGCGAGGGCGCTCGAACTCTGAGCCCAGGCACCGCCGGACTTCAGGGAACCCGGCCCGAACGGCGGGCCGTCAACGATCTTTTCCCGCCGACCGATCGCTTACCCCCCGCGAAAGCCATGCGCATGCGGGCCGACGGCGACACGGACCAGCGGGCACGGAATCCACCGTGCAGGGGGAATCCCATGACGATGATCAGGACGACGTCGCTCTCGCTTTTCGCGCTGCTCCTCTCCTCCGGCGTCGCCCTCGCCGAGGGTCCGAAGGTGGATCCCTCGCTGGCCGACTCGGTGAAGAAGTTCAACGACACCTTCAACAAGTTCGACACCAAGGGCACGGCGGCCTTCTGGGCCGAGGAGGGCACGCTCATCAGCCCGGCGGGCGAGATGGGCAAGGGTCGGTCCGGGGTGGAGAAGGTGTACGCCCACGACGTCGAGATGTTCCTGAAGGGCACCACCTCCACCTTCCGGATCGAGTCGGCCCGGATGCTGAAGGGCGGGTTCGCGCTCCTCGACATGGACCACGAGATCCAGAACGCCCGGATGCCCGATGGATCGACCGGCACGATGAAGCTGCACACCGTCATCCTGGCCCAGAGGAAGGGCGGCGGCTGGCTCTGGCTCGACGCCCGGCCGTACGCTTTCCTGAAGCCACCGCCGGCCGCCAAGTGACCGGAGGTCCTTCGGTGCCGCCGCAATCACCGCGTTCGAACTCCGGTCGGGTGCCCATACCTCGAATCAAGTCGAGGGACCCAAGCTCTCCGCGTTCCCTGGAGAGTGACCCCGGGCGTCCTCTCGCTCGCCATGGTCCCACCTGGGCGCGCAGGAACTCCGTGCGCTGAATCCTCCCCGCCCCCGGCGGGGAGGCCGCCCTACATGACCGGCCGCTCGACGGCGAGCGCGATCACCCGCACCTCGCGCATCAGCGCGTCGAACTCCGGGAAGGAGAGCGACTGGTGGCCGTCGGAGAGCGCCTTCTCCGGCCTGGGGTGCACCTCGATCATGATGCCGTCGGCCCCGGCGGCGACCCCGGCGCGGGCGATGGCCGCCACGTGCTTGCGGATGCCGATTCCGTGCGACGGGTCCACGATGACCGGCAGGTGGGTCAGGCTCTTCAGCACCGGGATGGCGTTGATGTCGAGGGTGTTGCGGGTGGCGGTCTCGAAGGTGCGGATGCCCCGCTCGCAGAGCATCACGTTGGGGTTGCCCTTGGCCACGATGTACTCGGCGGCCATGAGCCACTCCTTGATGGTCCCGGAGAGGGCCCGCTTCAGCATGACCGGCTTGCGGATCTGCCCGAGCCGCTCCAGCAGCGGGTAGTTCTGCATGTTGCGGGCGCCCACCTGGAGGATGTCGGCGTACTCGGCCACCACCGGCACGGTGTCGGTGGACATCACCTCGGTGACGATCTTGAGGCCGGTCTCCTCGCGGGCCAGCGCCAGCAACTTCAGCCCCTCCTCGCGCAGCCCCTGGAACTCGTAGGGGCTGGTGCGCGGCTTCCAGGCGCCGCCGCGCAGGATGCTGGCCCCCGCCGTCTTCACCGCCCGTGCAGTCTCGAGGATCTGGTCCCGCGACTCTACCGAGCAGGGGCCGGCCATGACGGTGATGGCCCGGCCGCCCACCTGCACGCCGTCCACGTCGATGACGGTGTTCTCCTCCTTCACCTCGCGGGAGACCAGCTTGAAGGGCTGCGAGACGCGCAGCGCCTCGGCCACGCCCTGGAGCATGGCGAAGTCGTCGGGGTCCACCGTGCCGGTGTTGCCCACCACGGCGACGACGCGCCGCTCGGTGCCGGAGATGGGGTGCGGGGTGAGGCCGAGCGTGCGGACCTTCTCGATGACGGCGTCGAAGTCGGCCTGGGTGGCGTGCGGCTTCATGGCGATGAACATGACGTCTCCTCGGCGCCTGGCGCCGGCGTTGCGGGACTGGAAGGGGCTAGACGGGCCGGCCGACGGCGCCGGCGATGACCTTCACCTGCGCCATCAGGCCGGAAAACTCCCCCGGCGTGAGCGATTGCTGCCCGTCGGAAAGCGCCTTCTCCGGGCAGGGGTGGACCTCGACGATGAGGCCGTCGGCGCCGGCCGCCACGGCGGCGCGGGCCATGGCCGGAACGTGGGCGCGCAGGCCGATGCCGTGCGACGGGTCCACGACCACCGGCAGGTGGGTGAGCGACTTCAGCACCGGCACGGCGTTCAGGTCGAGGGTGTTGCGGGTGGCGTTCTCGAAGGTGCGGATGCCGCGCTCGCACAGGGCCACGCGCGGGTTGCCGTGGGCCACCACGTACTCGGCGGCCATGAGCCACTCGCGGATGGTGGAGGAGGGGCCGCGCTTGAGCAGCACCGGCTTGCCCAGCTTCCCGAGCTGCTTGAGCAGCGAGAAGTTCTGCATGTTGCGGGCCCCGATCTGCACCAGGTCGGCGTAGTCGGCCACCATGGCCAGGGTCTCCGAATCCATGGCCTCCGTGACGATCGGGAGCCCCGTCTCCTCGCGGGCCAGCGCGAGCAGCTTCAAGCCCTCCTCGGCCAGCCCCTGGAACTCGTAGGGGCTGGTGCGGGGCTTGTACGCGCCGCCGCGGAGCATGGTGGCGCCCGCAGCCTTCACCTCGCGTGCCGACTCGAGGATCTGCTCCCTCGACTCCACGGAGCAGGGGCCGGCCATGACCACGATGCGCGGGCCGCCGATGGAGACCCCGCCCACCTGGATGACGGTGTCCTCCGCCTTGACCTCCCGGGAGACCAGCTTGAAGGGCTGCGAGACGCGGATGGCCTCCCGCACGCCCGGCTGCCCCTCGAAGAGCGACGGGTCGAGCCCCCCCTTGTTGCCGGTGATCCCGATGGCGGTGCGCTGGGCGCCGGGGATGGCGTGGGGCACGAGCCCCATGGAGCGGATCCTCTCGACCACTGCGTCCACCTGCGCCTCGGTGGCGTTCGGCTTCATCACGACCAGCATGCGGGGTCCGGCCTCCTCGAAATGGGGCGCGAGGATACACCCGGCGCCCCGGCGGACGAATAACCTGGATGCCCCGGAGATTCCTGGGTTTCTCGCGATGTACACTCCCCCCGTGCGCAACCGCCGCTGGGATCACCTCTACGACGTCCAGAAGCAGCCGGTGAAGGAGGTCATCCTGGTGCGCTTCGCCGAGGAGCTGGCCACGCGCCTGCGGGCCTGGCCCCCACCCGACGTCGAGTGGCTCTCCGAGGACCTCCGGCTCCGCTACGCGGCCGGGCTCTCCGGACCGCCCCGTGACGAGGTGCTCCGGCTCGGGCTCGAGCTCTCCCGGCTCGACCTGCTCCGCGAGCACGATGCCTTCGACGAGATCATGCGCAACCGCGCGCCGGCGATCTGCCAGGGCCCCGCCGAGCAGGCCGCCCTCCACCTGCTCCTCCTCTACGTGGGGGAGGAGTGCCTCTCCCTGAAGGACTGGGCGGAGGGGGCGAAGCTGACCCGTCCCGACCTGGCCCGCGCCGTGGACCTGGCGGAGCGGCAGCTGTTCCGGGTCACGCTCTCGTAGCGCCGCAGGTGTCGCGCTACGGGTCGAGCCTCCAGGAGACCCGCGCGACGGCGCTGAATGGGTGCAGCGGACCGCCCAGCGGGAGCACCGCGCCGAGATCGGCCCCGAAGGGCCCCTGCACGAACCGGACGCCGACTCCGGGCGAGAGCTGGTCGTAGCCTCCGCCGAAGGGCACGTTTCCGGAGATCTGGGCCACCACCCGCAGCCAGGGGGCCGGGACGAAGGCCAGCCCCGCGGCGGCGCTCATGCCGGGGCGCGTGCCCGTGGCGGCCGAACCCCAGGCGCGGGTCACGCGGAAGGAGACCCCGCCGAACCAGGCCAGCCACCGCGCGGCCACGCCGCGGAGGGTGAGCCCCGACTGGACGCCCCAGGCGTGGGTTCCCGGGACCTCCTGCGACGTGGGGAGCAGGACGCGCAGGAAGATTCCACCGTCGAGCCGCCCGCCGGGGAGCGAGACGGGCGCCCAGGTGGCGCCGACCGTGGTGGACCCGAGGGTGAGCCGGGTGTTCAGCTGGCCGCCGACGTGAATCCAGCGGTAGGCCACCGGGTTCACGGTGGCGAAGAGCTCCCACCTCGGCGACGGCGCCCAGCTCCCCTCCAGCTCGAGCACCGCCCGGGCCAGGCCGCTCACCTGCGGCTGATCGACCACCGCCGCGCCCAGCATGGCCGCCACCTCCGAGCGCGGCTCCGACCGCCGGATCGCCACCAGCGCGTTCGAGGTGGGGGAGGCGATGGCCGACGAGCCGACGTCGCCGCCGTCGTCGGCGCTCGCCCCGCCCGAGACGAGCAGGCCGGCCATGGCGAGGGCGATGAGGCGGGCGATCGGCACCGCGCTACCCGGGCTTCGGGACCTTCTTCCAGTCGGAGAGGAACTTCGCCAGGCCGATGTCGGTGAGCGGGTGCTGCGCCAGCTGGGCCAGCACGGAGAAGGGGATGGTGGCGACGTCGGCGCCCATGCGGGCCGCCTGCACCACGTGGAGCGGGTTGCGCACCGAGGCCACCAGCACCTGCGTGGCGAAGTCGTAGTTCCGGTAGATCTCCAGGATCTGGGCGATGAGCGCCATCCCGTCCTCGGAGACGTCGTCGAGCCGGCCCACGAAGGGGGAGACGTAGGTGGCGCCGGCCTTGGCGGCCAGCAGCGCCTGGCTGGGCGAGAAGCAGAGGGTCACGTTGGTGCGGATGCCCTCGTCGGTGAGGGCCTTCGTGGCCTTGAGCCCCTCGAGGACGAGCGGCACCTTGATGACCACGTTGGGCGCGAACTTCGCGTAGACGTGGGCCTCCCGCATCATGCCGTCGAAGTCGGTCGCGGTGACCTCGGCCGAGACCGGGCCGTGCACCAGCCCCACGATCTCCCGCAGGACCTCCTCGAACGGCCGGCCGGTCCTGGCGACCAGGGACGGGTTGGTGGTCACGCCGTCGCAGAGCCCCAGGTCGAGGGCCTTCTTGATCTCGCCCACGTCCGCGGTGTCGATGAAGAACTTCACTCGGCCTCCCGAAATGGTGGTGTCCAGGGCAAGGTGCTATACGGACGCCAGCATGTCGAGCCGGAAATCCGCCCGCCGACGCAAGCCGAAGGGCGCGCCCCGGCGCGCCGCCTCCGCGCGCACGAAGGCGCTGGTCGCCTACGGCCGCATGGTGCTCGACACCGAGTCGCGGGCCATCGGGAGCCTCCGGCTCGACGACCGGTTCGCCACCGCGGTCGAGTGGATCCTGGCCTGCAAGGGGCAGGTGGTGCTGACCGGCATCGGCAAGCCGGGCTTCGTGGCCCAGAAGATCTCGGCCACGCTCGCCTCCACCGGCACCCACTCCATCTACCTCCATCCGGCCGAGGCGGCCCACGGCGACCTGGGGCGGGTCTCCCGCGCCGACGTGATCTTCGCCCTCTCCAACAGCGGCGAGTCGGAGGAGATCCTGCGGCTGCTCCCCGCGGTGAAACGGATCGGGGCGCGCGTCGTGGCCATCACCCGCGACGACCAGAATCCGCTGGCCCGGGCCGCCGACCTGGTGGTCGCCATCGGCGACGTCGAGGAGGCCTGCCCCATGGGGCTCGCCCCCACCACCAGCACCGCCGCGCTCCTCGCCGTGGGCGACGCGCTGGCCATGGCCGTGCTGGAGAACCGCCCCTTCGGGCGCGACGAGTACGCGCTCTACCACCCCGGCGGGAAGCTGGGGCGCCACCTCATGAAGGTGCACGAGCTCATGCGCGGCGGCGAGGCCAATCCGCTGGTGCGGGACACCGCGCCGCTCAAGCAGGCGGTGGCGGTGATGACCCGCACCCCCGGGCGCCCCGGCGCGGCCACGGTGGTGGACGGGCGGGGCAAGCTCCTCGGGGTGTTCACCGACGGTGACTTGCGCCGCCTGGTGGAGCAGCAGAAGGTGGACTTCGACGCCCCGGTCTCCTCGGTGATGACCCGGAACCCGCGCACCGTTCGCCCCGACGAGCGGCTGGTCGAGGCGGCCCGGGTCATGCGCGAGGCCCGCATCGACCAGGTGCCGGTGGTGGACCCGGGCGGGCGCGCCGTCGGGCTCCTCGACGTCCAGGACCTGCTGGCGGCGCGGATCCTCTAGCGACCATGGCACGCCCCACCGAGACCCGCCTCCGCCGCGACCTCGTCGAGGTCTGCCGGCGCATGTACGACCGCCGCCTCATCGGCGCCGGCGAGGGGAACGTCTCCTGCCGGCTGGGATCGGATCGACTCCTGGTGACCCCCTCGGGAGCGAACAAGGCCTACCTCCGCCCCGCCGACCTCACGGTCGTGGACCTCTCCGGGAAGCGGGTCCGCGGGCGCGGGCGCCCGTCCACGGAGCTTCGCATGCACCTCGCCGCCTACGCGGCCCGCCCAGACGTGGAGGCGGTGGTGCACGCCCACCCGCTCACCGCGGTGGCCTTCACGGTGGCCGGCGTGGCGCCGCCCAACGACCTCCTTCCCGAGGCGGTGCTGGTGCTGGGGCGCATCGCCGTGGCTCCCTTCGCGACCCCCGGCACCGACGAGCTCCCGGCCTCGCTCGCCCCCTTCTGGAAGGGGCACGAGGTGATCCTCCTCGAGCGGCACGGCGCGCTGGCGCTGGGGAAGGAGCTCTTCCAGGCCCTCGACCGGATGGAGACGCTGGAGCGGGTCTGCGAGGTGGCGGCGAAGGCGCGGGCGCTGGGATCCTGCCAGCCCTTGCCGCCCACGGCGGTCGAGAAGGTCCGCGAGGCGGGGCGGGCTCTCGCCGCGGCGGCTACCGCGCCAGGCTGAAGGCGACGAGCGCGAGGAGGCCGGCCGCGAAGAGCGCGACCGCCTGCCAGGTCCGCGGGTGGCCGGGTGCGATGGCGAGGCCGGCGCCGTTCGTCCGCGGCACGAAGAGCCAGCCCTCCGGTGGCGGGGGCACGGGAGGCCCGGCGGGCGGGGCCTTCCCGGAATAGGTGACGATCAGCGCGATGGGAAGGAAGAGGAATCCCAGCCCCACGCCGACGAGCGCCAGTCCGGGCCCCTTCTCCTGCGGGACTGCGGCCAGGCCGAAGAGGAGGGCCAGGAACCACTGCGCACCGGTGGTGATGGTCTCGACCAGCCGCCTGGCCCTGTTCGGGTCCGGCGCCGGGGAGGAGTTGGCCAGGACGAAGCGGCGCATGAGCCCGATCCATGCGATCGCGACGAGCCCGGTGAGGAGCGGCATCCCCACCGATCGCGGCGAGAGGTCGGCCCAGCGGTCCACCCCGCCGATCCCGATGTGGGTCGGGTAGCGGGCGGGCAGCCGGTCCCAGGAGGCGGCCAGGCCGGCCGCGATGGCCGCGAGGAGGGCGAAGGGGCCGAGGCGGAGCAGGAGGCGCATCGCCCTCCCCTACAGCGGGTACCCGCCCACCGGCTCGAGGTCGAGCTCTGGCGACTCCTCGAGCAGCCGCCAGACCCGGAGGCCCGTCCCGGGCACGACCAGCTCCGGGTGCAGCTCGGCGAGCGGCGCCAGCACGAAGCGGCGCGACTCCATCCCGGGGTGCGGGACGGTGAGGCCTGGTTCACGCACCGTGAGATCCCCGAAGAGCAGCAGGTCGAGGTCGAGGGTGCGCGCCCCCCAGTGGACGTCGCGGGTCCGCCCGGCCGCCTGCTCCACCTGGCGGAGGAGCGCGAGCAGCGACCCGGGCGTGCGCGTGGTCTCGAGCTCGAGCACCGCGTTCAGGTAGCGGGGTTGCGGCGGCCCGACCGGCGCCGCGTCCCAGACCCGCGAGCCCCGCACCACGGCCACCCCGGGCGCGGCCCTGAGCGCGCGCGCTGCCTGGGCGAGGCGCCCCCACCGGTCACCCAGGTTCGACCCGACGGCGACGTAGGCGCGCATGGATCCCTCACACCACCGGGTTCTTGAGAACGCCCACGCCGGAGACCTCGATCTCGACCCAGTCGCCGCGCCGGATGGGGCCGACCCCCTCCGGCGTGCCGGTGGAGACGAGATCGCCGGGGAGGAGCGTCATGACCTGCGAGACGAAGGCCACCAGCGCGTACGGGTCCACCACCATGTCGCGGGTCGAGCCGCGCTGCCGCTGCTCGCCGTTCACGCGGCAGATGACCACCTGGTCCATGGGGTCGAGATTGGTCTCGACGACGGGGCCGACGGGGCAGAAGGTGTCGTAGGACTTGGCGCGGGTGAAGTGGGCCTCGGCCCGCTGGATGTCCCGGGCCGAGACGTCGTCCAGGCAGGTCCAGCCGAAGACGGCCTCGCGCGCCTCGACGGCGCTCCCGCGGGTGAGGGTGCGCCCGATCACGGCCGCCAGCTCGGCCTCGTGGTGAACCTCCTTCGAGGCCTCGGGGATGCGGATCTCCTGCATGGGGCCGATCACCGCGGTGGACGGCTTGATGAAGAGCAGTGGCTCCTTGGGGACCTCGTTGCCGAGCTCCCTGGCGTGGGCCCGGTAGTTGCGCCCGACGCAGACCACCTTGCTGGGGAGGACCGGGGCGAGCAGCGTGATCTCGGAGAAGGGGAAGCGCGCCCCCTCGGCGAGCCCGCCGTCCCAGGGCGCCGCGGTGAGGGCGCGAACCTCGGCCCCCTCGACGACGCCGTACTGCTCCCTTCCCTGGCGGGCGAACCGGCAGGTCCTCACGGGGCACCCCGCAGGCCCAGCACGTCGTGCATGTCGAACATGCCGGGGGTCCGTCCTTTCACCCAAAGTGCAGCGCGCAGGGCGCCGCGGGCGAACTGGTCGCGCGAGGTGGCCCGGTGGGTGACCTCGAGCCGCTCCCCCTGCCCGGCGAAGTAGACGGTGTGCTCCCCCACCACGTCGCCGCCCCGCAGGGTCATGACGCCGATCTCGCGGGGGGTCCGCTCGCCGATCATCCCGTGGCGCGCGTAGACCAGGTCCTTCTCGGCGTCGCGGTGGAGGGCCTCGGCGGCCACCTCGGCGAGCCGCACCGCCGTCCCGCTGGGCGCGTCCTTCTTCTTCGAGTGGTGCATCTCCACGATCTCGACGTCGTAGGCGTCTCCCAGGGCCCGCGCCGCCTGGGCCACCAGCGCGAACATCACGTTCACCCCCACGCTCATGTTGGGCGAGAGCACCACCGGGATGCGGGCCGAGAGCTCCCGGAGCCGGGCCTTGCCGTCGGCCTGGAACCCGGTGGAGCCGATCACCATGGCCACCCCGGCGCCGGCCGCCGCCACGGTGTTGCGCACCGAGGCCTCGTGGCTCGTGAAATCGACGACCACGTCGGCCTTCACCCGGGAGAGCAGCGCGGGCAGGTCGTCGGTCACCGGCAGGCCGATGGAGGGGATCCCGGCCGCCTCGCCGGCGTCCCCCGGCCCCGACCAGCCCGGGCGCTCCACCGCGCCCACCAGCCGGACGCGCTCGTCGGCGTGCAGCATCCGCAGGATCTGGCCGCCCATGCGACCGGCCACCCCGGTCACGATCACGTTCACCATGTGCACCTCCGGCCGATCAGGCGGCCACGACCAGGCCGAAGCGGACCATGGCGTCGCGGATCTTCACCAGGCTTCCCGGCGAGACCTGCCAGAGCGGCAGCCGGATCTCCGGCCCGGCCTTCCCGAGCAGCGCCACCGCGGCCTTCACCGGGCCCGGGTTGGTCTCGACGAACATGACCCGGTTGAGCTCGGCCATGGCCACCTGCCTGGCGAGGGCGGCGGCGTGGTCGCCCCGCACGGCGGCGACGACCAGCTCCTTCATGGCCCGGGGGGCGATGTTGCCGATCACCGAGATGACGCCGTGGCCGCCGCAGGCGATGTAGGGGAGGACCGTGAAGTCGTCGCCGGACAGGTAGGAGATGGAGTCCCTCCCGCAGCGCTCGACGAGCTGGACCTGCCGCTCCATGCTGGCGGTGGCCTCCTTGATGCCGGCGATGGCGCCCGCCTTGACGAGCCGCTCCACCGTCTCGGGGAGCAGGTCCACCGAGGTGCGGCTGGGGACGTTGTAGGCCACCACCGGGAAGCCCACCGAATCCCAGAGCTTCATGTAGTGGCGGTAGAGCCCTTCCTGGGTGGGCTTGTTGTAGTAGGGCGTCACCACCAGTGCGGCATCGGCGCCGAGCTGCTTGGCGAGCCTGACGCCGTCCACGGCCTCGGCCGTGGCGTTGGACCCGGCGCCGGCGATGATCTTGACCCGGCCGCGGGCCGTCTCGACGCAGGTGCGGATGACGTCGGCCCGCTCCTTCGGCGTGAGCGTGGCCCCCTCCCCGGTGGTGCCGCAGGGGACGATGCCGTCGGTCCCCTCCCGGATCTGCCACTCGACCAGCTCGGCGAGCGAGGCCAGGTCCGGCTCGTCGTCCCGGAGCGGCGTGACGATGGCGACCATCGCGCCCTGGAGCTTCATGGTGTTCCTCCGCGAAGGTGGGGTAGCGACTCTAGCCGATCCGGCGGGGGGCCGGGAACCGCCGACCGGCCGGGCGGGCCTTCTCCCCGCGAACCAGGTCGGGCCAGGTCTCCCGCTTCCGCACCAGGTAGGCCGTCTCCCCGTCCACCAGGACCTCGGCCGAGCGGGGGCGGGCGTTGTAGTTGGAGGACATGGAGAACCCGTAGGCCCCGGCCGAGCGGACGCAGAGCAGGTCCCCGGCCTCCGGGACCGGCATCTTCCGCCCCTGGGCCAGGAAGTCGGAGGACTCACAGACCGGGCCGACCACGTCCACCGTCCCGGCCGGGCGGGGCTCGGCCCCGACCTGCTCGATGTCGTGGTGGGCGCCGTAGAGGCTGGGCCGGACCAGGTCGTTCATGGCGGCGTCCACGACGGCGAAACGCTTCCGGCCGCTCGTCTTCACGTAGAGGACCCGGGTGAGAAGGACGCCGGCGTTGCCCACCAGCACCCTGCCGGGCTCGAGGATCACCTCGCCCCGGAACCCCTTCATGGCCCCCTTCACGGCGGCCCCGTACTCGTCGGGGTGCGGGGGGTTCTCGTCCTTGTACTGGATCCCCAGCCCCCCTCCGATGTCGAGGTGGCGCAGCTGGATCCCGGCCCGGGAGAGCTCGCCGGCCAGCTTCCGCACCCGGGCGATGGCGTCGAGGAAGGGGACCACCGTCGTGATCTGGGAGCCGATGTGGCAGGCCAGGCCCCGGACGTCGAGGGCCGGGTCGCCGGCGGCCAGGCCGTAGAGCCGCCGGGCGTCGTCCACCGACACGCCGAACTTGGACTTCTTCAGGCCGGTGGCGATGTACGGGTGGGTTTTCGGGTCCACGTCCGGGTTCACCCGGAGCGCGATGGGGGCGCGCAGGCCGAGCCGCCGGGCCACCACCGAGACCCGGGCCAGCTCCGGCCCGCTCTCCACGTTGAGGCACTTCACTTCTTGTGAGAGAGCGAAGGCGATCTCCTCGTCGGTCTTGCCCACGCCCGAGAAGACCACCTTGTGGGGATCACCCCCGGCCTTGAGGACCCGGTACAGCTCCCCCCCGGAGACGATGTCGAAGCCGGCACCCATGCGGGCCAGCAGGTCGAGGATGGCCAGGTTCGCGTTGGCCTTGGTGGCGTAGCAGACCAGGTGGCGCAGGCCGGAGAGCGACCGGTCGAGGACCTTCCAGTGCCGGCGCAGGGTGGCGGCCGAGTAGACGTAGAGCGGCGTGCCGTAGGCGCGGGCCAGCCCGTCGAGCGGGATCTTCTCCGCGTGAAGCGACCCGAGCGTTCTCTGGAAGTGGTTCATTTCCCGCTCCCGGCCGGGGCGCCCTCGACGCCCGCCGATGCCGCCGGCCGCGGAGCCGCCTTCACCCCGCACCCGGCCAGTGCGACCGCCAGTGCGGCGGCCAGCGCGAGCCCCGCCGCCACGGGGGCGCGAACGGCGCGGGCCGTCACCGCTCCCTCCCGAGCAGCTTCTCCCAGCGCCGGAGCTCGGCGGCCACCCTGCGCGGCGCCGGGCCGCCGGGGAGGTCCCGCCGGGCCAGGCTCCGCTCCGGGTCGAAGCAGCGCAGGACGCCCCCGTCGAAGCGGGGATGGAACCTGCGCCACACGGCGACCGGGAGACCGGAGAGCGGCCGCCCGGCCGAGGACGCGAAGGCCGCCGCCTTGCCCACCGCCTCGTGGGCCTCCCGGAAGGGCACGCCCCGCTCGACCAGCCACTCGGCCGCGTCGGTGGCGAGCGACTCGCCGCCCTCCAGGGCCGCGCGCATCCGCTCCGGCTGGAACCGGGCGGTCTCGACCGCGCCGGAGAGCGCGTCGAGGGTCTCGACCAGCATCCGCGGTGCCCCCAGCAGCGGCCGCTTGTCCTCCTGCATGTCGCGGTTGTAGGCGAGCGGCAGGCTCTTCACGATGGCCAGCAGCGCGACCAGGTCGCCGATGGCGGTGCCGGCCCGTCCCCGCGCCAGCTCGGCCACGTCGGAGTTCTTCTTCTGCGGCATGAGCGAGCTGCCGGTGGCGAAGGAGTCGTCGAGCTCCATGAAGCCGAACTCGCGGGTGGTCCAGAGCACGATCTCCTCGCCGAGGCGGGAGAGGTGCACGGCACAGAGCGCGCAGGCGAAGCAGAGCTCGATGGCGGAGTCGCGGTCGGCGACCGCGTCGAGCGAGTTGCGGGTGACGCCGTCGAGGCCGAGGTCCCGGGCCACCCGCTCCCGGTCGAGCTTGAGCGTGGTGCCGGCCAGCGCGCCCGAGCCCAGCGGCGAGATGGCGGCGCGGCGGCGCACCTCCCCGAAGCGCTCCCGGTCCCGCCCCAGCATCTCCACGTGGGCGAGCAGGTGGTGGGCCAGCGACACCGGCTGGGCCCGCTGGAGGTGGGTGTACCCGGGCAGGAGCGTCTTCTCGTGGCGCCGCGCCTGCCCGAGGAGCGACCGCATCATCCCGGCGAGCGCCTGGGCGGCGCGATCGCAGGACTCCACGATGAAGAGCCGCTCGTCGAGCGCCACCTGGTCGTTGCGGCTCCGGCCGGCGTGCAGGTAGCCGGCGGCCCGCCCCACCAGTTCCCCCAGGCGCCGCTCGGCGTGGGTGTGCACGTCCTCGAGCCGCGGGTCGTGCCGGATGGCCCCCTGCGCGAACTCGCGCCGGACCTGGTCGAGGCCGCGCCGGATCTTGCGGGCCACCGCCGGCGGGACGATGCCCTGGGCGGCCAGCATGGCCACGTGGGCCTGGCTGCCGCGGATGTCCTGGGAGTGGAGCGCGGCGTCGTCCTGGATGGAGACCGACATCCGGACCAGGCGGGGGTCCGCCTCGCCCGAGAGGGCTGCGCGGGAGACGGGCCGAGGCTTCCGGGCGGCGGGGGCTCGCTTCGTCTTCTTCATTCGACGGCGGAGGCTATCAAAGAATCCCCGTCTGCGCCCTTGGCTCCAACCCCACGAGGCCCCAGGATCCCCGGGGTCACTTCACGGAGGTGGGCCATGGCCGGCGAGTCGGAGATCGTGGTGACGTTCCCGGGCGGCAAGCGGGTGGATGCGCAGGTCGGCAGGCACGTCGTCCGGACCGACCAGCCCGTGCAGGGCGGAGGCGAGGACTCGGCCCCGTCCCCGTTCGCGCTCTTCGCGGCGTCGATGGGGACCTGCGCCGGGATCTTCGTGGTGGGGTTCTGCCAGAAGCGCGGCCTCTCCACCGAGGGGATCCGCATCGTCGAGCGGCTCCACCACGGCGAGGACGGCGCGCTGACCGGCGTGGACCTCGACATCGAGGTCCCGGCCGCCTTCCCGGAGAAGTACCGGGAGGCGCTGGTCCGGGTCGCCGATCAGTGCTCGGTGAAGCGGGCCATCCAGGCCCAGCCCGCCTTCCAGGTCCGGACGGTCGTGACCGCCTAGAAGACGATCCCCAGGCCGGCGTGGATGTTCTGCGCCACCCCGCTCGGGCTGGAGGTGGCGGTGACGGTTCCGACCGTGGTCGTCATGTCGAAGCCCGAGAGCATCTTGAGCAGTCCGTAGTCGAGGAAGAACACGAACCCGTCGTCCGACTGGTACTTCACTCCCAGGTCGAGCTCGAGACCCAGCGGCTTGTTCACCTGCGAGGGCGTGGACTCGACGAAGATGGCCTGCGAGTAGACCACCTGGGCGCCCACGCTGAGGCCGTCGAGCACGTCCCACTTGAAGGTGGGCTTCACGTACCAGGCGTCGGTGACCGTCCCGAGGATGCGCCGCCAGAGGATCAGGTCCACCTGGAAGGCCGGGTTGAACCGGTAGTTGTTGAGGGTGGTGTAGCCACCCCCGACCTGGTTCCCGTCGATGGAGCCGGGGAGCGCCACCTCGCCGCAGCGCACCGGGGCGGCGGGGAGCGGCGAGAGGTTGCAGCGCCCCGGGAAGTTGCCGAAGCCGGGGGCCCGATCGCCGCTGGCGATGCCGAACTCGCCGCCCACGTGGAAGCGCCCTCCGTCGCCGATCTTGCCCTCGCCGCGCACCATGCCGGCGCCCTGGCGGATGGTGGCCGGGATGGCGACCGCCGTCGGATCCCAGCCGACGTTGCCGATGCTCCCGTAGATGCCGATCCCCTCCGCCTGGATCTCGAACCTCTTGCCGACCCAGCGGACGAAGAGGTCGAGGGTCCCGGCGCTGGCGTCGCGGTTCACGAGCACCACGGGGGCGCCCACGGCGACGGGCACGACCCCGCCGGGCGACACGGGGACCTTGGAGGAATTGAAGGAGAGGGCGGGCAGGCCGAATCGCTGCGACTTGTAGTTGAAGAGCAGGCCGTAGGAGAGGCTGGTGCCGCCCTTCTCCAGCTTGCGCCGCTCCTGGTCGGGCGTGTCGGTGCGGGCCACCATGATGCCGATGGCCCCGGCGTCGTCGTCCTGGGTCCAGTTGACGGGCTGGCCGATCCCCACCGTGTTGAAGGTGCTCGAGTAGGTGATGCCCGAGCCGGCCCACTCGTAGTAGGGCGTGACGGCCAGGCCGCCCAGGAACTGGCCGAGCGGGACCGAGAACTGGATGCGGTCCACGTTGTCGCCGAAGTCCTGGTCGATGCCCTCGCCGGCGTTGTAGTAGATGCCCGCGCCCCAGCTGGCCGGCATGCGACCGAAGCTGAGCAGCCCCACCGGCGTCTGCACCTCGCCCCAGGCCCGCTTCACCTGGACCGCGCCGGTGAACCAGTTGTAGCCGCCGACGGGCGAGACCTGGCTGCTCGAGGTGAAGGAGTAGAGGTTGTAGTCGCGCCCGGCGGGCGTGGACCCGAGCACCACGTTGTCGAGGAGGTCGATCTCCGCCTTCACCCGGACCTGCTCCGAGACGTTGAAGGTGGGATCGACGCGCAGGCGCATGTTCCCGCCAGTCTGCGTCCCGCCGGGGAGGTCGGGCGAGATCTGGGTGTTTCCGCCCCAGAGGTACCAGCCCATGGGGTCGGCGGCCATCCCGCCGTTCAGGTTGTTGAAGAGGTCCCAGCGGAAGCGGAAGTAGCCGTTCAGCTCGAGGAAGTGGAGCTTCTTCTTCCCCTCCTGCTCGCCCAGGAACTCGGCCGCCGACTGCGCGCCCTGGATCTCGGCGCGAACCTCGTCGCGAAGCTGCTCCTTCACCTTGGCGACCTCCTTCTGCACCGCGTCCTGGATCTTCTGATCCATCTCGGACTGGGTGAGCGTGGCGGAGGCCGGCGGCGTCAGGGTCGGGGCGGCGGTCTGCGCAAGGGCCGAGCCGAGGAGGAGCGGGATCGCGAGGAGGACGGTGAGGGAGCG
Organism: uncultured Anaeromyxobacter sp.; assembly: GCA_903874275.1. GTDB lineage: Bacteria > Myxococcota > Myxococcia > Myxococcales > Anaeromyxobacteraceae > CAIOAK01. The sequence continues at coordinate 55,631 of CAIQRS010000141.1, forward strand.
CTTCATGGGGCTGTCACTAACCATGCGATTCCCCTTGGGGTCAAGCGTTCCGGGGCCCCTGCCGGAGCTCGACCAGGACCCCCCGGCTCCCCTTCGGGTGGACGAAGGCGACCCGCGCCCCTCCGGCCCCGGCGCGGGGCTTCTCGTCGAGCAGCGGAGCCCCCTGGGCCTTCAGCGCCGCCATGGCCTTCTCGATGTCCGGCACCTCGAGGCAGACGTGGTGGAGCCCCTCCCCGCGCTTCTCGATGGCCTTGGCCATCGGGCTGTCCGGGCCGCTCGGCGAGACCAGCTCGATGCGCCCGGTGCCGTGGCCGAAGATGGCGACCCGCACCTTCTCCGAGGGCACCTCCTCGATCTCGGCCAGTTCCAGGCCGTAGACGTCGCGGTAGAGCTTGATGGCTGCGTCGAGGTCGGAGACGAGGATGGCGACGTGGTCGAGCCCCTTCATGGCGTTCCTCCAGGTGGCGGTGGGGGTGATTCTACGGCTTGCGAGGCTCGGCCCGGGATACCCGGAGGGAGCCCACCAGCGCGATGGCGTCCTGGCGGGCGCCGCGCCCGAGGGCGATGTGGGTGGCGTCGGCCACGTCCTGGCCGAAGGTGGGGTCCACTGCGATCCAGTCGGCGCCCACCTGGACCTCGGCCCAGGCGTGCCAGTAGAGCCCCGGCCCGCCCTGGCCGTAGTTGGCGAAGACCAGCCCCTTCACCTCGCGGGCCCGGATCCCTGCCGCCCGGCAGAGCGCCACGAAGAGCCGGGTGTGCTCGGTGCAGTCCCCCTTGCCCTGCTTGAGGATCTCGCTGGCCCGGTCGCGGCTCTGGCCGTAGACCTTGTCGAGCCGGTCGTGCACCGCGCGGGAGAGCTTGCGGGCCGTGGCCCAGGCCCCGGTGGTGCTCCCCGCCACGGCCGCGGAGAGGTCGCGGATGGCCGGGTGCTCCCAGTCGATCTCGATGGTGGTGGACTGGTCGGCGTCGCCGCGCGGGGCGGGCTTCCCCCGGGGCACGTCCGGGCCGGGGAATTCACGGGCGGTGACGGTGAGCAGGGTCTCTCCGCCGGCACCGGGGACCGCCCTCTGCCGCGGGTCGTCGAGGTCGAAGCCGCGCGGCAACCCCTGGAGCGCGAAGGTGATGGACATGGGAACCTCCCGGGGGAGCGGCGCCGGGAGCGGGACGCGCAGCGTGGTGAAGAGGTCCACGACGTCGAGCCGGCGGGCGGTCTCGGCCGGCTCGAGCCGGATGACCATGCCGTCGCCGACCCGGGTCTCCAGGATGCGGCCGTCGTCGGAGACCAGCACCTTGGGCGCGACCCGGTCGCCGTCCTCCTTCTCCTCGACGATCGAGACCGGGACCTCGACCCCCGCGCCGCCGACGCGGGTCCGGCCGGCGTACCGGCTGGTCATCCGCTTCACCCGCAGGTCGTCGGACTGGAGCTGGGCGCCGCTCACCGGCTTGCACGTCCGGGCGGCGAGGCGGGCGGCCTCCCCCTGCTCCGCGGTCTCGCCGGGGTGCGGGAACTCGGTGGTCCGCCGGCCGTCGTCGGCGGTGATCTCGGCCTTGCAGGTGGTGGGGGTGCAGGTGACGCGCAGGCTCCGGTCGCCCCCGTCGCCGGTGAACTCGGTGTACATGGTGAGGAGGCGTCCGCGCCGCCCCGGCTCGTAGACCCGCTCCTCGGTGACCTGCCGGCGCACCACCCGCTCGCCGACCCTGGCCTCGACGAGCATCTCCTCCCGCCCGACCCGGACGCTCTTCCCGCCCCGGGTCTCGAGCCCCGCCGACGTCTTCAGCCAGCCCACCTTCTTGTCCCCCACGTAGAGCCCGTACCACTCCGGCTCGGCGCGCGAGGGCAGGTCGAGCAGGGTGGCGTCGGGGCGGCAGTGCCGGTCCGGCGACGCCGCGCCGCCGGTGGCCGGGGGGGCGGCCAGCGCGCCGGCTGCCGTGCAGGCGATCGCGCCCGCGGCGAGGATTCTCCATGCCCGTCGTCCCATGGGTGCACCAACCTTTAGCAGAAACTGGCAATTCCCTCCGCGCCGGGCTCTCATCCCCTTCGATGAGCGTCCTCTGGGTGCTGCTCCTCGTGGGCTCGGTGGTGGTGGCGGCCCTGACCGGCCGGATGGCCGCCCTGCCCGGCGCCATCGCCGAGTCGGCCGGGAGGGCGGTCACCCTCTCCCTCGGCCTGGTCGGCGTCCTCACCCTCTGGCTCGGCCTCATGAAGGTCGCCGAGGAGGCCGGGCTGGTCCGGTCGCTGGGACGGCTGGCACGGCCGGTGCTGCGGCGCCTCTTCCCGGCGGTGCCGGCCGACTCGCCGGCCATGGGCGCCATCACCATGAACGTGGCCGCCAACATGCTCGGGCTGGGCAACGCCGCGACCCCCTTCGGCATCAAGGCCATGGAGGAGCTGGAGCGGGAGAACCCGCACCCGGGGACGGCCACCGACGCCCAGGCCCTCTTCTGCGCCCTCAACACCGCCAGCGTGCAGCTGGTCCCGGCCAGCGTCATCGCGCTCCGCGCCGCCGCCGGCGCGCGCCAGCCCGCCGACATCCTGGCCGCCACGCTGCTCGCCTCGGCCTGCGCCACGGTGGCCGCCGTGGCCTCCGCGTGGGCCCTCCGGCGCCTCTTCCCCGCGCCGCCCCCCGGGGCCCCGCGTGCTTAAGGGCGCCCTCGATGCCCTCTCGATCTGGGCCATCCCGCTCCTGGTGGCCGGAATCCCGGCCTGGGCCCTCACACGCAAGGTGAAGGTCTACCCGGTCTTCGTGGAGGGGGCCAAGGAGGGGTTCCAGATCGCGGTCCGGGTCATCCCCCCGCTCGTCGCCGTGGTGGTGGCCCTGGGGATGCTGCGGGCCTCGGGGGCCATGGACGCGCTGGCCGCCCTGCTCGCGCCACTGACCTCGGCGGTGGGGATCCCGGCCAGCGTGCTCCCCATGGTGCTCGTCCGCCCGCTCTCCGGCGGCGCGGCGCTGGGGGTGGTGGCCGACGTGCTGCGCTCCGACGGCCCCGATTCCTACGCGGGGCGCCTCGTCTCGGTCATGGCCGGATCGACCGAGACCACCTTCTACGTGCTGGCCGTCTACTTCGGCGCCATCGGGATCACCCGGTACCGGCAGGCGCTCCCGGCCGCGCTGGCGGCCGACCTGGCCGGATTCGCGGCCTCGGTGGTGGCGGTGCGCTGGCTGTTCAGGGGCGTCCCTTGAGCCACCGGACGGGCCGTCCTTCCGGTGCCGGGTGGATGGCGCTCGGAGGGATCCTGCTCGTCGCCGCCCTGGCCTACGCGCGGGTGCTGCACGGGGAATTCCAGTGGGACGACTTCAGCTCGGTCGTCGAGAACCCCCGGATCCGGAACCTGCAAGACGTCCTGGCCGGGTTCCTCCCCGCCCTGATCCGCAGCGGACGCCCGGTCGTCGATCTCACCTTCGCCCTGAATCACGCGGCCGGTGGGCTCGCTCCCTTCGGCTATCACCTGGTGAACCTGGCGATCCACGCCTGCGCGGTGGTGCTGGTCTTCGCATTCACCCGCACGGTGCTGCGCCTCGCCGGGGCGCCTCGCCCGCGGGTCGTGGCGATCCTGGTGGCCGGGGCCTTCGCCCTCCATCCCCTGCAGACCCAGGCCGTCAGCTACGTCGCCCAGCGCGCGGAGTCGCTCGCGTCCTGCGCGTATCTTGGGGCGCTCCTCCTCCTCCTCCTCGCGGAACGGCGTGGGCCGAGTCCGGCAGGTGTCGCCGCCTATCTCCTGGGCTTCTCGGTCTTCATCCTGGGTCTGGGGTCGAAGGTGATCGTGGCGACCCTCCCCGCGGCCTACCTCCTGCTCGCGTGGATGATCCCGCGAGGCGCCCACCGCACCGAGATGACCTCCCTGCCCAGGAGGCTCGCGATGCTCGTCCCCTGGGTGGCGGCCGACATTCTCCTGTCGACGCGGACGATGCAGAGCATCGAGGGGGCCCCCGACGCCGGGTTCAGCGTGGCGGGACTTCCCCCGATCACCTACCTCCTCACCCAGTTCCGCGTGATCGTCACCTACGTCCGGCTCCTGCTCCTTCCCGTGGGTCAATTCGTGGAATGGAACATCCCCGCCGCCTCGGGCCCCGTGGACGCGGCGGTGCTCCTGCCGGGAGCCATCCTGGCCGGTGTGCTGGCCCTGGCCGGGTGGCTGTTCCTGTCCGGTCGAGCCCGGGCCGGCGGCGACGGAGGTGCGCGCTGCACGGCCGCATTCGGCATCGTATGGTTCTTCCTGCTTCTCGCGCCGACCTCCAGCATCGTGCCGCTCGCCGACCTGCTCCAGGAGCACCGGGTCTACCTGGCCTCGTGGGGACTCTTCGTTGCGGTGGCCGTCGCCGCGGAGCGAGTCGTCGATCGCTTTCGCATCCCTCCCGTCGCGGCCGGAGGCGTCGCCTTCGCCCTTCTCCTGGCGCTCGCCCTCCTCACCTTCCGCAGGAACGCAGTCTGGGAGACACGCCTCGGGCTCTGGTCGGACGAGGTCGCGCGTGCACCCGAGAACTGGCGCGCCCACCTGAACCTGGGTTTCGCGTATGCGGAGCGAGGCAGGACGGACGACGCCTTGCGGGAGTACCGGGCGGCATTCGCCCTGGGTGGGGGTGCGGCTCCCGCGACCGCCTCCTACATCTTGAACAACATCGGGGCCGTTCTCGCCAACGCCGGACGCACGGAGGAGGCCGTCGTTCCCCTGCGCCAGTCCCTCGAGCTGCGCCCCGCCGAGACCGACGTCCTCTTCAACCTGGCGCTCCTCGAGCGGCTGCTGGGAAACGAAGCCGAGGCGGAGGCGCTCGCGACCCGCGCGATACGGGTCCGGCCCGACCACGCGCTGTCCTTGAACCTGCTCGGGGAGATCCGGCTGGAGCAGGGCGACGCCCGTGCGGCGCTCGACCTCTTCCGGCGCGCGGCGAGCGCGACCCTGGACGACGGCGCGCCGCGCTACAACACCGGCAAGGCGCTGGCGCGCCTCGGCCAGGTTGCCCAGGCGTGCACGACATGGCGGCAGCTCGCATCGGATCCGTCCGTCGCGCCCGCGATGCGCCAGCTCTCGGCGAAGGCGCTCGCGCGCGAGCGCTGCCCGAGGTGACTCCCGGCCTGGGCGCCGGCTCCTCAGCCCTCGATTCCCACCTCGACCACGGTGGGCGCGAGCACCCGGACGAGTTCCTTCGGATCGATGCCGACGAGGAAGCCCCGCGAACCGCCGTTCAGGTAGATCCGCGGCAGGTCGAGGATGGTCTTCTCCACGCAGACCGGCATCGGCTTGCGGGTTCCGAACGGGCTCGTGCCTCCGACCTGGTAGCCGCTGTGCCGGTTTGCCGCCTCCGGCTTGCAGATCTGGACGCTGCGCCGCACGAGCTGGCGGGCCAGCGCCTTCGTGGAGACCTCGCGGTCGCCGTGCATGAGCACGACGAGCGGCTCCCCCTGGTCGTCCTCCATGACCAGCGTCTTCACCACCGCGTGCTCCTCCACCCCGAGCTCCCGGGAGGAGACGGCGGTGCCGCCCTTCTCCTCGTACCGGTACAGGTGCTCGGTGTAGGCCACTCCCCTCTCGCGAAGCAGCCGCGTCGCGGCCGTGGACGGCGCCTTTCCCATGGCGCCGATCGTAGCGCAAAGAGCCCCCTGCGCTACCATGCGCCGCGCGGGCCGCGGAGGCCCGGGAGGATTGCCCTTGCGCTGGTTCGTCCGCGGCGACGTCGACGGCTTCTTCGGCCTGGCCCTCGACAACCTGGTCCAGTTGCTCGTCATCGACGCGCTCTGCCGCCACGTGCTGGGGTTCCCGGAGGAGATGGTGCGCGGGACCATCCTGCCCGGGGCGGCCGTCTCGGTGCTCCTCGGCAACCTCTTCTACTCCTGGCAGGCCATGCTCCTCGCCCGGCGCACCGGCCGGACCGACGTCACCGCGCTCCCCTTCGGCATCAACACCGTCTCCCTCTTCGCCTTCGTCTTCCTGGTCATGCTGCCGGCGAAGATCGCCGCGCAGGCGGCCGGCGCCGCCGACCCGGCCCGGGTGGCCTGGCAGGCCGGCCTGGTGGCCTGCCTCGCCTCGGGGCTCATCGAGCTCGGAGGCGCGCTGGTCGCCGAGCGGATCCGGAGGGCCACGCCCCGGGCCGCGCTCCTCTCCACCCTGGCGGGGATCGCGCTGGGGTTCATCTCGCTCGGGTTCCTGCTGCGCGCCTTCTCCCGGCCCATCGTCGGCCTGGCCACGCTGGGGGTGGTGCTCCTCACCTACTTCGGCCGGGTTCGCTTCCGCGGCCGCCTGCCGGGCGGGCTGGTGGCGGTGCTCCTCGGCACCTTCCTCGCCTGGGCCACCGGGATCGCCCCGGTGGGCGCGCCCCCGGCCTCGGCGGCGGCCTGGTCCCCCCCGGTGCCGGCGCTCTCCGCGCTCTGGGAGGCCCTCTCGGGCGGACACCTGGCCACCTACCTCTCGGTGATCCTGCCCATGGGGCTCTTCACGCTGGTGGGCTCGCTGCAGAACGTCGAGTCGGCCGAGGCGGCCGGCGACGCCTACCCCACCCTTCCGTCACTCACCGTGAACGGACTCTCCACGGTGGCGGCGGCCTGCCTGGGCTCCTGCTTCCCCACCACCCTCTACATCGGCCACCCGGGCTGGAAGGCGCTGGGGGCCCGGGCCGGGTACTCGGTCCTGAACGGGGTCTTCGTGACCGCGGTGGCGCTCTCCGGAACGCTCTCCTGGATCGCCTGGGCGGTGCCCATCGACGCGGGGCTCGCCATCGTGGTCTGGATCGGCATCGTCATCTCGGCGCAGGCCTTCCAGGTGGTGCCGCGGGCGCACGCACCGGCGGTGGTGATGGGGATCCTGCCGGGGATCGCGGCCTGGGGCGTGCTCATGGCGAAATCGGGGCTGCGCGCGGCGGGGGTGGGCGGGCCGGGCGGGCCTCCGCTCTCCGAGGGCGTGGTGGACGGGTTCCTGGGGTCGGACGTGTGGATCCGGGGCGGGTTCGCGCTGGACCAGGGGTTCATCTTCACGGCGATGATCCTGTCGGCGGGGACGGTGATGATCGTGGAGAGGCGGTTCCGGGCGGCGGCGGGGTGGTTCGCGATCGGGGCGGTGCTGTCGGCGATGGGGCTCATGCATTCGTGGCGGCTGACGCCGCAGGACGCGGTGATGGCGATGCGGCCGGCCTGGGGGTTCGTGGGGGGATATGGGTTCGTGGCGGGGTTGCTGGTGGTTGCACCGTGGATCACCGAGCGAGACGAGGGTGGGCACGGGTGATTGCGCGCCCCGGAGGGGCGCGCCGTTACTTATCCACCGGCGCGAAGAAGCTCACGCCGCGCACGTTCTCCTGCACTTGCAGGGGGTACTGGATGGGCGGGAAGGCCCGCTGCTCGCAGTCGGTCCGCTCGCAGAGCCGGCAGGTGAGCCCCACCGGGACCACCGCCTCGCGCGAGTCGAGGTTCATGCCGTCGGCGTAGACCATCTTCCGGGCGTGCCCCACCTCGCAGCCGATGGCGATGGCCAGCGGGGTGCGCGGCGCGTGGAAGCCGCCGCCCTCCTTGTACACGGAGCGTGCAACCCAGAAGTAGGTGGTCCCGTCGGGCATCTGGGAGAGCTGGGTGCGGATCATCCCCGGCGTCAGGAAGGCCTGGAAGACGTTCCAGCGCGGGCAGGCGCCGGAGAAGCGGGCGAAGCGCAGGCCCGAGGCGGAGAAGCGCTTGGAGATGTTCCCGGCGATGTCCACGCGCACGAAGTGGATGGGGATGCCCTCGGCCCCGGGACGGCGCAGCGTGGTGAGCCGGTGGCAGACCTGCTCGTAGCTGGTGCGGAAGCGGTGGCCGAGCAGGTCGATGTCGTAGCGCTCCTGCCGCGCCGCCTCCAGGAAGGGGGCGTAGGGCATGAGGATGGCCGAGGCGAAGTAGTTGGCGAGGAGCACCCGCGCCAGCGCCCGGGCCGCGTCGCTGGTGAGGAGCGGGTCGGAGGCGCAGCGATCCAGCGCCGCCTGCTGGGTCGCCAGCCCGATCTGGTAGGCCAGGTGGAAGTTGCGCGATCCGCGGCGCAGCACCTCCGACAGGTAGAGCACCCGCTTCTCCGGGTCGAAGCGCCGGATGGCGTCCCCCATGTCGGCGGTGCGCTCGATCCGTACCTGGATTCCGTGGACCCGCTGCAACTGGTGCTCGAGCCCCTGCTGCAGGTCGTCGCCGCCCAGGTGCGCGTCGCGCCAGAGCTGCTCGGCCCCCTCCTCCATCTCCGGGAAGTGGTTGGTGTGGCGCTGGATGAGGTCGGAGACCTCCTCGGTGGGCATGCGCGAGGAGTCCACGCCGGTGAGGTCGCCGCGCCCGGAGATCTTGATGGCCAGGTTGTCGGCCGCCTCCCGTGACTCCCGGTACGCGTGGTAGAGCTTCAAGATCCCGCGGGCCGCCGTGGGGGCGTGCGCCGCCAGGTCGCGCACCTCGGCGGTGGTCACGTCCTCGTGCTCGAAGATCGGGTCGCCGAAGAGCTCCATGAGGTCGGCGACGGTGCGGGCGTCCTGCTCCGTCGAGAGCGCCTTGAGGTCGAGCTCGAAGATCTCGGCGATCTTGATGAGCAGCGGCGCCGGCATGGCGCGCCGGTTGTGCTCGATGAGGTTCAGGTAGGAGGGGGAGATGCCCAGCCGCTCGGCGAGCTGGACCTGGCTCACGCTCTTCTGCCGGCGCAGCGCCCGGACCTTGGCGCCCACCATGGAGGATTCGCGTGCCATGGGCCGGAGGCTATGCCGCCGCACCCCCCGTCACAACCCCCCCACCCAGGCCTGGAAACCGCCGTCGAGCTCCTCCGGCGACATCGCGCACTCCCTGCGGAGCGCCCTCTCGAACGGCTCGCCGCCCAGCGTGGCCCGCACCGTGGCCAGCACCCGCTCCCGGCCGACCTTCCCCTCCAGGAACACCACCGCCGCCCACGACCTCAGATAGCCCAGGCGCGACAGCTCCCCCGTCCCCGGCAGCGGCACGAGCTCCTTCCGCTCGAGCGCCTGCCTGAGCTCGGCGACCTGGTTCGGCGCCGGGGACCCCTGGCCGCGCCGGCTCCAGGAGAGCCGCTCCGCCAGCCCCTCGTCGAGCCAGCGCGGCAGCGCCGCGGCCGTGCCCCGGGCGTCGAGCGCGGCGTGGACCATCTCGTGCACCACCAGGCCGGCGAACCGGTCGTCGAGCCGGGCGCCCCCGTTCACGTGGACCACCTCCCCGACGAAGCGCGCCGCGTCGAGGTGGGCGGCCTCGGCGCCGAACCGGCGCTGGTAGCCGGCCCGGGAGTGGATCTGCACGGAGAGCAAGGGTCCGGGCTCCATCCCCAGGGCGGCGACGACCCGGGCCCGGGAGTCGGAGACGATGGCGCGGAGCTGCCGCTCGTAGGCCGCCGGATCGGCGGGCGGGGCCAGGTCGGCGTCCCAGGTGACCGCGACCTCGGCGGCGCCGGCGGCGCCGGCGGCCAGGGTCACGGCCAGGGCGGCGGCGGCGAGCGCCGGCCGCGTCACGGCGCGAGCGGGATCATCGACACGCCCCACGGTCCGCCGGGGAGGTAGGCCACCCGCCCCTCGACGACCACGTCCCAGGTCCAGCCCTGGTTGGGGACGGCCTGCTCGAGGCGCGGCGCGCCCGGCGAGGCGAGGTCCATCACCAGGACCGACGACGAACCCGCCACCGTGGAAGCGGCGAGGAAGAGCTTGCCGCCGCCGGCGCGGAGCGGCCAGGCCCAGGAGGCGTCCAGGCGCTGGGAGGAGGCGACGCGGAGGGCAGCGAGGTCGGCCGCCGCGAGCCGGACGTCCGACCGGTTGCTCGACCAGTCCTGGGTCACCAGCCAGGCGTGGCCGGCGCCGAGCACGGCTCCGGTGGCCCACCCGGGGAAGGTGATCGAGCCCACCAGCCGGGCGGTCCCGGCCGACGTCAGGTCGAGCACGTGGAGCGCCGAGGTGGCCGTGCCCGAGGCCTCGCTCCAGGTCGTGTCGAGGGTGTAGACGCGCCCCGCGCTCCCCGCTCCCAGGAAGGTCCCGGGCACGTTGACCTTGGGCAGGAGCACCGGCGCGTCGGGATCGCCGACGTCGATGCGGTCGAGGTAGTAGCGCACCTCGCCGCGCGTGCTCGACGTCCACTCGTGGTGGGTGAGCCAGAGCAGCCCGGCATCGGCGGTGAGCCCCCAGGACCAGTCGCTCCCCGGGATGGCCACCTTGCCGGCGCGCCGGGGCGCGTCCGGGTTGGAGAGGTCGAAGAGCAGCACGGCGTTCTCCGACGCCATGGGCCCTCCGCCGGGGGCGACCGGGCCCGTCGCCCCCCCGCCCACGGGCATCGGCCCGTACCAGGTGCGGTGCACGGCCAGCACGTTCCCGAGCAGCACGGCCTCGTCGCCCGCTCCCCGGAAGCCCCAGCCGCTGGCCCCGGCGGCCTCGTCCAGGGCGAGGTCGAGACGTCCCCGGCGCACCGGGTGGAGCGGATCGGAGAGGTCCACGGCCTCGAGCCATGCCTTCCCCTGGGTGAAATCGTGGGCCACGATCCAGGCCACGTCGCCCAGCCGGAAGAGGCGCGCCTGGGGGGCGGCCAGCGCCACCCGGGCGAGCGGCGCGGCCGCGTCCGGATCGAGGGCCGGGACCACCACCAGCTCCGCGTCCCCGCGCCACCAGTCGCCGGAGAGCTCCACCGCCATCCCCTGGACGAAGGTGAGCGCCGTCACGGAGCGCGCCAGGTCGATCGTGGCCCGCTCCACCGGCGCGTCCCGGTTGGCGGCGTCCACGATCTGGAGCCGCTCGTCGGAGAGCGCCGCGAGCCAGCCGGCGCGCCCCGACACCGGGAAGGCGCGGGAGATGGAGCCCGGGTGGGGGACGAAGCCGCGCTTCCCGAGCGTCCCGGCGGCGAGGTCGAAGTCCACCAGCTGGAGCCCGCCGATCCAGCGCCAGCTGGCCGGGTCCCAGCCCTGGTAGGGCACGAGTGCGAGCCCCTCCCGGTCGAGCACGCGGAAGGCCTTGCGCATGTCGTCGGGGGCGGCGCTCACCCCGCCCGAGCCGTCGCCGACGAGGATGCGGTGCAGGAGAGTCGGCAACGCGGGGTCGGTCACGTCCACGAGCGACACCGCGAGCTGCCAGGGCTGCCCCGCCTCGTCGGTGTGCCCGAGCCCGAGGAGCCGGTTCCCGCGCGGCTCGATGAACTCGATCTGCCCCGGCATGTGGAGCTGGCCCGCGAGCAGCGGGTGCGCCGGGTCGGTCGCGTCCACCACCCAGAGCGGGTCGGCCCGGGCGGCCGTCACCACGTAGACGCGGCCGCCGTCGAAGCGGGCCGCGGTCAGGGTCTCGGGGATGACGATGTCGAGGCGCCCCAGCGGCGTCGCCTCCGCGACGGTGGCGGAGGTCCAGGTCCGCAGCGTGGCCCCGCCGTTCCACCCGTTCTGCAGGACGGCGCGGAAGACGCCCGTGGCCTGGTCGAGCCCCCAGCGATCGACGATGCGCCCGGCCGCGTCGAAGGTGGCCCCGAGGGAGAGCGCGCCGCCGGGGTCGGCGATGCCGACGAGCTGGAAGCGGGTGGTCTCGCCGGACGGGCTCCAGCCCGACTGGGCGAGGACGATCCGCTCGTCGGTCACCACCGCGTGAGAGTCCCATCCGGTGGCCGGGAAGTCGACGCGCGCCACCGCGCGGGGCGCGCGCGGGTCCCGGACGTCCACGCTGGCGACGTAGGTGAGGTCGCCGGTCGCGCCCCCGGCCGCCACCGGGAGCCCGCCCGGGGCGGGGAGGACATCCATCCAGGAGAACTTGCGGGAGACCAGGTAGAGGACGTCGCCGACGAGGCGCGTCTCCACCACCGACCCCTCGACGTCGAGGCGCGCCAGGACCGACGGTGAACCCGGGTTCGAAACGTCCACCGCCCAGAGCTGCGACCCCGACACCGGCTGCACGGCGTCGGCCGTCCAGGCCCAGCCGAAGGCGTCGCGGACCACGAAGAGGGCGACCCCTCCGCGCAGGTAGAGCTGGACCGGCGTCCCGACCACCGGCACGCGGGAGGCGAGCACCGGTGCGGCGGGGTCGGCGAGGTCCACGATCTGGAGGCCCCGGTAGGCGTTCAGGACGTGCAGGGTCGATCCGGAGAGGGCGTAGACGTCCGACTCCTCCACGTCCCGCGGGGCCGAGGCGGTTCCCGACGTCGGGGCCGGCTGTCCCGGCGCCGCCGAGGGTCCTCCGCCCGCCGTGGCCCCCGCGCCGCGGAAGCCCGATCCTGGAGGCTGCGAGACGAAGGACTCCGAGCCCACCTGGAGACCGGACGGAGCCCCCCCGCCGCAGGCGGCGAGGGCGAACGCGAGGACGGACAGGACGGCTGGGCGGCGAGGGCTCATGGTGGCTCCTTGGGGGGTCGATTCTACCGTAAAGTGCGGCGCCATGACGACCGCCGCCTCGGGGACGACCCCGCCCAAGCAGCGCAGGATCGCCTTCACCACCCTCTTCCTCGTCGAGATGTGGGAGCGGTTCGGCTACTACGGCATGACCGCCGTCGTGCTGCTCTACATGGTGCAGAAGCTGGGCTACACCGACGACCGGGCCAACCTGACCTTCGGCGCGTTCACGGCGATGGTCTACGCGGCCCCGGCGGTGGGCGGCTGGATCGGCGACCGGGTGCTGGGCAGCCGGCGCATGACCGTGCTGGGGGCGCTGGTGCTGGCACTCGGTTACGTGCTGCTCGCCCTCCCCGACGGCCCGCTCTTCGTGGCGCTGGGCGTGGTGGCGGTGGGAAACGGCCTCTTCAAGGCCAACCCGGCCAACCTGGTGTCGAAGGTCTACGAGGGGGAGCCCTCCAAGATCGACAGCGCCTTCACGCTCTACTACATGGCGGTGAACGTCGGGGCGACCTTCTCCCAGATCCTGACGCCGCTCATCGCGATCTGGGCGGGCTGGAACGCCGCCTTCGGCGTCTGCGCGGCCGGGATGCTGCTCTCGGTGGTGAACTACGCGTTCATGCGGCGCCACCTGGCTCACGTGGGCTCCCCTCCCGACTTCGCCCCGCTGGAGGTGAAGAAACTGCTCCTCGTGCTGGCCGGCTCGGCGGCGGCCGCCGCCTTCGTGACCGTGGTGGTGCAGGACCTCGCGCTGGCCCGCATCGTCATCTGGGTGGCGTCGATCGCCATCCTGGGGATCTTCGGGATCCTCACGGCCCGCGGCAACGCCGAGGAGCGCCGGGGGCTCGTGGCGGTCTTCCTGCTCACCGCGCAAGGCGTGCTCTTCTTCATCTTCTACCAGCAGATGTCCACGTCGCTGACCCTCTTCGCGCTGCGCAACGTGGATCTCCGGTTCTTCTTTGGCTACCAGATCCCCCCGGGACAGCTGCAGGCGCTCAACCCCATCTGGATCTTCGTCCTGGGGCCGCTGGTGGCCTGGGGCTACGACCGGATGTCGCGGGGGCGCGGCGACTTCTCCATCGCCACCAAGTTCGCGGCCGGGTTCGCGGTGCTGGCCATCGGCTTCTTCGCCTTCGGGCTGTCGGGCCGCTTCGCGCAGGCCGGGAAGGTCTCGGTCTGGTGGCTCGTCGGCGGCTACGGCCTCTACTCCCTGGGTGAACTGCTCATCAGCGGGCTCGGGCTCGCCATGGTGGCCCGCTACGTGGGACCGAAGCTGCGCGGCTTCGTGATGGGGCTGTGGTTCCTGGCCACCGGAATCTCGCAGTACCTGGGGAGCTACGTGGCCAACTACGCCAGCGTGCCGGAGAACGTGACCAACCCGGTGGAGACCCTTCCACTCTACGTGAATCTGTTCCTGGGGCTGGGCGGTGTGGCGACGCTGGGCACGCTGGTGGCCATCGCCATGCTCCCGCTCATGCGGAGGTTGTCGGCGCCGGCCGGCGCGGCAGCCAGGTAGCGGTCTTTACTGGACTTTTCGAGATCGGCGGGTCGTCCAGTCACATCCTCCGGGCCGCCGCCTCCAGTACTGCGAACGGCTTGCCACCCCGGACGCGGAACGGAGAACGCCATGACGACCCAGACCCAGAAGACCCTGCACTTCAACGTGACGAAGCACGGCTGGAAGGACCTCTTCGTGGTCAGCTTCCTCGCCATCGTCCTCGGCGCCTTCGTCGCCCAGATCTCCTCGACCCCGAAGCACTCCTCCGAGCCCGTTCCGATGGCGTCGGCGGCCGCGAGCGTCGCGACGAACGGATAGCGGGCTCCTGGAGGCGCCCCGTCCGCGGGGGCGAAAGGCCACCTCGGTGATCCGGGGTGGCCGTTTTGTTTGGGGAGCGCATCGGAGCGGGCGTGGTGGTCCGCGCCGCGGACCATCGGGAAGATGGGGCGTGTGGTTGACACGCATTTCGCGATTTCACGCTCCGACGAACGAGGTCCGCGTGGAAGGGGCTTCAGGCTGCCGCATTTCGTCCGTGGGCGATTCGCCGCGCTTCGGGCGGGGCTCGAGATCTCCGCGCCGGAGGACGCGCACCTGGGCATTTTCGTGCGTCTGGCGAGGTCGAAATTTCCCGTGAGACAGTGGTTCCATGAACGAACCGAACCTCACCGCCGTCCGCGAATCCTCCCGCCACCTCGCCGACCTGCTCCGCCGCGAGCACGTAGCCCTCGCAGACTTCCTCGTCGCCCTCTCCGAGTTCGACCGGGCCGGTGCTTACCGGAGGCTCGGCTTCGCCAACGTCTTCGACTACCTGCTCCGGGAGCTCAAGCTGTCCCGCGGTGCGGCCCACTACCGGAAGGTGGCGGCTCGGCTGGTCGCCCGGTTCCCCGAGGTGGTGGAGCCGCTGCGGGACGGGCGGTTGTGCCTGACCAGCATCGTCCAACTGGCGAAGGTCATGACCGAGGCGAACCGCACCGAGGCGCTGCCCCGGTTCTTCCACTGCTCGAAGCAGGAGGCGAAACAGGTCGCGGTGGAGATCATGCCGGCGGCGGTCGTGCCGAGGAGGACGGTGGTCACCGAGATCCCGCCCCCAATGAAATCAACGACTTCGCCAGTTCATCCGGGTGAACTTTTGGCGGCTCCTCCGGAACCTGCGCGGGAACCGGCGAGGACCGTCGTCGAGCCGCTCACCTCCACGGTGAGCCGCATCCACGTCACCGTGTCGAGGGCACTGGTCGCGAAGCTGAAGCGAGCCAGGGCGGGGCAATCGCACGTCCAGCCGGGGGCGACGGACGAGCAGGTGATCGACGCCGCGCTCGACCTGCTGCTCGCCCAGCAGGAGAAGCGGAGGGCCAGCGTTCCGCCCAGGGTGAAGCGGGAGGTGCGCAGGCGGGACGGGGGCAAGTGCCAGTGGAAGCTCGATTCGGGCGGTGTCTGCGGCTCGGAGGTGCGGACCGAGATCGACCACGTCGTGCCGCGCGGGAAGGGCGGGCCATCGACGGTGGAGAACTGCAGGGTCCTCTGCAAACTCCACAACGTGGAAGCCGCGCGCGCCGCCTACGGCGACGCGCACATGGACCTCTTCACTCCGAGGAACCCGGTCGTGCGCGAGAACTGCGCCGTCTACTGCGTAGACGTCGCTATGGCTTCCCCGCGGCGAGCTCCAGGGACCGCTTCGGATCGAGGATGCGGATCTTGCGCCCGGCCACGTCCGTCACCTCGGCCCCGTCCACGATGAGCTTCTTCACCTGGACGGCGGTGAGCGCCGGGTGGCGGGCCAGGATCTTCGCCGCCAGGTTCACCACCTGCGGCGCGGCCATGCTGGTGCCGCTCCAGGACTGGGTGGCCCCACCGGGGACCAGGCTCTCCACCTGGTAGCCGTTCGCATAGACGTCCACCTTGCCGTAGCTCGTGAAGGCCGCCTCGTCCCCGGCCCGGTCCACCGCACCGGCCGTCAGCGTGTTGGGCAGGTCGAACGACGACGGCATGAAGTCCTCGAAGCGGGCATCCGAGTTGGCGTTGCCGGCGGCCGGCACGAAGAGGACGTTCGGGGCGGAGGCCATGGCCTCCTTGAGCGCCGCGGCGATGGCGTCGAACCACCCGCGGGCCAGCTTGCGCCGCTCCTCGGGCGTCCCCACCCCGTTCGCCTCGAGCATCTCCTCGAACTCCTTGGGCGAGAAGCCCCAGCTCAGGTTCACGACGCGTGCACCACCGGCGGCGAGATAGCGGACGCTCTCCTTCATGATGCGGACCTGCCCGGCCGCCCAGGCGTCGTCCGGCACCGGCGGGATCATCTGCCAGGGGTAATCGCATCCGACGACCAGGATGCGGGCGGCGGGGTTTCCCGCCGTGGCGATGCCGGAGACGTGCGTGCCGTGCCCCCAGACGCCGTAGAAGGAGAGCCCCTCCACGAATCCCTTCACCTGGTCCCTGGGCAGCGTGGAGAGCTTCTTCTTCACGGCAGCGGTCTCCGGCGTGTCGAGCCCGGCCTGGAGCTCGCTGAACCCCTTCGAGTCGGCGGCCGCCGCGGCCAGCGCCGCCGGCGGGATCTCCACCGGGCCGAGCCCTCCGCCCCGCTTCTCGCCCTTCCAGGTCCAGCCGATCCCGTTCACGTCGTCCACGTACCCGTTCGCGTCGTCGTCCTTGCCGTTGTCGGGGATCTCCTTCCCGTTCACCCAGAGCTTCCCCGGGAAGAGCTTCACGTCCACGCCGGTGTCCCAGATCGCCACCACCACCGGGGTGAGCTTCTCGCCGCCACCGAGCGTCACGTTCCGTGCCGCCCAGATGTCGGGCTTCTCGGTCTTCCGTGCGTCGATGACCTCGGCGAGCGCCTTCACCGTCTGCGCCTGGAGCGGGAGCTGCTCCCGCAGGACGTAGGCCGTGCGCACCGCGCCCATGGCCATGTCCTGCGGCAGGCTGCCCTCCTTCGCGGCGACGTCGAGCCGCTGCTCGGCCATCCCCACCAGGAGGTTCGCCGACATCACCTCCATGGAGGCCTTCATGCTCTTCAGCTCGGCCTGGACCTGCGCGTAGGGCAGCGCGGCCAGCTCCTTGCGGAACCCGGCCAGGAACACGTCGCCCCGGGTCGCGGGGGGCGCCCGCTTCGAGGCCACGAGCGGCCTGAACTGGACGCCGGCGAGGAGGCGCAGCGCCGGCTTCTCCTGGAGCTCCCTGGCCTGGTCGGAGAGGGAAAGCGCCTCGTCGAGCCGCCCCTGGAGCAGGGCGATCTGGGAGAGCGCCTGCAGGAAGCCGATGCGCGTCGCCCGGTCCTCGATGTCGTAGTCCTTCAGATCTGCCTCGATGTCCTTCCTCAGGGCGGAGGCGAGCGCGTCGGTCGCCCTGGGGTCCTGGATCAGGGCGGACGGCTTCATCGGCACCGGGTAGGCGCGCGCGGGAAGCTGGTCGGCCCGCTCGATCTTCTTGCGCGGCGGGTCCGCGGCGAGCCTGGTGTCGGTGGGAATCTAGTGCCTCGCCCCTGGCAAGGCGATCAGAAGCCTTGCGCTGGGGAGATTGATTTGATCTACAGCCATGAATGACCTCTCGAAAGACGGCGCCCAAACCAGTCCAGCGGCTCGAACTGTCCGCCGCGGACCAGGTAGCCC
>CAIQRS010000142.1 GCA_903874275.1 uncultured Anaeromyxobacter sp.
CCGTGGAGGCGGGATCCGGCTGCGTCGGGCCAGGGCCTCCAGGTCCTCCGGGAGGGTGACCAGCGACCCCAGGTCGGCGGCGATGCTGCAGAGGGCGGCCAGCCGCTTCCCCGGGGGGAGCGCATCGAGGGAGGCGCCGGCGGCGCCCAGGCGGTCGATCGCCGCGCCCGGCGGGGCCCCGGCGGCACGCGCCCGGTCCACTGCGCCGCGCACGGTCCCGCCCAGCCCGGCCAGCCGCGACAGGCCGGCCTCCTCCTGCCGGGCGGCGAAGCGGAGCGGCGCGAAGAGCGCCTCGAGCTCACGGGCGCCGGGCGGCGCCCCGGGGACATCGCGCGGAGCCATCCCCCTCCCGTGCCGCCCTACTCCGGGTCGGAGGAGACCTGCTCCTCGACGAACTCGACGCTTCCGATCTCGTACTCCCGCTCGCCACCGGGGGCGCGGACCCGGACCACGTCTCCCTCGACCTTGCCGATGAGGGCGCGGGCGATGGGGCTGGTGACGCTGATCCTGCCCTGCTTCAGATCGGCCTCCAGCTCGCCGACGATCCGGTACTGGACCTCGTCTCCGGACTGGCTGTCGGTGAGGTGGACGGTGGCGCCGAAGACCACCCGGTCGCCGGAGAGCTTCGAGACGTCGATCACGTCGGCGGTGGCGATCCAGTGCTCCACCTGGGTGATGCGCCCCTCCACGTGCGACTGCTTCTCCTTGGCGGCGTGGTACTCGGCGTTCTCGGAGAGGTCGCCGTGGGCGCGGGCCTCGGCGATCTCCCGGACGATGCGCTGGCGCTCCACGCCCTTGAGCCGCTTCAGCTCCTGCTTGAGCTTGACCAGGCCGGAAGGGGTCATCGGCATGCGATCGCTGGGCATCCTCGTGTCACCTTCCGTGCGAGTGGTATTCCTGGAGGGAGCGGACGCCGTAGCCGGCGTCGCGGGCCCGCTCCATGGCGCCCAGGGCGGCGCGGGCGCCGGTGAGCGTCGTGAAGTAGGGCACCCGGTGCATGAGCGTCTCGCGCCGGATGGAGTAGCTGTCCGAGATGGTCCGCTTGCTGGCGGTGGTGTTGATGAGGAAGTGGACCTCGCCGTCGATGATGCGGTCCACCACGTTGGGGCGCCCCTCCCCCACCTTGCGCACCGGCGTGGCCGGGATGCCCTCGCGGGCCAGGTAGGCCGCCGTGCCGGATGTGGCGAGGACCTCGAACCCCAGGGCCACCAGCCGCCGCGCCAGGTCGGAGGCCACCGGCTTGTCGGCGTCCTTCACCGACACGAAGGCGCGCAGCACCTCGCCGCGCTTCGGCAGCGGCAGGGCGTTGCCGGCCGCCGTCTGCGACTTCCAGAAGGCGCCGTAGAAGTCGGCGGCGATTCCCATCACCTCGCCGGTGGACTTCATCTCCGGCCCGAGCACCGGGTCCACGCCGCGGAAGCGGGCGAAGGGCATGACCGCCTCCTTCACCGAGACGTGGCGGGGGCGGGGCGTGGCCCGGAGCCCCTGCTCCTCGAGGGAGATGCCGGCCATGGCCAGCGCCGCCTTCTTGGCGAAGGGGACGCCGGTGGCCTTGCCCACGAAGGGGACGGTGCGGCTGGCCCGGGGGTTCACCTCGAGGACGTAGATGTCGTCGCCCTGGATGGCGAACTGGACGTTCATGAGGCCGACCACGTGGAGCTCGCGGGCCAGGGCGATGGACTGCTTCTCGATCTCGGCCACCACGGCGTCGGAGAGGCTGTAGGGGGGCAGCGCGCAGGCCGAGTCGCCGGAGTGGATCCCGGCCTCCTCGATGTGCTCCATCACCCCGCCCACGATGACGGTCTTGCCGTCGGAGACCACGTCCACGTCCACCTCGGCGGCGTCGCGCAGGAAGCGGTCCACCAGGACCGGACGCTCGTCGGAGGCCTGCACCGCCTCGGCCAGGTAGGTGCGCAGGTCGGCGTCGTCGTAGACCACCTCCATGGCCCGGCCGCCCAGCACGTAGGAGGGGCGCACCATGACCGGGTAGCCGATGCGGTGGGCCACCGCGAAGGCCTCCTCGGCGCTGCGGGCCATCCCGTTGTCGGGCTGCCGGAGGCCGAGCTTGACGATCAGCTCGGCGAAGCGCTCCCGATCCTCGGCGCGGTCGATGGCGTCGGGGGAGGTCCCCAGGATGGGCGCGCCGGCCTTCTCGAGCGGCACCGCCAGCTTGAGGGGCGTCTGCCCGCCGTACTGGACGATGAGCCCCTCCGGCTTCTCGACCCGCACGATCTCCAGCACGTCCTCGAGGGTGAGCGGCTCGAAGTAGAGCCGGTCGCTGGTGTCGTAGTCGGTGGAGACCGTCTCCGGGTTGCAGTTGACCATGATGGTCTCGAACCCGGCCTCCCGCAGCGCGAAGCTGGCGTGCACGCAGCAGTAGTCGAACTCGATGCCCTGGCCGATGCGGTTGGGCCCCCCGCCCAGGATCATGACCTTGCGGCGGCTGGTGGGCTTGGCCTCGCACTCCTCCTCGTACGTCGAGTAAAGATAGGGGGTGAAGGCCTCGAACTCGGCGGCGCAGGTGTCCACCCGCTTGAACACCGGGTGAACCCCGGCCGCCCAGCGGGCCTCCCGGGCGGCGCCCTCGGTGGTCCGGGCCAGCCAGGCGATGCGCTTGTCGGCGAAGCCCAGCCGCTTGGCCGTCCGCCAGGCCTCGGCGTCGGCCGGGAGCCCGGCGGCGAGCAGGGGCTCGTGCTCGACGATTCCCCGCATCTGGCGCAGGAACCAGGGATCGATGGCGGTGAGCCGGTGGAGCTCCTCGACCGTCACGCCGGCCCGCAGGGCCTCCCCCACCCAGAAGACCCGGTGGGCGCGGGGCACGCGGGCCTGCTCGAGCACCAGCATGCGCTCGGCCTCGGTGTAGGCGTCGCCGGGGCGCTTGCCCAGCGGCGACTCGAGCCCGGCCCGGTCGATCTCCAGCCCCCGCAGGGCCTTCTGCAGGCTCTCCTGGAAGGTGCGCCCCATGGCCATGACCTCGCCCACCGACTTCATGTGGGTGGTGAGGACGTCGTCGGCCCCCTTGAACTTCTCGAAGGCGAAGCGCGGGACCTTGGTGACCACGTAGTCGATGGTGGGCTCGAACGACGCCGGGGTCTCCCGGGTGATGTCGTTCCTGAGCTCGTCGAGCGTGTAGCCGACGGCCAGCTTGGCGGCGATCTTGGCGATGGGGAACCCGGTGGCCTTGGAGGCCAGCGCCGAGCTGCGCGACACGCGCGGGTTCATCTCGATGACCACCACCCGCCCGGTCTCGGGGTGCACCCCGAACTGGATGTTGGACCCGCCGGTGTCCACGCCGATCTCGCGGATGATGCGCACCGCCAGGTCGCGGAGGTGCTGGTACTCCTTGTCGGAGAGGGTCTGGGCCGGGGCGACCGTGATGGAGTCGCCGGTGTGGACCCCCATGGGATCGAAGTTCTCGATGCTGCAGACGATCACCACGTTGTCGGCGCGGTCCCGCATCACCTCGAGCTCGTACTCCTTCCAGCCGAGGATCGACTCCTCCACGAGGATGGTGTGGGTGGGCGAGAGGTCGATGGCGCGGCGGGCCAGCGCGTCGAACTCCCCCTTGTTGTAGGCGACGCCGCCCCCCTCTCCACCCATGGTGAAGCTGGGGCGGATGATGACCGGGAAGCCGATCTGCTCGGCCACCGCGCGGGCCTCCTCGAAGGTGGTGGCGTATCCGCTCCGGGGCATGTCCACCCCGACGCGGTTCATGGCGTCCTTGAAGAGTTGCCGGTCCTCGGCCTTCTCGATGGCCTCGAGGGATGCGCCGATGAGCTCGACGCCGTGGCGGGCCAGCGCGCCGTTCCTGGCCAGCGCGACCGCCAGGTTGAGCGCGGTCTGGCCGCCCAGGGTGGGGAGCAGGACGTCGGGCTTCTCGCGGGCCAGGATCTGTTCGGCCACCTCGGGGGTGATGGGCTCGATGTAGGTCCGGTCGGCGAAGTCCGGGTCGGTCATCACCGTGGCCGGATTGGAGTTCAGGAGGACGACCTCGTACCCCTCCTCCTTGAGCGCCTTGCAGGCCTGGGTGCCCGAGTAGTCGAACTCGCAGGCCTGCCCGATGACGATCGGCCCGGAGCCGACGATCATGATCTTCTTGATGTCCTGGCGCTTCGGCATCGGGGGCGGACCCTAACATGGGGACGAACCCCGGCGGGAGATCGGGCTACTCCAGGCTCTTCACCATCTCGGCGATCCGGTCCACGCCCTTGTCGATCTGGTCCATCCCGATGGCGAAGGACAGGCGCAGGTAACCGGGGGCCCCGAAGGCGGAACCGGGGACCACGGCCACCTTGTGGTGGTCGAGCAGGTGGGCGACGAACTTCTCGTCCGTCCCGATGGGCTCTGCCTGTCCCGGGATCTTCTTGCCCAGGAGGTTGCCGACGTAGGGGAAGGCGTAGAAGGCGCCGCCCGGGTCGAAGCAGGTGACGCCGGGGATGGCGTTGAGCCGCTTGACGATGTGCTGGCGCCTCTCGTCGAAGACCCTCCGCATGGCCTCCACCTCGGCATCGAGGGGGAGTGTGAGCGCGCCGAGCGCCGCCTTCTGGCTGATGGAGGTCGGGTTGGACGTGGAATTGTCCTGGAGCTTCTGCATGGCGCTGATGAGCGCCTGGGGGCCGGCCGTCCAGCCGATGCGCCAGCCGGTCATGGCGTAGGTCTTGGAGACGCCGTTCACCAGCACCACCTGCGGGTGGAGGGTGGGGTCCACGGTGAGGACGTTCTCGAACCTCCCCTTGTAGACGAGCCGGTCATAGATGTCGTCGGTGATGACGAGGATGTCCTTGCCCTTCACCTCGTCGATGATGTTGCGCAGCGTGGCCCGCCCGAACACCGCACCGGTGGGGTTGGAGGGGCTGTTCACGATGACCGCGCGGGTCTTCGGGCCGATTGCCTTCTTGATGGCCTCGTGGCTGGGCTCGAAGCCATCCTCGTGGCGGGTCTGGACGATGACCGGGACGCCGTCGGCCAGCCGCACCATGTCGGCGTAGCTCACCCAGTAGGGCGCGAAGATGACCACCTCGTCGCCGGGGTTGAGGAGTGCCTGGAACAGGTTGTACAGGGCGTGCTTGCCGCCGCAGGAGACCAGCACCTCGGTGGCCTTGTAGGCGATGCCGTGCTCCTGGGCGATGCGCTTGGCGATGGCCTCGCGCAGCTCCGGGATGCCGTTCGTCGGGGTGTACTTGGTGAACCCGGCGTCGATGGCGGCGATGGCCGCCTGCTTGATGGCCTTGGGCGTGTCGAAGTCGGGCTCGCCGGCTCCGAAGCCGACCACGTCGATGCCCTTGGCCTTCAACTCCTTCGCCTTGGCCGTGATGGCCAGGGTGGGGGACGGTTTCACCGCGTCGAGCCGCTTGGCGAGTCTCATCCTCGTGTTCTCCTGGGGCGAAGGGGGAGCGCGAATGGGGCGAGGGAGGATACCAACTCTCTACCGGGGCGGGAACTTCTTGCGCAGCCCCTCGGACACGATGGCCGGGACGAGTCCGGAGACGTCGCCCCCGTAGCTCGCCACCTCCCGGACCAGGCTGCCGGTAACGTAGAAGTAGTCCTGCCCGGTCATGACGAAGACCGACTCGAAATCGGGGTCCAGCTTGGAGTTCATGTTGGCGAGCTGGAACTCGTACTCGAAGTCGGAGACGGCCCGGAGCCCGCGCAGGACCGTGTGAATCTTGCGCTTTTTGGCGTAGTCCACGAGGAGGGTCTCGAAGTGGTCCACCTCGACCCGGGGGTCGGTTCCGACGGCGGCGCGGATGAACTGCTTGCGCTCCTCGAGGGTGAAGAGCGCCTTCTTCGAGGCGTTGTTGGCCACCGCCACCACCAGGCCGTCGAAGATCTTCAGCCCGCGATGGATGAGCGACAGGTGGCCGTTGGTGAGGGGATCGAAGGAGCCGGGGTAGATGGCGAGCCGGGGCATCGCCGCGGAGTATCCCCTACTCCCTGCGATAGATCGAGATTCCCGTGTCTCCGTAGGCACGCCGGTCCTGGAGGACGAGCCCGCCGACCCGGTCGGGAGGTGGGGAGCGCCGGTCGTGCTCGGCCACCACCCCCGCCCCGGAGCGCAGCACCCGGTCGAGCGAGGCGAGCGTCGCGCCAGGCCCCTCGGCGTACGGCGGATCGACGAATGCCAGGTCGAAGCCGGCGGCCGGAAGCGCCGGGAGGGCGTCGGCGACCCTTCGCGCGACCACCGTGACCCTGGTCGCGAAGCCGCAGGTCGCGGCGTTCCGGGCGATGACCTCGGCCGCGCCCCGGGAGGAGTCCACGCAGGTCGCGTCGGAGCAGCCCCGGGAGAGGGCCTCGAGCGCCAGGGCCCCGGTCCCGGAGTACAGGTCGAGCACCCTCCCCCCGTCGAAGAACTGCCCGAGCACGTTGAAGATGGCGCCACGGACCTTGTCGCTGGTGGGGCGGGTGGCGTCCCCGGCGGGAATCGCCAGGCGCCGCCCGCGCGCCGTCCCGGCCACGATCCGCACCGCTCAGCTCCCCGCCGCGTGGGGCGCGCAGCGGTGCTCCTGGGCGTGGCCGTGGGCGTCCACGTCGTCGTAGAGGTGGGCGTAGCCGGCCGACTCGATCTGGATGGTGGTGTGGTCGATGCCGAACAGATCACGCAACCGCCCCTTCACGTCGTCGAGGATGGCGTCGTTCCTCCCCAGGTCCCCCTCCCCGACCACCACGTGGGCCGAGAGGGCGTGGTGGCCGCTCGAGATGGTCCAGACGTGCAGGTCGTGGACCGCCAGGACGCCCGCCACCCCGCCCATGGCGCCGCACACCTCGTCGATGGCGAGGTGGCGCGGCACGGCCTCCATGAGGATGTCGGCGATCTCCAGGGAGAGGCGCAGCGCGCCCCAGAGGATGAGGAGCGAGATGCAGAGCGAGAGCACCGGGTCGATGAAGGTCCAGGAGGGCTCGAACCACATGGCCGCGGCGCCCGCCAGCACCACCACCGAGGAGACGGCGTCCCCCAGCACGTGCAGGAAGGCCGAGCGGGCGTTCAGGCTGTGGTCGGCGTGGAGCCAGCGCAGCACCACCAGGTTGGCGAGGAGCCCCACCGCGGCAACGGCGGCCATGACGCCGAGCTGGATCCGATCGCCGGGGTGGCGCAGCCGATCCACGGCCTCCCAGCCGATGAAGGCGGTCAGGACCACCAGCGCCGCGACGTTGGCCTGGGCGGCCAGCACCTCGGCGCGGCGGAAGCCGAAGGTGCGCTTCTCGTCGGCGGGGCGGGAGGCGAAGCGGACCGCGAGCAGCGCCAGCCCCAGCGCCGCCACGTCGGTGAGCATGTGCCCGGCGTCGGAGACCAGCGCCAGCGACCCGGAGAGGAGCCCGCCCACCGCCTCGGCCACCATGATGCCGGCGGTGACGACGAGGGAGAGCCAGAGGCGCCGCGCGCTCCGGGCCGTGGACGCGCCGTGGGCTCCGGCCGCGTGGTCCTGGTCGTGGTCATGACCGTGGGGATGGTCGTGGTCGTGCGCCATGGTGCTTGGCGCAGTCTAATCCAGTCGTCTAGCATCGGCACCGCCACCGAGCCCGCTTTGACCCGAACCGTCCGACTCCTCGCATTCCTCCTCGCCCTCGCCCCGGGGCTGGCCTCCGGCCAATACGACCCGTCGCTGCGCTGGAGCACGCTCGAGACGCCCCACTTCCGCGTCCACCACTACCGGGGGGAGGAGGCGCTGGCGCAGCGGACGGCCGGCGCGCTGGAGCGGGCCCGCGAGCTCCTGGCGCCGTACTTCCCGGCGCTCCCCACCGGCAGGACCGAGGTGGTGCTGGCCGACAACACCGACGAGGCCAACGGCCTCGCCACCGTCTTCCCCTACGACGCCATTCGCCTGGTGGCGACGCCGCCTGACTCGCTCTCCGAGCTGAACGACTTCACCGACTGGCTCCTCTCCCTGGCCGCCCACGAGTACGTGCACGTCATCCAGATGAACGTCCGCGGTGGTGTCCCGGCTGCCGTGGACACGGTCCTCGGCAAGATCCTCCTCCCGAACGCCATGGTCCCTCCCTGGCTCACCGAGGGCATGGCCGTGCTCCACGAGTCGGGACCGGAGCACGGGCGGAACTCGAGCGCCCTCTTCGACATGTACGCCCGCGCCATGGTGCTCGAGGGAGGGCTCTTCCCGCTCTCCGTGGTGTCGAACCAACCCCTCGACTGGCCGCTCGGAAACATGTGGTACCTGCTGGGCGGGCGCTTCCTCTCCTTCCTCCATGAGCGCTCCGGCGCCGAGGGGTTGAAGGCCTTCCTGGCCGAGCAGGGGCGCTTCGTCTGGCCGTACGCCATCGGAGTGGTGGCAGAGGACACCCTGGGCGGAAAGGACTTCCCGGCCCTCTGGAGCGAGTTCGGCCTGGCCCTGCGCGACCGGTACGAGGCCCAGATGGCCGAGGTCCGGCGCGCCCCGGTCACCGAGCCCGCCTGGATCACCCGCCGTGGCGCCCGGGTCCTCCACCCGCGCTGGTCGCCGGACGGGACCTTCGTGGCCTTCTGGGACAGGGGGCTGGACGGACCGCAGGGCATCCGGCGCACCACGCCGGAGGGGCTGGACCTGGGGCTGGCCGCCGAGATCCCGGCCAACGGCACCTTCGCGCTCCTCTCGCCCACCGAGGCGGTGGTGGCCGTCGAGGATTACTACCGGTTCTACTGGCTGTGGAGCGACCTATGGCGCGTGGACCTCTCCACCGGGCGCCGGACCCGCCTCACCGAGGGGAAGCGGGCCACCGACCCGGACGTCGTCCCGGGCGGCGCCTTCGTCGCCTACGTGGCGCGCGTGGGCCCCGGGGAGATGGCGCTGGAGCGGCTCTGGCTCGCCGACGGGACCACCGAGACCCTGTTCCACCTGCCCGGCGCGCAGATCTACCTGCCGCGGGTGTCGCCCGACTGCCTGCGCATCGCCTTCGAGATCCAGGTGGGGGCGAGGCGGGACATCGCCGTCTGGGAGGACGGCCGGGTGGCGCGCGTGACCGACGACGACGCGCTCGACACCAGCCCGGAGTGGCTGCCCGACGGCCGCCTGCTCTTCTCCTCCGACCGCACCGGCATCTACGACCTCCACCTCTTCGAGCCGGGGCCCGGCGGCTGGCGCTCCGTGGTCGCGATCGCGCCCGCCCCGCTCCTCCCGCCCGAACCGGCCACGCTCCTCTCGCTCGTGCCGCCCTTCCCCCGCCCCGCGGCGCCGGCCGTGTCGCCGACCCCGGGGCCGCCCCTCCCGCCCATCCTCGCGGTCCCCGGGACGGTGCGCCGGGTGACCAACTCCGAGACGGGCGCCATGCAGCCGGCGGTCTCGCCCGACGGGCGTCGGGTGGCCTACGTCTCCTATTCCCGAGCCGGATACGACCTGGCCCGCCTCGACCTCCCCCCCGGTCCGCTCCCGGAGGCCCTTCCCGCCGCGCCCCGCCCCTCCGGGATCGCCTACGACCGGGACCCTGGCTACCCGGCCGTCCCCTACGACCCGCTCCCCATGCTGCTGCCCCGCTACTGGCTGCCGGTCTTCGGCTGGGACCCCGCTGGCTTCACCCTGGGTGCACTCTCCTCGGCGTCGGACGTGGTCGGCCTCCACTCCTGGGCCGCCGACCTCCGCTGGAGCTTCGGGACCGCCTCACCGGTCTACGACATCGCCTACGTGGGGGAGTGGCTGCGGACCCCGCTCCTGCTCGGGTCCTCCCGCTCGATCAGCTCCGCCCCCTACCTGACCGGGGTGAACGAGGAGGTCTGGACCCCCCTGAGGGCATCGCTCCTGCTCCCCATCCGCGAGCTCTACCGCCACCTCTCCATCTCGCTGGGGTGGGCCGGCACATTCTTCCGGGCGCTGAACCCGCCCCCGGGGCCGCTTCCCCTCCAGGACGGCTTCCGCAGCATGGTGACCGGGAGCATCGCCTACGACGACACCCGCCAGTTCGTGAACAGCATCTCGCGCATCTCGGGATTCCAGGCCTCGATGGCGGCCGGCGTGACCTCGCCGGTGCTCGGCAGCGACTACGACTACGTCTGGGGCAAGGTGGCCTGGAACGGCTACCTGCGCGTCCCCGGGACGAAGCAGTGGGTTCTGGCGCTCCACCTCGCGGCCGGGCTCTCCGAGGGGACCTTCGGAGGGCAGTACCCCTTCTCGCTCGGCGGCATCCCGCAGCCCGACGTGGCCGGCCTGCTCCTCTCCGCGCTCGGCTTCGCCAACGTCGGCTCCCAGCCGGATCAGCTGCGCGGCTATCCCTCCGGCATCTTCCAGGGCAGCAAGCTCGCCTCCGGGACCTTCGAGCTGCGCTTTCCCATCGCCGCGCCGCAGTGGGGCTACTCGACCTGGCCCTTCTTCGTGCGGCGGATCTCCGGCTCCCTCTTCCTCGACGCCGGGAACGCTTGGGTCCCCATGGAGGGCTTCCCCTGGCTGGAGCGCATCCGCTTCGGTACGGGAGCCGAGCTCAACGTGGAGCTGGTGCTGGGATTCTACCTGCCGGTGGTGCTGCGGGTGGGGCTCGGCCAGGGGCTGGGGCGGCTGTTCGCCCCGGCCGGCGCGCCGGACCCGTACGCGGAGACCCAGGTCTACGTGACGCTGGGGGAGAGCTTCTAGGCGAGCCGTCGGCCTTGCGGGACCGGGCCAGCGGTGCTAAAAACCCCGCGTTTCCTGCCCTTGCCGACATAGCTCAGCTGGTAGAGCAACTGATTCGTAATCAGTAGGTCCCCAGTTCAATTCTGGGTGTCGGCTCCAAATTTCAAACACTTAGACGGGCATCGGTAACCCTGTCGGGTCCGCCGGTGACCGTCTTTTCGCGTCCGTTTGCCAGGATGAACTCCGAGCACCTGCACGACGCCAACCAGTCATGCTGACCTGAAGACCACCGAGGCGTCCCTGCGCGTGGTCCGATCACTGAAGGGCGAGGCGAAGAGGTTCGCCCCGGTGTAGCCGCTCTGGTGCGCGTCGTCGCGCGCCCGGCTGACCGGACCCGCGACTCCTGGCCGGGGAGTGCCACGCCGCGCTCGTCAATCCACGGCCCCGGCCCCTACTTCACCGCCACTGTTTGCTTGCCATGGCCCAGGGTGATCCGAACCGGGACGACCGCCCCCGGGCTCAAGGGCTCGTAGAAAAAGCCACGTCATCGAAGTAATAGGTCGAATTGGCGCTTCCATCACCCGCTGTACCAAAATCGAAAAAGAACACGATCTTGTTGTTGTTGTTGTTCACCGGAGGAAACAACGTGGGCGAACTGTAGTCGAAGGTCAATTCCACCCATTCATTCGCCCTGTCGATGACGGCATCTGTTTCAAAGGCTCCGCCGTCGAAATCGATTGGACTTCCCTCGAACTTCAACATCAACTTCTTCCCCGCAACGGGGGCCCAGACCTTTACCTTCACGATCTTGTTGCTGGAGAAATCAATTGGTCCAGCCATTTGAATCACACTTCCCGCAAAGGTCTCGCCTGGGTGCTTGATCAATTCCACCACCGTTGCACTCTGGTTGATGCCCGTCGGGAATGGATTGGGCAACACTCTCGTGACCGCACCCCCAAAATCGGCGAACGCGTAGAGCAGCGAGGTCGACTCGAAGGTCAAGGGCAAGACAGGTAGATCCAGGATCGGTCCGGTGCCGGCCGACTGCGTCACGTCGTCGAACAGGTAGGTCGAAAGCGGCCCACCATCGCCTTCAGTCCCGAAATCGAACATGAACACGATCTGATTGTTCAAGTTGTTCACTGGCTCTGCCGAAAAATCAAAGGTCAGTTCCTCCCACACATTTGCTGCAGTGATCGGAGCAGACAATTTCTGGAAGAACGAACCGGCGCCTTCGAACTTCAGCAAGAGCTTGATCCCTGCCACGGGTGAAAAGACCTTCACCTTGATGATTCTATCCGTGGAGAAATCGATGGGTGCAGGCATCGTCACCTTGCTGCCTGCCCATACCGCCCCGGTGCCTTTGACCAGTTGCCCAACAGTGGCACTCGTGTTGATGCCTGCTGGGTGAGGATTTGCGACGGTTGTGGTCACGGCTCCATCAAAATCCGTGAATGGATAGGGCGGCGACGATTCAAAATCCAATAGGGTCTGGGCGGTCGGCTGCTGCGGTGATGAGACCGAGGAGGTCGCGGTCTTGCTGGAGGCGGTGTGCGTGGCGGTGATCGTCGTGGTTCCGACGGCGACCGCGGTCACCAGGCCACCCGCGCTGACCGTGGCCACGTCGGGCGAGGACGAGACGAAGGTCGATCCGGCCGTGAGGGTGGCCGTCGAGGAGTCGCTGTACGTTCCGGTGACGGTCAGTTGCTGCGTCGCCCCCGGGGCCAGCGTGGAGCTGGCCGGCGTCACCGCGATGGAGACGAGGGTGGGCGCCACGCTGCCGCCGACGACGAACACGGTGGCGGTCGCGAACCGACCCGAGGCGGTGTGGGTGGCCACGATGGTCGTGCTCCCGGCCGAGACCCCGGTCACCAGGCCGCCCGCGCTCACCGTGGCCACGCCGGGCGAGGAGGACACGAAGGTCGATCCGGCCGTGAGGTTGGCCGTCGAGGAGTCGCTGTACAGCCCAGACACGGTCAACTGCTCCGTCCCCCGGACGGCGACCTGGGCGCTCGGGGGAATGATGTCGATCGCGACCAGCGTCGGCGCCAGCCCGGATACGGTCACGGTCACGTTGGCCGTCAGGCCGGACGCGGCGGCGGTGATGGTGGCGGAGCCTTCGGCGAGTCCCGTCACGACACCCGAGCTGCTGACCGCCGCAACGGCGGAGGCGTCGGAGGAGAAGATCAGGCCCGCGGTGATAGGGGCCCTGGTTCCTTCGCTGCCGATCGCGTTGACGACGAGCTTCCCGACCCCGCCCACCGCCAGCCGGAGCGGGCTCGGAGTGACGGCAATCGCGGACAGGGTCGCGCTGCTGGAACCACCGCAGCCAGAGAGAAGGAGCCCAGGGAGGACGGCGAGGGCGACCAGCAACGACTGCCTTCGAAGTGTCATGTGCTTGCCTCGGGATTCCGTGCGAACTGCCACTTTGTTCGATGCCCGAACCAAGTACATTCTATCTTCGCGTCTGGGATAATCAAACGGGTGTGGCTCTTTCATGACGACGAACCGCCGGCGATGACGCGGAGCGCGGGCTTGCCGGGGCAGCGGGAGGCGTGGATTCGCGCGTGCTCGGCCCGGAGGTGAAAGTGCCAGTAGTGGTCGAAACCTGATCCCGATGAGGCAGTCGGCGCAGTTGTCGGCGCCCTTGCGCTTGTCGGACGGCAGACTCCTCAAGGTGGCGCTGCGGCGGATGCCGGCGCCGACATCGCTGGAGCGCCCTGGAGAACGGCGAAGGCGCGATCGGTGACCCACCGCTCCGCAACCTCCGCGTCGCCTCCCGCAGAGCCTCGCGCCGCATCACGACGCCCTTGCCGTCGAAGTCCTGCGCGGCCCGCTGGACCAGTTCCTCCGCCTGGCGCTTGGCCACCTGGGTACCGGTGGCAGTCCCCTGCCTTCGCCCTCTTCAGCAGCGCCAGGAATTCCCTCGAAACGGTGACGTGCATCCGGCTCGACGTGGCGGTCATCGGCTCGACCCGCATCCGCTCCACATCCGAACGGGGCACGCCGAGTTCGCCTGGGCGAATTCTCGGAACCGTCGGCGCATCCTCCTCGACCGGTTCCACCGGCCGAGACGTTCGCACACGGGTCACCGCCGTTTGCGTCGGCACCAGCGTCCGGGGCACAGGTGTGCTGTCGCGCCCGCCGGCACGCTGCGGAGGATCGGCACACCCATGCCCTCTCCCGGGGTGTTCCTCCCCACGACTCTTCCCTGAGCAGCCCTCAAGTACCCGGAATCACGCCTCCTGCCCGGGGCATGCCTCTTGCGAAAGGACGTTGACCATAGACGTCTTCACTCACGCAGGCACGAGCCTGCAAAAACTCTGGAGAAACACCAAATGAAGAAGATCCTCAGCGCTCTCGTCGCCGTCGCCTTCGCCCTCCCCGTCCTCGCCCAGGCCCCCGCCGCCGCTCCTGCGGCCCCTGCCGCGAAGCCGGCCGTTGCCGCCCCGGCTCCTGCCGCTCCCGCCGCTGCCCCGGCTCCTGCCGCCAAGCCGGCCAAGAAGGCGAAGAAGACCACCAAGCCCGCCGCTGCCCCCGCCGCCGCTCCGGCTCCTGCCGCGAAGCCGGCCGCTCCCGCCGCCGCCGCCCCGGCGGCTGCCCCGGCTCCTGCCGCGAAGCCTGCTGCTCCTGCCGCGAAGTAACTTTCGCAGCCGAGCTTCAGCAGTTCGAGGGCCCCCTCGCCATCGCTGGCGAGCGGGGCCCTCGTCTTGGCTGGCTACGGTCTCAGTTCGCGGTCCACACTCCGGGAATGAGCGCGCAGTCGGCAGCGGCAGCCACCGCGGTGATCGGCGGGTAGGCGCGAGCCTGTGTGAACAGGGAACCCGAGAGCCCAATCTCGGCACCGTTGCTGGTGAATGTGCAGGTGCCCACGCGGCTGGCGGTCGGGCATGCCGCCGTGCTGGACCATGTGGCGCCCGTCACCGCTCTGCACAAATTCTGCAGGATCGTGACGTCCGAAGCGTTGAACGTCCCACCCGGCGCTGCGGCCAGATCGGCGCAGGTGTGATCCGCCGTGCTGTTGCAGCTGTATACTCCTCCGACGGGGGTGGTCGAACTGCTCCCGCACCCGACCATCGACAGCACCGCGACGATCGAAACCGCCATGACTCCTCGACGCATCTTCTACGCTCCTTTCCGGATGGGACAACTCCCCGATTGGAGCAACGCCGCGTGGCGCGGGTCAACGGTGCAAGTGGGGGACGCCCCCGTTGCCCCGCCGCCCCGATCGGGCCGGGCGCCAGTCGCACTTCTGCTCACACTCGCCGCATCCCTTCCCGCCTGTGGCTCCTCGGCGCCGTACACGATCCCGGCGGCGGCCATCAACACGGCCATCGCCGTCGGAGCCTCCGCGGCGCAGAGGTCCGCCGGCGGCTGCTACGCGCAGTGCGTGGGCGGGACGGTCTGCAACCCAGCCAGCGGGTTCTGCGAATCGCCGGGAGCCATCTGCCTCGGGATGGAATCCGATCCACCGTCCTGCCTCAACCGTCCAGGCGCGACCATGGGAACCACGACGGCGGGCCCGGGCGGCACCGAGACCCTGTTCCCCCTGGGCATCTCACCCGCCACCGGATCCGTGCCTCCCCCTCCCGCCAGCCGTCCCTGAGGCGCCCCGCCCGGGTCCGGCGTAGGATGCACCGAAGGAGGAACGCCCTTGTCCCGTCCCGTGAACCGTCAGTGGTTGCTCGCCCGACGTCCCGAGGGGCTCGTCTCCTCCAGCGACTTCCGCCTCGTCGAGTCCCCCGCGCCCGAGCCCGCCGATGGCGAGGCGCTGGTGCGGAACCTCTACCTCTCCGTCGATCCCACCCAGCGCGGCTGGATGGCCGGCGACACCTATCTCCCAGCGGTGAAGATCGGCGAGGTCATGCGTTCGTTCGCCGTCGGCGAGGTGACCGCGTCGCGCCACCCGGCCTTCAAGCCCGGCCAGCTCGTGCAAGGGCTCTTCGGCTGGCAGGACTGGGCCGTCGCACGACCGGGCACCTCCTCCTCCCCGACCCCGGTCCCGTCCGGCGTTCCCGTGGAGACCGCCATGAGCGCGCTCGGGCTCACCGGAATCACCGCCTACTTCGGCCTGCTCGACGTGGGCCGCCCGAAGCCCGGCGAGACGGTGGTGGTCTCCGGCGCCGCGGGCGCGACCGGATCGGCGGCGGCCCAGATCGCGAAGATCTCCGGCTGCAGGGTGATCGGCATCGCCGGAGGGCCGGAGAAGTGCGCCTACCTCACCGGGGAGCTCGGCCTCGACGGCGCCGTCGATTACCGCGGCGGCAACGTGGGAAAGGCGCTCCGCGAACTCTGCCCGAGCGGGATCGACGTCTTCTTCGACAACGTGGGAGGCCCGGTCCTCGACCTGGTGCTCGGCCAGCTCGCGCTGCGGGGGCGGATCGTCCTCTGCGGCGGCATCGCCCATTACAACGACGCGCTCCCCGCCCGGGGCCCCGCCAACTACCTGGCGCTGGTCATGAAGCGCGGCCGCATGGAGGGATTCATCGTCCTCGACTACCTGCCCCGCGCCGGCGAGGCGGTGACCGCGCTCTCGGGGTGGCTGCGCGACGGTCGGCTCAAGGACCGTGTGGACGTGGTCCACGGTCTGGAGAACGCCCCGGCCGCCCTGCTGCGCGTGTTCGAGGGGAAGAACCAGGGAAAGCAGCTGGTCCGGCTGGCCGCCCCTTCACCGTGAGCGAATCACGCCTGGTCGTCGTCGCCCCCGACTCCTTCAAGGGGAGCCTCTCGGCCGTGCAGGCCGCCGAGGCCATGGAGCGCGGCGTCCTCGCGGCCTGGCCTGATTCACGTGTCGTGAAGATCCCCATCGCCGACGGCGGCGAGGGCACGGTGGAGGCGCTGGTCACCGCCACGTCCGGGCGCTACGAGACCAGCACGGTCCGCGGTCCGCTGGGACGGCCGGTCGAGGCCCGCTGGGGGGTGCTCGGCGACGGCAGGACCGCGGTCGTCGAGATGGCGGCGGCCTCTGGGCTCACCCTGGTTCCGGCGGGGCGGCGCGACCCGCGCATCGCCTCGACCTTCGGCACCGGACAGCTCATCCGGGCGGCGCTCGACGCGGGGTTCAGGCACATCGTGATCGGCATCGGCGGGAGCGCCACCAACGACGGCGGCTCGGGGATGGCGAAGGCGCTCGGCGTCCGATTCCTCGACGGCCGCGGCGACACCCTGCCCGAGGGAGGAGCCGCGCTCTCCCGCCTGGTCTCGGTGGATCTCTCCCGGGTCGATCCGCGCCTCGCCGAGGCGGAGATCCTGGTGGCCTGCGACGTGGACAACCCGCTCACCGGCCCGCGCGGCGCCTCGGCCGTCTACGGGCCGCAGAAGGGCGCGACGCCGGCCGTGGTCGCCGAGCTCGACGCGGCGCTGGAGCGCTACGCACGGGTCTCCAGCGAGGCCACCGGGCGGGACGTGGCCCGCCTCCCGGGCGCCGGGGCAGCCGGAGGGCTCGGGGCGGGACTCCTCTTCTTCACCCCGGCGAGGCTCGTCCCCGGCATCGACCTGGTGCTCGACTCCACCCGCTTCGACGACCAGGTCCGGGGGGCGACCCTGGTGGTGGTCGGCGAGGGGCGCACCGACCACCAGACGGCCATGGGCAAGGCGCCGGTGGGCGTGGCCCGGGTCGCGTCGCGCCACGGAGTCCCGGTGCTGCTGGTCTCGGGCAGCCTGGGGCCGGGCGCGGAGGAGGTCCTCGCCCACGGGATCGGACGCATCGTGCAGGCCTCGCCCCCGGAGCTCCCGCTCGAGGAGGCCATGGCGCGGGCCGCCGAACTGCTCCAGGCGGCGGTCGCGGAGTCCCTCGGTTCAACCCCATCCACTCGAGGTGCGCCATGAAGCCGTCGCGCAAGGACAGTCCCAGGAAGAGCATCTTCGACGAGACGATGGAGGCGTTCTACCGGGCGGCCGACCTCATCCACCTCGACCCACGCGTCCAGCTCGAGCTCGAGGAACCCGACTTCGAGCACATCTTCTACATCACCATCGAGACCCGGGACCGGCTGGTCCCGGTGAGCAAGGAGGAGGAGGCCCACTTCAAGGACCTCCCCGCCTCGTCGGTGAAGGCCGGCGAGGCCCTCGAGCCGCTCGCCAACGGCCAGTTCGTCCTCCACCGCCGCGCCCTGCTCAAGGCCGACATCACGCTCCGTGAAGGAGTGCTGCGCATCCCCAAGCGCGGGCTCTTCCGGATCGAGAAGGGCGGCCCCAAGAAGTTCAAGGCCTACCGCATCCAGTACAACCAGGTCCGCGGCCCGTACAAGGGCGGCGTCCGTTACCACAAGGACGTCTCCCTCGACCTCTTCAAGGCGCTGGCCGCCGACATGACCTGGAAGACGGCCATCGTGGACATCCCCTTCGGAGGGGCCAAGGGCGGGGTGCGCATCGACCCTTCCGCCTACTCGAAGGAGGAGCTCGAGCACGTCACCCTGCGCTTCATCTACAAGCTGAAGAACCTCATCGGCCCCTACGTGGACATCCCCGCCCCGGACGTCAACACCAACCCGGAGATCATGGCGAAGATGATGCGCCAGTTCACCGACGGTGCCGCCACGCCCCACGCCATGCGCGGGGTGGTGACCGGGAAGGACGTCCGCATCGGCGGCTCCGAGGGGCGCGCCAAGGCCACCGGCCAGGGCACCGTCTACTGCCTGGAGGAGTGGGCCCGCTGGCGCGGCGAGAGCCTGGCCGGCAAGCGGGTCCTCGTGCAGGGGTTCGGCAACGTCGGCACGGCCTCGGCCGAGATCCTCCACGCCATGGGGGCGAAGGTGGTGGGGGTGCAGGACGCCTACGGCACCGTCGTGAACGAGAAGGGGCTCGACATCCCGGCGCTGCTGACCCACGCCGCCGGCCCGGAGAACCTCCGCCGCTCGGTGGAGGGATTCCCCGGGGGCGCCAGCGCCTCGCGGGAGGAGTTCTGGAAGATCGACGCCGAGATCGCCATCCCGGCCGCGCTGGGAGGCTCCATCACCGGCGACGTGGCGGAGGGGCTCAAGGTGCAGGTGGTGGCCGAGGCCGCCAACGGCCCCACCACCCCGGACGGCGACAAGGTCCTGCGCGACCGGAAGATCGACCTCATCCCGGACATCGTCTGCAACGCCGGGGGCGTCACGGTGTCCTACTACGAGTGGCTCCAGAACCTGCGCATGGAGCACTGGAGCGAGGCCGAGGTGAACAACCGCCTGGAGCGGGCCATCAAGGCCAACTTCGGCATCATCCACGACATCGCCAACGACAGCCCGCAGAAGACCCCGCTCTACGATTCGCGCCGCTTCGCGGTGGGCAAGAAGATCGACATGCGCACGGCGGCCATGGCGCTCGCCCTGCGCCGCATCGAGAACCACTACCTCCTCGAGGGCTTCTCGCAGTAGCCGAGCCGGCCCGCCGCGGTCAGGTGTCGTCGCCGCAGATCGCCGGGAGGAACTCGTCCCGGCGATCCGCGAGCAACCGGGCCTCCCTGGGGATGCCCTTCCGGAAGGCCCAGGCCCCGAGCAGGCCGAGGAACCCCCACCCCGCGACCAGGGTGGCCGGCGACTCGGCGCGCAGGGCGAGGAGCGCCGGGACGGCGAAGAGCGCCATGGACGCCGAGATGATCCCCATCCCGATGAGTCCGGAGAAGGCCGAGACGGCCGAGCTTCGCTGGATTGCGAACGAGGCCGCCTTGGGACGGAGGATCGAGACCAGGTTCCCGGAGAGCAGGAGCCAGGGAGCCATCGCCGCGTGGAGCACGAGCGCCCCGCCGAAGGCCCACCCCGGCGCCGTCCCCTTCCCCAGCGCGGCCATGACGGCCGCCGAGGCGAGGAAGAGGAGCAGGCTGAAGAGGTAGAGGACGAGCGCCTTGGCGCGAAGCACCGCGCCGAGGTCGATCGGCGCGAGGAAGTAGGCCCGCACCCCGCCTCGCTCCCAACCGAAGGCGTTCAGCCAGAAGGCCTGCAGGAGCAGGTGGGCGTAGACCGCGGCTCCGAAGAGCGGAAGCGCGCGGATCACCTCGCCCGCCTCGGCGGGGATTCGAGGCTCCAGCTTCAGGGTCACGAAGGCCATGATCACCGGGGCGAGGAAGGCATCCACCCGGGCCAGCGGCTGCCGGAAGAGGTACCGGGCCTCCTTCTCGACCAGCGCGCCGAAGCGCCCGCCCCGGAAGCCCAGGCCGACCGGGGACGGCCCGCTTGACGCCACCTCCCCCGATGATCCCGCACCGCGCGCCTGCCAGATCGCGATCCGGAAGGAGATCCACCCGGTGAGCGCGGTGGCGAGGGCGAGGGCGGCGAACCAGGGCAGGCTGGCCAGTGCGCGCCCCGCGAAGAGGTCCCGGGCCGCGGCCGCCGAGAGGGCCGCTGGCCAGGCGATCCACTGGACCACCTTGAGCGTGGGGAGGAGGTCCGCCGCGGCCCGGAACGGCCTGTCGGAGGACCAGAGGAGGAGCGCCAGCACGCCGACCGAGACGCCGACCGAACCGAGCATGGCCCACTCGCGGATCCGGCGCGTGGTGAGGACCGCCGAGAGGACCTCCTGGACGAGCGCCACGAGGATGATCGTCGCCGCGGCGAAGAGGACGAGCAGGAGGAGGAGCAGGACGAGCCACGGGCCGGGTCGGGCCACCGCCGCCCCCACGAGCACCCCGCCCAGCATCGCGCCCCACACGACGCCCATGGGGTCGCCCACGATTCCGGTCAGGAGCCCCATGGCGTAGACCTTGCCGGGCGGGACGGGGAAGACCAGGAACCGCCGCAGGTCGAGCCCCTCGCGATCGTTCAGGGTCAGGCTGACCGCGGTCCAGGTCTGCCAGAGGCCGAAGAAGATGGCCGCCGCCCCCACGTCGGCGCGGAGCCCGGTGCCGGCCCGGACGGCCTGGAAGGCGCCGAAGCCGATGGCCACCGCGAACCCGATGCCGATCGGGACGGCGATGGCCAGGAGCACCACGCTCGCCACCCCCTCGACGATCCCGCCGCGGGAGGTGAATCGGCGCCAGAGGAGCCGGGCGCGCAGTTCCACCAGGGCGCGCAGCTCCGTCGTCACTCCCCCGACTCCCGTGCGCCGAGCCAGGAGAGTCCGGGCCCGGCGGGACGCTCGTCCCCCACCAGCCGGATGAAGGTCTCCTCGAGGGATCCGGTGGCCCGCACCTCCTCGAGCGACCCCTGCGCGATGAGCTCCCCGCGGTGGATGATCCCGACGTGGGTGACGAGCCGCTCGACCACCTCGAGGACGTGGCTGGTCAGGAAGATGGTGAGGGATCGCCGGGCCACCAGGTCCTGCAGCATCCGCCGGATCCCCGAGACCGCCACCGCGTCGATCCCCTCGAAGGGCTCGTCGAGGAAGAGAAGCTCCGGCCCGTGGATGAGGGCGCAGGCCAAGGCCAGCTTCTTCTTCATCCCGTGGCTGTAATCCTGGACGAGCTTTCCCCCCTCGGCGGCCAGTTCCATCGCCTCGAGCAGCTCGGCGGCCCGGCGGGCGGCGACGGCCCGGTCGAGACCGTAGAGCTGCCCCTGGATGCGCAGCATCTCGGCGCCGGAGAGCCGCTCGAAGAGGGCCAGGCCGTCGGGGACCACCCCGATCCGCCCCTTCACCGAGAGTCCTTCGCGGGAGAGGTCGGCTCCGAGGACACGGGCCTCCCCGGAGGTGGGGCGGAGCAGCCCGGTGAGCATCTTCATGGTGGTGCTCTTCCCGGCCCCGTTCGGCCCCAGGAAGCCGTAGAACGCGCCGGCCGGAACGCGCAGGTCGAGGGAGACGACGGCGGGCTTTCCGTCGAAGAGGCGCGAGAGTCCGCGCGTCTCGACCGCGAGGAGCGGGTCGGTCATCTGCTCAGTGCAGGGCGCGCTGCGCCTCGCCGCGGGCCTCGAAGTAGAGGAAGCGGACGCCCATTCCGTGGACGGCGGCGTGCACGTCCTGGCCGGCCTTGCGCCCGACCAGGTGGCAGACGTAGCGGACCTCGCCCACGGCGGTCATGTCGCCGGACTCGGAGGGGAAGGAGACCTGCACCTGCGAGCCGATGGGGTGCGGTGTGGCGGTCTCCACGAACATTCCACCCTCGGAGATGTTGCGCGCGATGCCCATCCCGCAGCCGTGAAGCCCCTCGAGCCAGACGGGGAAGACCTTGTCGAGCCTCGAACCCGTCCGCCGGTCGGAAGGCTGGGACCGTGGCGACTGCTCTTCCTCGACTGCTCGGCGGAACCAGGACATGGAGTGAACCTCCGCCGAGGACGGTACGGCGGAGGCTCGGTGTCGTCAAACTTCCTACCCTTGCCTACATCCCCATCAGGGTCACTTCTTTGGCGGGGTTTCGGGTTCGGGGATCTTCACCGGGATGAAGCTGGTCTGGTTCCCGCGCTTCACCCGGAGGAGGACCACGTCGCCGGGCTGGGCCTTCGCCACGGCCGCGCTCACCTGGTCCGGCTTGCTCACGGCGTCCTGGGCGACCTCCAGGATGACGTCGCCTCGCCGCATGCCGGCGCTCGCCGCCGCACCGTCGGCGGTCACCTCCGCCACCAGCACGCCCACGTCCGGATCGAGCTTCATCTGCTGGCGCATCTCCGGGGTCAGGGGCTGCAGCCGGACGCCCAGCTTCGCTCCCTTGCCGCTCACCACCGCGTCGCCGGAGGGCTCTCCCTCCTCGGCGCCCTCTCCCCGGGCCAGCGCCTCCTCGTCGGGGCGGGTTCCGACCGTGACCGTGATCTCCTGCTTCTTTCCCTTCCGCAGGATGCTCAGGGATGCGGTCCCACCCGGCGCGATGCTGGCCACGGTGCGGGTCAGCTGCCCGCGGTCCTCGACGGCCTTGCCGTTGACCGCGGTGACCACGTCGCCGGCCTTCACGCCGGCCTTGCCGGCCGGGGCCCCGGGGATGACATCCTGGACCACCGCGCCCTTCACGTTCTCGCCGAGGCCGAACCCGCGGGCCAGCTCGGGGGTCAGGTCACCCACGGTGACGCCCAGGTAGCCACGGGCGATCTTGTTCCCCTTCTCGAGCTGCGGCAGGAGCTGCTTGGCCAGGCTGATGGGGACCGCGAAGCCGATGCCCTGGCCGATCTGCGGCGAGACGATGGCGGTGTTGATCCCCACCACCTCCCCCTTCATGTTGAAGAGCGGGCCGCCCGAGTTCCCCGGGTTGATGGCGGCGTCGGTCTGGATGAAGTCGTCGAAGGGGCCGTTCTGCAGCGAGCGGGCCTTGGCCGAGACCATCCCGAAGCTCGCCGAGCCGGAGAGGCCGAACGGGTTGCCGAGCGCCAGCACGAAGTCGCCCTGCTCGAGGGCGTCGGAGTCGCCGAGCGCCACGGTGGGGAGGTCGTGCGGCGCCTTCTCGAGCCGGATGAGCGCCACGTCGGTGGGCGGGTCCTTCCCCACCACCTTGGCCAGGAACTCGCGTCCGTCGGAGAGCTTCACCTTGATCTCGGCGGCGTCGCCCACCACGTGGTTGTTGGTCAGGACGTAGCCGTCCTTGTTGATGATGAACCCCGAGCCGAGGCTGTTGGAGCGGAAGTCGCGCTCCTGCCGCGGCTGGCCGTAGAAGCGCTCGTAGAACTCCTCGAGCTGGCCGCCGGGTCCGCCCGGCTGCCCTCCGTGGGGATTGCCCTGCGGGCCGCCGCGGGGGAAACCCGGGGTGCTGGGGTGCCCCTTCGTGACGGTGGTCGTGGAGATGTTCACCACGGCGGGCTTGAGCTGCTTGATGAGCGGGGCGAGCGTGGTGAGCGGGGCGGCCTGGGCGGCCGGCGCGGGCGCGCCGGGGACCGCCACGGGCAGCTCCCTCCAGAGGGTTTCGGCAGCCGCCTTGGTCGCGCTCCCGGCGTCGGCCCTCCCCTCCCGGCTGCAGGCGAGCGTGATGGCCACGACCGTGGCCGCGACCAGGGACAGCGTCAGGATTCGTCTCATGGAGCCTCTCTCGCGAATTGGTTGGTGGAAAGCACGGTGGAAACGCCGATGGGCACCGGGCATATTCCCCGGGCCCTGGGCGGCGCTCTCATGCCCGTGCGAGCCGGCCGACCCGGACCCGGGCAGCCCGGAGCACCCGGTCGCCGATCCGCCATCCCGGGCGCAGTTCCTCGACCACGATCCCGTCCTTGGCCTCGTCGTCGACCGCGAGGAGGTCGATGGCCTCGGCGGTGCGCGGGTCGTAGGGGAGCCCGACCACCTGGAGCCGGGAAGCACCGACCTCGGAGATGCGCTTCTCCAGCGCGGCCAGGGTCAGGCGGACCCCCTCCCGGAGGTCGGCCAGCGCCGGAACGCCGGAGCCGTGCTCCCGCCCGGAGGCGCGGGAGGCGAGCTCGAGGCCGTCGTGGGTCTCGAGGAGGACCTGTGCGAGCCGGGCCTTCTCGGCGTCGAGCACCCGGTCCTTCTCCCGCTCGACCCGCTGCCGGAAGGCCTTGTTGTCCTCGACCAGCGAGGCGCAGGCGCGGGTGAGCTCGTCGATGCGATCGGCCTGGGCCCGCAGCGTCTCCTCGAGTTCCCTGAATCCAGTCGCGCGTCGATCGGTCACGGGTTCCTCCCGCGACGCAACCTAAGTTCCCGACGAGCCGTGTCAATTCGAAAGGGGACCGCCGGGCTCGAGCCCCAGGAGCTTCGCGACCGTCTTCTCGTCGGCGGCCGGGAACTCGTACTGGTCGAGCTCGTCCGGACGGACCCAGCGGTGGTCGTGGACCCGCGCGTTCTGGACCGCGCCGGCCCTGATCTCGCACCGGTAGACGCAGAAGTCGATGTCGTAGCTGGCGTAGGAGTGCT
This sequence comes from uncultured Anaeromyxobacter sp., assembly GCA_903874275.1. Taxonomy (GTDB): domain Bacteria; phylum Myxococcota; class Myxococcia; order Myxococcales; family Anaeromyxobacteraceae; genus CAIOAK01. The sequence goes on from CAIQRS010000142.1 coordinate 24,219, forward strand.
GGACGTGGATGAGCCGTTCCCCGACCCGGACGGAGATGTCCATCTCCTCCTCGAGCTCGCGGGCCAGCGCGGCCTCGTCGGTCTCGCCCACCTCCACCCGGCCACCCGGGAATTCCCAGAGGAGCGGCAGGGAGGCGGTCGGCGATCGCTGGGTGATGAGGTAGCGGCCGTCCTTCTCGATCATCGCGCCCACGACCCGGATCTTGCGCCGCATGCCCCCTCCGCCATCCTGCCGCCTTGCCGGCGATGCATTGTAGAATCGCCGGACCATGGCGTCCATCCGCTTCCTCGGCGCAGCCGGAACCGTCACCGGATCGCGCTTCCTCGTCGAGGCGGCCGGCCGGCGGGTCCTCGTCGACGCCGGCCTGTTCCAGGGGATGAAGGAGTACCGGCTGCGCAACTGGGCGCCCTTCCCGGTTCCCCCCGACTCGATCGACGCGGTGGTCCTGACCCACGCCCACATCGACCACTCCGGCGCCCTCCCGCTGCTCTGCCGCGGCGGCTTCCGGGGGGAGGCCTTCTGCACCCCCGCCACGGCCGACCTGGCCCGCATCATGCTGCCCGACTCCGCCAAGCTCCAGGAGGAGGAGGCTCGCTACGCCAATGCCAAGGGCTACTCGCGCCATGCCCCGCGCGCGCTGCCGCTCTACGAGGCGGCAGACGCCGCGGTGGCCATCGGGAGGCTGCGGACGCTGCGCTACGGCAGGCCCCGCGAGATCGTGCCCGGGTTCACCCTGGGTTATTCGCGGGCGGGGCACATCCTGGGAAGCGCCTCGGCGACGCTGACCGTGGCCGGGGGCTCGGGCCAGCCCGTCCGGATCCTCTTCTCCGGCGACCTGGGGCGCTACGACGCCCCCATCCTGCCCGACCCCGAGCCGCCGCCGGAGTGCGACTTCCTGGTGGTCGAGTCCACCTACGGCGACCGGGTCCACCCGCCCGACACTGCCGCCGCATCCCTGGAGCGGGAGGTCCTCGCCGCCGTGGCGCGCGGGGGGGCCATCGTGATTCCCGCCTTCGCCATCGGGCGCACCCAGGAGGTGCTCTTCCTCCTGCGGGAGCTCGAGCAGTCCGGGCGCATTCCCTCCCTGCCGGTGTTCGTGGATTCCCCCATGGCCACCGACGCGACGCCCGTCTACCGGGCCCACCGGGAGGACCACGACACCCACATGGACGCCCTGCTCGACCGGGGCGTCGAGCCGCTCTGTCCCCTGAGGCTCACCTTCACCCGAAGCACCGAGGAGTCCAAGGGCGTCAACCGCGTTCACGGTCCGTGCATCATCCTCTCGGCCTCCGGGATGGCCACCGGCGGGCGTGTCCTCCACCACCTGGAGCGGCGCCTGCCCGAGCCGTCCACCACCGTCCTCCTGGTGGGGTTCCAGGCCGCCGGGACCCGCGGCTGGCGGCTGCAGAACGGCGCCGAGACCGTCCGGATGCACGGGAAGGACGTCCCGGTCCGGGCCCACGTCGTCTCCCTCCCCGGCTTCTCGGCCCACGGCGACCGGGACGAGGTGGCGCGCTGGCTCGACGGGGCGCCCACGCCGCCCCGGAGGACCTTCTGCGTCCACGGCGAGCCCACCGCCCTCTCCGCCCAGGCGGAGCGCATCGCGGCCCGCGGCTGGGAGGTCCACGTCCCCGCCCACCTCGAGACGGTGGAACTCGGGTGATCCCCGGGCCCCGCGGAGCCCGCGTCGTCCGGCTCGACGGGGGCATGGGAACGGCGCTGATCGCCCGCGGCCTCCCGGCCGATCTCCTTCCCGAGGACTGGGTCCTCCGCCGACCGTGGGAGGTGGCGGCAGTCCACGCCTCCCACGCCGGGGCGGGCGCCGAGGTCCTCCTCACCTGCACATTCAACCTGGCCAGGCTCGACCTGGCCGCACCGGATCTCGACGCCGGCGAGGTGGCGCGCCGGGCCGTCGCGCTGGCTCGCCTGGCCCGCCCGGCGGCCGTGGCCGGCTGCGTCGGAGCGACCGGCCTCGCAGGCCGGGAAGGCCGGGGACCGTCCCCCGCGGAGCTTCGCGAGCGGTACGCCCTGGCCTGCGGCGCGCTGGCCGCGGCGGGCGCGGACCTGATCTGGATCGAGACCCAGCTCGACCGCGAGGAGGCCCGCGCCGCGGTCGCGGCGGGGCGCGGGACCGGACTCCCGGTGGTGGTCACCGCCTTCCTGGTCCCGGCTCCAGGAGGGATGGTCGCCCTCGATGGCTGCCCGGGCGTCGATCTCCTCGAGGTGCTCTGGAGGGACGGCGCGGCGGCGGTGGGGGTGAACTGCGTGGCGCCGGACGCGGCGCTGGTCCAACTCGTGGCCCGGGCGGCCGCGCGGATCCCCGTGTCACTGGTGGTGAAGCCGAACGCGGGACTCCCCGGGGAGCCGATAGGGCCGGCCGCCTTCGCCACGGGCGTGGCCGCGGCGGTCCGGGCCGGCGCCAGCCTGGCCGGGGGTTGCTGCGGGGCGGGGGCGGATCATCTGAGGATGCTGGCCGCCGCGACGGGCCGGATGCCTCAGGCGCGCGGGTAGGACCCGAGGAGCAGCATCATGTGCACCTGCCGGCGCACGCCGGCGAGCGCGTCGGCGCACTCGGGCTCGGCGCGGTGCCCCTCGAAGTCGAGGAAGAAGACGTAGTGCCCGACCGCCGTCTTGGTGGGACGGCTCTCGATGCGGGAGAGGTTGATGCGCCTGGTGGCGAACTCGGCGATGACCTCGTAGAGGCCGCCGGGCCGGTCGCGGTCGAGGGTGAAGGCGATGCTGGTGCGGTCGCGTCCGGTGGCCTTGCCGTCCTCCCGGGACAGCAGGAGGAACCGGGTGGCATTCTCGGCCGCGTCCTGGATGGACGGGGCGAGGATGGCGAGACCGTAGCGCTCCGCCGCACCTCGGCCGCCCACGGCGGCGAGACCCGGCTCCTCGGCCACCCGGCGGGCCGCGTCCGCGGTGGAGAGCGTCGGCTCGGTGGGGATGGCGGGGAGGCGCTGCCGCAGGAAGGCCGAGCACTGGCCGAGGGCCTGGGGGTGGGAGAGCACGCGCCGGATGGAGGCGAGATCGGCGCCGACGCGGACCAGCAGGTGCTGCTCCACCGGGAGCACGAGTTCCTGCCGGATGCGGAGGCCGGGCCGGTGGACCAGGAGGTCGAGCGTGGCTCCCACCGCCCCCTCGATGGAGTTCTCCACCGGGAGGAGCGCGACGTCCACCTGGCCCGAGAGGGCGGCCTCGTAGGCGTCGGCGAAGCTCGGGAACGGCTGGCGCTCCGCGCCAGCGAGCGCCGGACAGCGGGAGACGGCCTCCTCGCTGAAGGTTCCGGGTGGACCCAGGTAGGCGACGCGCATGGGCTGTATCTACCAGGGGTGCGGGGGGCTGTCTCCTTCGGCGCCCCGGTGGACCGGCGTCCCGGTGGACCGGCGTCCCGGTCTGGTAGAATCCGGCCTCACACTTATCCGGAGGTGGGGTGGGCCTGTACGGGTGGATCGACGGGTTGCGGCGACGGGGCCTCCGCGGGACCCTCGGCGGGCTCGACCGCAGGCGCCGACCTGCGTCCCCCGGTGCCTACCTGGCCCGCCGCCAGCGCCGGCGCTTTCTCGCGCTCCTGGCTGCCTCGGCCGGCCTGGCCCTCCTCCTGGCCGGAGGCGCGCTCTACCTCCACCGGACGTCGTCCCGGCCAGTCTCCGGCTCTCCCTCCATCGTCGTCCTGCCCTTTGCCAACCTGAGCGGGGATCCGGGGCAGGACTACTTCGCCGACGGCATGACCGAGGAGATCCAGGGCGCACTCTCCGAGATCCCCGGCCTCCGGGTGATGGGACGGACCACGACCTTCGCGCTGCGCGGCCGGACGCAGGATGCCCGGGAGGTCGGCAGGAAGCTCGGGGTGACCTCCATCCTCGAGGGGAGCGTGCGGCGGATCGGATCTCGACTGAGGGTGACCGCCAAGGTCGTGGACGCCCGGGACGGCTACCAGCTCTGGTCGGAAACATTCGACCGGGAGGCCGGGGACATCCTCGCGGTCCAGGACGAGATCGGCCGGGCGGTCGCGATGTCCCTCCAGGTCACCCTCCTCCCTTCCAGGTTGCCGGGCCATGCTGCGCAGACGGTGGACCCGGAGGTCTACAACCAGTACCTGCTGGCCCGGCGCTTCCTCGCCCCTTCCAGCCTGGATGGTTTCGTCCGCGCGGTGGCCGCGTCGGAGAAGGCCATCTCCCTCGCTCCGGGATTCGCACCCGCCTGGGCCACGCTCTCGACCGCCTTCAGCGGCCTGGCGGACTACGCGCAGGATCCGGACGAGATCGCGCTGAACCAGAGGAAAGGCGTCGCCGCCGCGGCCCGCGCCATCGACCTCGACCCGAGGCTGGCCGAGGCCTACGCCGCGCGGGCCCAGCTCCTCGCCCAGACCAGCTGGGACTGGGAGTCGGCCCGGGAGGACTTCGACCACGCCCTCGCCCTGGCTCCCGGCGACGCCGACATCCTCCGGAAGAAGGGGGCCTGGCTGCTCGCACCGCAGGGGCGCGTCACCGAGGCCATCGAGGTGCTCCGCCGATCCACCGAGCTCGACCCGCTCTCCGCCTCGGCCTGGATGTCGCTGGGTCTCCTGGAGGTCGCCGCGACCAGGGGGCGGGCGGGCGAAGGGTCCCTGCTGCGCGCCACCGAGATCGCCCCGGACAACGACTACGCCCTCCAGGCGCTCGGGGTGCGCGAGCTCCTGGTGGGGAACCCGGCCGGCGCGCTGGCCCGGACGAACCGCTGCTCCCCCGGGGTCTGGCGGCTGCGCGGGGCGGCGCTCGCCGAGCACGACCTCGGCCATGCACGCGAGGCGGAGGCGGCGCTCGCCGAGCTCACCGGCGAGCTGGCCAGCCCCTCCCCGTTCCAGATCGCCGAGGTTCACGCCTGGCGGGGCGAGGCCGACCAGGCCTTCGCCTGGCTCGAGAAGGCGCTCCTGGCCCGCGACGGGGGGTTGCTCCTCCTCACCTGGGATCCGCTGCTGGCGAAGATCCGGGGGGACGCGCGGATGGCCTCCCTGCTCCGGAGGATGAACCTGGACCCGCGGTGAATCACGGGGCGAAGCCAGCAACCGGTCCCGGAAATGGTGAAGGCCCCACCGCTTCTGGGGCCTTCAGGTCGGCGCTCCCCCGGCGCCGATCGGTCTGGCTCGTTCCTGGGTGAAGGCTAGCACCGGGTGAGCGCGTCGAGTTCTCCCATGTTCCAGGGAGACCCGTCAGGGAGCGCGCATCGTCCCGTGCCGCCCGGATCGAGGGAGGGGCCCCGAGCGAGCGTTCTCGCCCAAGGCCCGGCTACTGCTCGGGATCCGTCAAGTCTCCCTGTTCGCCCACGGGCTCAGGGACCTGCTGGCAACGGCGACGGAGGAACCCAGCCCGGATCGAGCCGGAGGCAGGCGGCCCCGTCACCGGCGATGCAGGCGGAGTTCTCCACCTTGACCTCCTCGCATCGGCTTCGCTGGACGTATCCCAGGGCGGCGAAGCCCCCGAAGCAAGCGGCCCCGATCATGGCTCCCCCGCCCTCCAGGTTCGTCGCCTTCGACCCCGCGAACGCCGCGATCCCGATTCCCACCCAGGCGAGGGCGATGGCCGTGTCGATCGCAGGGGCTACGTAGCCGTCGTTGCACTCCACCGGCTTGTCGGGCCTCTCGATCGGCCCGGACGGCACCGTCCGCACGAAGAACGAGCAACTGCACTGCGACGAGGCCAGGAACAGGGACAGGAGCCGTGTCCTCACGCGCCACCCCTGCAAGGACCGTCAGTGGACGAGGCCATCGGGGCACGGTACCCGATCTCCCCGGGCCTCAACCAATGCGGGGGATGCGGCCACGGGTCCCGGGGTAGGATCTCTCCCTTGGGCGAGAGGCGCGTCGTCATGTCCCTGATCGAGGAGCAGATTCAGATCCACGTCACAGCACCGTAAACCCCACTGGGCTGGTGTCCACCAAGACGGATCAAGCCCACCCTCCGCGCCGTGCCTCCCGGGCCCGGGGGCCGTCCCGTCGTTTCACGGGCGATTCTGCACGTAGGCGGCTGCTCCCCGCCTCAGGGCTGTACCCCCCGCCCGGGAATTGCCACCTCGATTACCACCTGGGATGAGCTAGCCAAAGAAAACGGGATGCCACCTCGAGAAGGTAACAGCCCGTTATTCCTAATCATTTAGTTGGTGGGCGCTGAAGGTTTCGAACCTTCGACCCCTGCCGTGTGAAGGCAGTGCTCTACCGCTGAGCTAAGCGCCCGATCCTCTCAAAATGGCCGCGGAGTATGCCGGGGGCTCCCCACCCTGTCAACGCTTCCGCTCCGCGTCCACCTGCTTCGCCAGGTCCCGCAGCTTTCGCTTGAGGCGGGCCATGCTCTTCGCCACCTCGTCGTAGTCCCCCTTGGTGGGAAGCCCGGCGGCGCGCATCACCATCCCCTGGACCTCCTCGAGTTGCCGCTTGCCCTTCTGCGCCGCTCCCACGGCCGCGGCGAGGACCTCCTGCCCCCGGGGATCCTCCAGGACCACCCGGGCCGCTCGCGCGGCCGCGGCCACGCCCTGCTCCATCAGGACCTCTGGAATGCCCTTCCGCTTCTCGCTCATCGGCTCACCTCGTCGGGAAATTCGGTGGGCACCTTCCGCAGCGCCTCGTCCACGATGTACCGGTAGCCGGCCCGGCGCACCAGCCCCTCCAGGTCCCCCTTCACCTTCACCCGGCCGGAGAGCGCCGCCTGGACCGGGTCGGCACGCCCGGTCAGGAGGTCCTTCCAGAGCGGGAGCGGCGCCCGGACCACGTAGGCCGGCTCCAGTTCCAGGACGTCGTCCTCGTCGGGAAGGACCCGCCACTCCACGATGCGCCCACCCGCCTGCCGCCCCCAGGCGGCGGCCCCGTGGGGGAAGTGGCGTCCATCCCGCTCCACGACGGCGGCCAGGTCCGCACCCAGCCCGGCCAGGGCCCGGCCCAGGTCGGCGTGGGCGTTCACCTCCCGCACGACCGCGTCGAGCCAGGCCTGGGACGCGAAGCGCAACGTCAGCTCCGGGTGAGCCACCCGAAGAGCCCGCGCCGCTGCTCGCGCGGCGCCGCCCCGGCTGCGCCCGGCGGCGGCGTCTTCTGGGCGATGGCCCTGCGGATGGCCTCGGGGGTGTCCCGGGTGGCGAAGGGGACCTCGACCATCCCCCGCTCCGGGTCGTCGAAGGTGACCCGCAGCAGGCACTCCTCGTCGAGCTTGAAGTCGATGCGCCGGCCGGTGGCCGCGGCGGGGAGGCGCAGCGAGCCCAGGAACTCGTCGTCCACGATCTGGTCGCTGTCGCCCTGGTAGATGTCGATCTCGATGGGCCGGCCCGGCTCGCGGGGGGGCGGAAGCCGGAAGCTGCGCGTCGCCGGAATGGGCTGGTTCTTCTCGAGAACCTTGCGCATCCGGTCGTTGGCGGCGGCGATGCCGATGGGCATGGAGAGCACGTCCACCAGGGTCACCGAATCGATGCTGTCGAGCGAGTCGCCGAGGAGCGCTGCGCCCAGCGCGACGCACTCGTCGGGGTGGACCCCCTTGCGCGGCGGCTTGCCGAAGTGCTCGCGGATGCGCTGCTGCACGAGCGGCATCCGGCTCTGCCCGCCCACCAGGATGATCTCGTCGATCGAGCTCCGGGAGATCCCCTTCTGCGCCAGCACCTCGTCGCAGAGCTGGAAGCTCCGGTCCACGAGGTCGTACGACAGCCCCTCGAGCTGCTGCCGGGAGATGGGCATGCGCACGTCGAGCGGCTTCCCGCGACGCTCCTCGATGAAGGGCAGGTCGATCACGGTATTGGGGATGAGGGAGAGGTCGATCTTGGCCGCCTCGGCCGCCTTCTTCACCCGTTGCAGCGCGATGGGGGACTGGGCCAGATCGACCTTGTGCTCCTTCCAGAACTGGTCGAGCACCCAGTCGATGATCCGGTTGTCGAAGTCCACGCCGCCCAGGAAGGTGTCGCCGCCGGTGGCCAGCACCTCGAAGACGTTCTGCTGGAGCTGGAGCACCGAGATGTCGCAGGTCCCCCCGCCCAGGTCGTAGACCAGCACCCGCTGGTCGAGCCCGCGGTTGAACCCGTAGGCGAGAGCGGCAGCGGTGGGCTCGTTGACGATGCGCTTCACCTCGAAGCCGGCCAGGCGCCCGGCCTCCTTCACGGCATGGCGCTGGTTGTCGTTGTAGTAGGCCGGCACCGAGATGATGGCCTGGGGCATGGGCCTTCCCAGGAAGGCCTCGGCGATCTTCTTCACGTGGGCGAGGACCATCCCCGAGATCTCGGGCAGCCCGTAGATCCGGTCGCCCAGCGAGACCGCCGCCTCCCCCTGCGGCCCCTCGACGATGTCGTACGAGTAGTACGACCTCAGGTCCTGGACCACGCGCGAGTTGAACTTCCGGCCGATGAGCCGCTTGGCCCCGTAGATGGTGTTGCGGGGGTTGGTGAGGAGCTGATCCTTGGCGGCTCCGCCCACCAGGAAGTCTCCGCGGCTCCCGAGCGCCACGACGCTGGGCAGGACGAGGCTGCCCTTGTCGGTCGGCACGACCCGCGGGATGCGGTTCCGCACGTGGGCCACGCAGGTGTTGGTGGTCCCGAGGTCTATGCCGAGGATTGGCTTGTCCCGGCTCAGGGAGGGAGGCATCTCCCGGAAAGGTAGCACGGTCCCGGGTCGGGGGACTCCTAGAACGGAACGTCATCCCCGTCGGCGTCCCCGTCCGGCGCCGCCCCGAAGAGGCGCGGCATCGCCATGGCGGGGAGCGCGGGACCGCCCTCCCGGGCCGGAGCGAGCGCCGGCAGCCCGCGCCCGTCGTCGAGCTGCCAGCGCTCGTAGACCGCCGGGTCTCCGGGGAGCTCCTCGACGAACCGGGAGGCCTTGAGGACCACCCGCTCCCTGTCGCGCGGGGCGGTCACGAGCGGGTGGCACAGCGTGAGCTCGTCCCTGGCCCGGGTGCAGGCCACGTAGAAGAGGCGCCGTTCCTCCTCCTCGCCCTCCGGGTCGCGGAGCGCCTGCGCGCTCGGGAAGCGGCCGTCGGCGAGCCAGACCACGAAGACCGCGCGCCACTCGAGCCCCTTGGCCTGGTGGACGCTGGAGAGCACCATCTTCTCGTCGGGCTCCTCCCCCTCGGCCACCGTCTCGGCGGTGAGCTCGGTGAGGAGGGCGATCTCGGCGAGGAAGGTCTCGCCGTCCTCGTAGCCACGGGCGTAGTCGGCGAGCTGCCGGATGTCCTCGATGCGCGAGTCGGCGTTTGGGTAGGCGGTGCGCAGGTGCTCCTCGTAGCCCCCCTCCAGGACCCGGTCGATCGACTCGCCCGGCAGGTCCCGGGTGGGGGCGCGCGTGAGCGCCCGCAGGAGCTCCGCCGCCCGCCGGTAGCCCTCCCTGGCCTTCGGCGGGACGTGGCTCGCCACGTCGGGCGAGGAGAGCTCGTCCACCGAGCCGGCCCCGCCCCGCCGCCGGGCGGCGAGTGCGTTCCACACGGCGTCGGCGGTCATGCTGCCGATGCCCGGGAAGAGCTTCAGCACCCGCTTCAGCGCCAGCTCGTCCCCCGGGTTGTGGGCGAAGCGCAGGTGGGCCAGGACGTCCTTGATGTGGGCCGCCTCGAAGAAGCGGACGCCGCTCCGCACCACGAAGGGGATGCCGCGACGGGCCAGCTCGAACTGCACCTCCATGGAGTGGTGGTGCGCCCGGTAGAGGACGGCGATCTCCTTGAGGGGAAACCCCTCGTCGCGCAACTCGAGCACCCGCTGGGCCACGAAGGCGGCCTGCTGCTCCACGTCGCGGCAGGGCACGAGCCCAGGCATCGACCCCGACGGCCGGACGCTCCGCAGCTCCTTCTTGAACTGCTTGAAGTTGTTCTCGATGGAGGCGTTGGCCAGGTGGAGGATCTCCGGCGTGGACCGGTAGTTCACCGTGAGGTGAAAGCGGCGCGCGTCCGGGTAGCGCTTCTCGAACTCGAGGATGTTGGCGAAGTGGGCGCCCCGGAACGAGTAGATGCTCTGGGCGTCGTCGCCGACCACGCAGAGGTTGCGGTGGTGGGAGGCGACGAGGTCCACCACGTCGCCCTGCAGCCGGTTGGTGTCCTGGTACTCGTCCACGAGCACGTGCCGGAAGCGCTCGGCGAGGAGCCGCCGGACCCCCTCGTGCTCCACCAGCAGGACCTTCCAGTTGAGCAGGAGGTCGTCGAAGTCCATGGCGTTCATGCCGTGCTTGCGCTCGGCGTACCGGCGCGCCACGCGCAGGACGTCCTCGACCAGCGGGGCGAACTGCGGGCGCCGGTCGAGGAGGACGTCGGCGAGCGGCGTCTGGGTGTTCACCGCCATGGAGACGAGGTCGATGAGGACGTCGGCCTTGGGGAAGCGGCGCGCACCCACCGCGAGGCCGCAGTCGGCGATGGAGGCGGCCATCACGTCGCGGCCGTCCTCCCGGTCGAGGATGGAGTAGCCCTTCTCGTAGCCCAGCAGTCCGGCGTGCTCGCGCAGGACCCGGTGGGCGACGTGGTGAAAGGTGCCGCCCCAGATGCGCCGGGTGTCGATCTGCGCCACCTCCTCCACGCGGCGGAGCATCTCGTGCGCGGCCTTGTTGGTGAAGGTGAGGAGCAGCAGCGACTCGGGCTCGAGGTGGCCGTGGAGGAGCCGGGCCACGCGCCAGGTGAGCGTGCGGGTCTTGCCCGAGCCGGCGCCGGCGATGACCAGCAACGGACCGTCGGGGGCCTCGATGACCGCCCTCTGCTCGTCGTTCAGCTGGTCGCCGGAGTCGAACGGGCGGGGCGCGCCGGCGGAGGGTCGCAGCTGATAGCGGCGCGTCATCGAACCGCGAAACGTAGCACCGCGGTCCGACAGATCCGATATCGCGATCCGGCCCGCGAACTGGACGGGCGAGCCCGCGCGGATAGCATGACCGGCATGGCGGCATCACGCGCGTTCCTCCTCCTGGCCCTGGCGATCGGCAACGTCGCCTGCGCTTCGGCCAAGGCGAGCGCCACCCGCCGACCCCTGCCCCCGCCCGCCGGTGATGGCCGGGCCGGTGCCCGCGGAACAGGCGGCACTGGCCCGGCTCTCGCTTCCGGGCACACGGCCCCCGCACCCGAGCTGAAGCTGGACGTCCGGCGCGCCGTGGACACCGCCCAGTCGCTCGTCGGCAGCCGCGACGTGGTGGTGGACGGCCGCAACTACGGCGCCGGCTGCACCGCGCTGGTCCGCGCCGCCTTCGACCACGCCGGCAGGCCCCTCCCCACCGACGCCCGGACCGCGGGCGCGCTCCTCCTCGTGGCCAGGGAACGGGGCGCCATGCGCACCGGGATCCGCTGCTCCCCTGGCGACGTGGTCTTCCTGGCCGACCGGCCGGGGGGGACGGCGGCCCACGTCGGGCTGGTGACCGTGGTGGAACCGGACGGGACGGCGGTCGTCGTCCACCGGCTGGCGCGCGGCGTCGCCCGGATGCGGGTGAACCTGGGCTATCCGGGAAAGGTCACCGACCCGTCCACGGGGAAGCGGCTCAACGACACGCTTCAGGTCGGGAAGAGCTCCACGCCGGCGGGCAGCCTGGTCGTCGGCGTCGCGACCCTGCTCTGAAGGGCGTACCAGCCCGCGGCGAGCGCCAGGGCTGCGAGGACCGCCGCGAGCAGCATCCACGGCCAGCGCATTCCCTTCTCCCCACCGGCCGTCGGGCCGGGCTTCTGGCGCAGCCCGGAGGTCGCGGGCTGTACCGGGTCGCGCCTCCTGGGCGGAGCGGGCTCGGGTGGCTTCACGCCGGCGATGTTCGCCGTCTGCTCCTCTCCACCGGGCGCGGAGAAGCCGAAGAGGGCCGTCTTCTCGTCACCGGCCGGCCGAACCTCGACGGACCGCTCTTCCGCCTGCGAGACGGCGATTCCGGGCGCCGGGGGCGCCGCACGGAAGACGTGCTCGCACCGGGTGCACTTCACGAGCGCCCCGTGGGGCGGGAGCCGCTTCTCGTCCAGCTCGTAGATGGTCGCGCAGCGTTCGCAGCGGATCCGCACGGGTTCACTCCTCGGTCCCACAGTACCCCGACCCTTCGACCCACGGCTACGGCGTCGTGACCGTGAGGAAGGGGCGCGCCTGCCTCATGCGGGCGGGGCCGATGCCCCTCACGCGGAGGAGCCCGTCCGGACGGCCGAAGGGACCCCGCTCCTCCCGGTCCCGGACCACCTCGGAGGCGAGCCCAGGCCCGATGCCCGGCACGGCGGCGAGGTCGGCTGCGGTCGCCCGGTCGAGGTCCACGGCACGGCCCAGGAGGACGAGCTCGAGGCCGGAGAGCGGACGGTCCGCTCCAGGATCGCCCCGGCAGCCGATCCAGTGGGCCGGGGGAGTTCCGCGCCCGGCCGGCTCGCAAGCCGGCGGATCGGCGCGCGGAAGACGCCTCAGGGCGGACGGTCCGAGGGATGCGAGCAGGAGCGCGGCGAGAGCCATGCGTCGGGGCACGGGGGCCCGGAGAGCAAGGCGCGCGCCATCCCGGCCGAGGTGGGAATCGGTAGGGAAACGTGCGATTCATTTTCGCCGGAGGTGGTCATGGCGAGGGTCGTCCTGGACGGGGAGAGCCTGGCGCTCGAGCAGATCGAGCAGGTTGCGCGGGGCGGCGCCCGGGTCGAGCTCGCTCCGATGGCGCGGGACCGGGTCCGCGCCGCGCGCGCGCTCGTCGAGGCCCGCCTCGACGACGGGGAGGCCCATTACGGGATCAACACCGGCTTCGGGACGCTGGCGGAGGTCCGGATCGCCCGTGGAGATCTGGAGAGGCTCCAGCGCAACCTGGTCCTCTCCCACGCGGCGGGCGTCGGCGCCCCCCTCTCCCCCGGGGAGGCCCGGGCCCTCGTGCTCCTCCGGGCCAACGTCCTCGCCAAGGGGCGCAGCGGCATCCGGGAGGAGACCCTCGACCTCGTCCTCGCCCTCCTGGAGCGGGACTGCATCCCGGTCGTCCCGGAGCGCGGCTCGGTGGGCGCCTCGGGCGACCTCGCCCCGCTGGCCCACCTGGCGCTCGTCGTCATCGGCGAGGGGGAGGCCTGGGTGGGTGGCCACCGCCTGCCTGGACGGGAGGCGCTCGCCCGGGTGGGGCTGCGCCCGGTGGTGCTGCAGGCCAAGGAGGGGCTCGCCCTCGTGAACGGGACCCAGGCCATGGTGGCGGTGGGATCGCTCGCCCAGGTCCGCGCCGACCGGCTCGCCGCGATGGCCGACGTGGCCGGCTCGATGACGCTCGAGGGGCTGCTCGGTTCCCACCGCCCGTTCCTGGCCTCGATCCAGGAGGCCCGCGGGCAGCACGGACAGGCGGCCGCAGCAGCCCACCTGCGGGAACTGCTCGCCGACTCCCCCCTGAACGCCTCCCACCAGGGGCCCGACTGCCACCGGGTCCAGGACCCCTACTCGCTCCGGTGCATGCCCCAGGTGCACGGGGCGGCCCGCGACGGACTGACCTTCTCCCGCGGCGTGCTCGGGCGCGAGGCGAACGCGGCCACCGACAACCCGCTGGTCTTCGCCGAGGTGGGGGAGATCGTCTCGGGCGGCAACTTCCACGGGCAGCCGGTGTCGCTGGCGCTCGACGTGATGGCCATCGCCGCCTCCCACCTGGCCACCATCTCGGAGCGGCGGGTGGAACAGCTGGTGAACCCCATGCTCTCCGGGCTGCCGCCCTTCCTGGCCCGCAACCCCGGGCTCGACTCCGGGTACATGATCGCCCAGGTCACCAGCGCCGCGCTGGTCTCGGAGAACAAGGTGCTGGCCCACCCGGCCAGCGTGGACTCCATCCCCTCGTCGGCCGGACGGGAGGACCACGTCTCGATGGGAATGACCGCCGCGCTCAAGGCCCGCTCGGTGGTGGAGAACGTCCGCACCTGCCTGGCCATCGAGATGCTGGTGGCCGCGCAGGCCCTCGACCTGCGCCGCCCGCTGCGCCCGGCGGCGCGCGTCGCCGAGGCCCACCGGCGCATCCGCGAGGTCGTCCCCCACCTCGACGAGGACCGGGAACTCCACCGGGACATCACGGCGGTGTGCCGCCTCGTGGACGAGGGCGCGCTGGACCTCTGAGGCCCGGCCCTGGAGGCCCTACCCCACCGCGGGCGGGTGGAGGCAGAGGGCCTCGTTCAGCGCCGCCACCGCCCGCTTGTAGTCCTCCCGGCCGATGACGAACTGGATGCTGGTCTGGCGCAGCGACTGGGACACCGCGTTCACGTTGATGCGCTGCTCGGCGAGGGCCTGGGTGGCGCGGGCCAGCACGCCGGGGAAGGCGATGTTGGTGCCGATGGCGCAGACCATGGCCGAGGGGACCACCGTCACCGTCTCGTAGGCGTTCTCGAGCTCCTCGATGAAGGACGGGGTGACCGACTTGTCCCAGACCACCTGGGTGATCGAGTTCGCGTTGGTGGCCTTGAGGATGTACGAGACGCCGTGGCGGGCGAAGACCTCCATCACCCGCGCGTCGAAGCCGACGGTGCCCACCATCGACGGGTCGTGGATCTCGATGGCGGTGACCTTGGGCGAGCCGGCGATGACCTCGATGCGGGCCTTCGTCCCCACGTACTCCTTGGTGATGAGCGTGCCGGGGTGGTCGGGCTCGAAGGTGTTCTTGAGCCGCAGCGGGATGGCGGCGAGTTCCATGGGCTTGGCGGCCTTGGGATGGATGGCCTCCATCCCCACGTCGGCCAGCTGATCGGCCACGTCGTAGTTGGTCATCCCGACCAGCACGGTGTTCTTCGCCCCCACGATCTCCGGGTCGGCCGAGGAGAGGTGGAACTCCTTGTGGATGATGGCCTCCGCGGGCCTGAGCTCGACCGCCACCTTGCTGAAGGTCACCTCGGAGTAGCCGCGGTCGAACTCCCGCATGATGCCCTCGATGCCCTTGGTGTAGCCGGTGACCACCACGACCTGCCCGGCCACGTCCACGCCCTGGAACGACTTGTGGATGCGCTGGTCGATGGTGAGGGCCTCGTCGTCGTCGAAGCCGGAGAGGTCGAGGAGCTGGGCCTTCACGCCCCTGGCCTTCAGGATGGCCACGCTGTTGAACGCGCTGTGGGCCTCGCCGATGGCGGCCAGCATCTCCCGGGCTGCGAGGAGGACGTTGTCGCGGCGCAGGTAACCGCTCGCCAGCACGTGGCGCATCGAGTCCAGGTAGGCGCGCAGCTCCCTCATGCGCCTGTCGAGGAAGTCGTCGGCCGCCTTCACGTCGAGCCCGATGGCGGCGAAGCCGGCGTTGGTCGCCTTGAGCTTTCCGAGCAGGGCCTCGAGGGCGCCGTGGTAGTCGTCGCCCGAGGCGAACTTGGCGTAGATGCCCGGAGCGCCGCTCTTCTTGTTCTCGAGCAGCTCGTTGGTCACGCCGGCGTAGGCGGAGACGATGTAGACCCGGCCGTACACCTGCTTGGGGTCGCGCAGCATGATGTTCGCGAGGACGTCGTCGAACTTCGACATCGACGTCCCGCCGATCTTCTCTACGGTGATCATCTTCGGTCTTTCCGGTCGTTGGAGGAGCCGGAAAAGGAATCACGAAGCGAGGTCGGGGGCAAGCACGACGCGCGGGTCGGCCCCGGCCCCGGCGAGCCGCACCGCCCTGCCCAACCCGGCCCAGGGGACCCGCGCGACCGCCTCGTCGGGCGTGAACCAACCCCACTCGCGGTGCTCGTCGGAGAGGCGCGGCGCGAAACCGTCGGGGAGGACCGCGGCGAAGGCGGTCTCCCTCCCGGTACGCATCCCCCCGCCGGCCCGGGCAGACTGGGAGGGGCCGAGGGCGAAGCCGTGCACGTAGCCGAGGGAGCGGACCGGCTGGTCGGCTCCGGTCTCCTCGCGCAGCTCGCGGCGCGCCGCCGTGGCCGGGTCCTCGCCGGGCTCGATGCAACCGGTGACCTGCTGCCAGAAGCCTCCGCGCTCCTCCGAACGGCGCAGGAGCAGGACCTTCCCGTCCGCGCGGGTCGCCGTCACCGAGATGGTGTGGAGGTCGAAGTCGCCGTCCCGGCGCTCCCGTTCCAGGACCTCGCAGAGGTGGACGGCCAGCCTCTCCTCGACCTCGGCGAGCGTCGGCGCGGCCCGGCCGGCACGCGCCAGCTCCGCCGCCAGCGTCGTCACCCCAAGTGACGGGTCTCCGATGCCGCAGGGAACGATGGCTCCGAAGTGGGCCAGGTCGGCGTGGGCGTTGAAGGCCAGTCCGTGCGTGGAGATCCAGCGGGAGAGGTGCACCCCGACGGCCCCCACCTTGCGGGGGCCGATCCAGGTCCCGCGGTGCTCCGGGTGGCGCTCCGCCTCGACCCCCCAGTCGGCGCAGGCCCGGATCATGGCCTCCTCCAGCGCGCCCACGAACTTCCGGACGTCCGGCTTGCCCGACAGGTCCACCACCGGGTAGGCCACCACCTGGCCGGGCCCGTGGTAGGTCACGTCCCCTCCCCGGTCGGTCTCGTGGATCTCGAAGCCCCGCGCGGCGAGCCATTCCGGCGAGGCCACGACGTTGGCGGCTCCCGCCCCCCGACCCAGCGTGAGGACGGGCGGGTGCTCGAGCAGGAAGAGCCAGTCGGTGTCGGGGTCGCGGGCGCGCACCCGCTCCGAAGCGAGCCGCATGAGCTCCAGGCCGTCGGCGTACTCGACCCTCCCGAGCCGGTGCACCCGGAGCGTCCGCACGCGCGCCCCTCTATCCCTTCGCGGCCGGCTCCGCCTTCTCCCGGCGGGGGCGCTCCGGCCGGTTGATGGCGTGGATGGCCTCCCCCAGCGCCGCCTTCGACGCCTCCATGAAGGCCTCGGCCAGCGTCGGGTGGGCGTGGATGGTGAGCGCGACGTCCTCGACGTAGGCCCCCATCTCGAGCGCCAGCGTGGCCTCGGCGATGAGGTCGGAGGCCTCCGGACCGACCATGGTCACCCCGAGCAGGAGCTTCGAGTCGCGGTCGCCGATCACCTTCACGAACCCCTCGGTGTGGTCGATGGCGATGGCGCGCCCCAGCGCCGCGAAGGCGAACTTTCCGACGATGGGGTCGAGCCCCTTGGCGCGGGCCTGCTCCTCGGAGAGGCCGGTGGTGGCCACCTCCGGGTCGGTGAAGATGGCGCCGGGCATGGCCACCCAGTCGCGCGCCGACTTGTGGCCGGCCACGACCTCGGCGGCGATCTCGCCCTCCTTCGAGGCCTTGTGGGCCAGGAACGGGGGGCCGACCACGTCGCCGATGGCGAAGATCGCGGGATTCGAGCTGCGGAGCTGGTCGTCCACCTGCACGTAGCCCCTGGCGTCGAGCTTCACCCCCGCCGTCTCGAGTCCGAGCCCCTCCGTGTTGGGGCGGAAGCCCACCGCCACGAGCACCTTGTCGGCCGGGATGGCCTGCTCCTTCCCCTCCACCTCGATGCGCACCGAGAGCGCGCCCCCGGCGGCGTCGAGCCCCTTCGCCTTGGCGTTCAGGTGGACGTCCACGCCCCGCTGCCGCAACCCCTTCTGGACGATGCGCACCGCCTCAGGGTCAACGCCGGTGAGGAGCGCAGGCAGCGCCTCCACCACGGTGACCTTCGACCCCAGCTTGGCGTAGACCGTGCCCAGCTCGAGCCCGATCACCCCGCCCCCGATGACGACGAGCCGCGCCGGAACCTCCGGCAGGTCGAGCGCCTCGCGCGCCGTCCAGACGTCCTTGCCGTAGGCGAACCCGGGGATGGCGATGGGGCGCGCGCCGGTGGCCAGGATGAAGGCCCCGGCCTCGACGCGGGTCTTCTCGCCGCCGGCCTCGACCTCCACCGCGTTCGGCCCGACGAAGGTGGCCTTGCCCTTCAGCACCTCCACGCCGTTGCCCTTCTCGAGCGCGCCGACCCCGCCGACGAGCTTCTTCACCACGCCCTCCTTGAAGGCGCGGAGCTTCGCCACGTCCACCTTGGGCTCGGAGACCAGGATCCCGCGCTCGGCCGCGCCGCGGATCTCGTCCACCAGGTTGCCCACGGCGATGAAGGCCTTGGAGGGGATGCACCCCCAGTTCAGGCAGACGCCGCCCAGCGACTCCTTCTCCACGAGCGCCGTCCTCTTGCCCAGCTGGGCGAGCCGGATGGCCGCCACGTATCCGCCGGGTCCGGCCCCGATCACCACCGCGTCGAAGGTCTTGGTCGTCATCCGTCTCTCCTGGTTCCCCTGGATATACCGCGCTTTTGCCGCCTCGCCCGCTCCGCGTCCGTCAGGACCCGGGGGGTTCGCGGGGCCACCCCGCCCAGGTCCTGCACGACCACGGCGGCCGCCACCAGGCCGAAGACTCCGGTCACGAAGGCCACGCTCCCGTAGCATTTTGGATCGCGCCGGCGCTGCCCGTCCGGACGGGCTCGGGTCCCGGGGATGCCCTCCTCGTCCCCCGGGAGGGACAGGGTTTCCCGCGCCTCCTCGACCGACCAGACCGCCTTCACCCCGAGCGGGGCGGTGGCGGAGATGGCGTGGCGCCTGCGCAGGTACTTGCGAACGTCCTTGGCCAGCTGATCGGTGTGGGTCTCGGACAGGTCGGTGACCTGGACCGCGGTGGGGTCTATCCGCCGCGCCGCCCCGAGGGCCGTGACCACCGGGATGCCCAGGTCGAGGCAGCGGGCGATGACGTGCAGCTTCGCCACCACGGTATCCATGGCGTCCACGACGTAGGACGTCCCGGCTGGCACGAGCCGGTCGGCCGTCTCCGGCCCGTAGGGCACGCACTCCGGGTCGAACCGGGCGGTGGGGGCGACCCGGGAGAGCCGCTCGGCGAGCACCTCCGCCTTGAATCGCCCGAACTCCCCGTCGAGGGCGTGGAGCTGACGGTTGGCGTTGGTCTCGTCCACCCGCTCCCCGTCCACCAGCGTGAGCCTCCCCACCCCGGCGCGGGCCAGCGCCTCGGCGCTGAAGGAGCCCACTCCGCCGAGCCCCAGGACGATCACGTGGGCCTCCCCGAGCCGGGCCACCGCCTCGAGTCCGAGGAGGCGCGCGTTCCGGTCGGCGCGGGGGGAGATCTTGCGGCTCGTGGTCAAGAATCAGGTGGGGGTGAGGCGCAGGAGGCGTCGCGCGTTTTCGGTGGTGAGTCGGTCGAGCTCGGCGGGGGTGGCGCCCCGGGCGAGGGCCACGGCGCCGAGCACGAGCGGCAGGTGGGCCGGCTCGTTCCTCGTCCCGCGGTGCGGGTGGGGGCTCTGGTCGGGGGCGTCGGTCTCCACGAGCAGCCGGTCCGGCGCGACCGCCCGGGCGGCGGCCAGCGGCTTGCGCGCCCCCTCGTAGGTGACCGGCCCGGCGAAGGAGAAGTGGAGCCCCAGCGCCGCGAGGGGGGGGACCTGCTCGGCGCTCCCGGAGAAGCTGTGCAGGACCCCACCGGCGGGCAGGCCGTCCCGCGCGAGCTCCTCGAGCATGGCGTCGTGGGCCCGCAGCGAGTGGAGCAGGACCGGGAGCCCCAGCCTGCCGGCGATGGCGAGGTGCCCGCGGAGGACCGCCCGCTGCCGGTCGAGCGGAGCGCCGGCCTCGACGCTCGGGCCGTCGAGTCCGCACTCCCCGACCGCCACGGCCCCTCCCCGGGCGAGGAGCGATTCCAGGTCGGCCAGGTGGCGATCGTCGCTGGCCGGTGCCATCCCGGGCAAGGCCTGCGGGTGGATGCCCAGGGCCACGTGAACGCCCGGGTGGCTGGCGCCGAAGGTGAGGAGCCCAGCCCAGCCGGAGGGCTCCACTGCCGGGATCACCACGTCGGTGACCCCCACGGCCCGGGCCCGCGCCAGGGCCTGCTCCCGGTCCCCGTCGAAGGCGGGGGAGTCGAGGTGGCAATGGGTGTCGATCACCCGCTACACCGTGTGCAGGAAGAGCAGGGCCGGGTTCTCGAGGTGACGGATGACCTCGTAGGTGAACGCGGCCGCCTCGGTTCCGTCCACCACCCGGTGGTCGCTGGTGAGCGAGACGTACATCACGTCCCGGATGACCACCTGCCCGTCGCGCGCCACCGGCGTGGGGCGGATGCGGTGTATCCCCAGGATGGCCACCTCGGGGAAGTTGATCACCGGGGTCGCGAACATGCCTCCCAGCGCCCCCAGGCTCGTCACCGTGAAGGTGGAGTTGCCCACGTCCTCCGGGCGCAGCTTGCCGGCCCGGCTGTCGGCGCCCAGGCGGGCGATCTCCCGGGCCAGGTCCACGATGGAGCGCTGGTCGGCGCGCCGGACCACCGGAACGGTGAGCCCCTGGTCGGTGGCCGCGGCGATGCCCAGGTCGTACCAGTGCTTGCGGTGGATCTCCCCGCGTGCCTCGTCGAAGGAGGCGTTGAGCTGCGGGAACTTGCGGAGCGCCGCCACCGCCGCCTTGAGCACGAAGGGGAGGAAGGTGATCTTCACCCCCTCGGCCTCCGCGCCCTTCGCCATCCGGTCCTTCAGCACCACCAGGTCGGTGGCGTCCACCTGCTCGACGAAGGTGAAGTGGGCGGCGGTGCGCGTCGACTGCGCCATCTTCTCGGCGATGCGGCGGCGCAGGCCGCGGACCGGGACGACCTCGACGGTCCCCGGCAGGGCGGAGGGAGCCGCGCCGGACGCGGCGGACCCGCCCGCGCCCGCGCTCCCCCGCACGTCCTCCTTGGTGACCCGGCCCGACGGGCCGGTGGGGGCGACCTTCTGGATGTCCACCCCGAGCTCGCGGGCGAGCGCACGGACGGCCGGCGCGGCCAGCGCCCTCCCCGCCGCCCCCGGAGCCGGACGGGCCTCCACGACAGGCGGGACGGGCGCGGCCGGAGCGGCCGCCGCCACGACGGCGGGAGCCTGCACGGAGCCCCCCTCGAGCTCCATCTCGACGAGCGGGTGGTGCACCCTGGCCACCTCGCCTTCCTTCCAGTGCAGGCGGGTCACCCGGCCGCGCTTGGGCGACGGGATGGTCACGGTGGCCTTGTCGGTCATCACCTCGGCGAGCGGCTGGTCCTCCACCACGGAATCGCCGGGCTTCACGAACCACTTCAGGATCTCCGCCTCGACGACCCCTTCGCCGATGTCGGGCAGCAGGAACTGGTAGGCCATGTTTCCTCTTCCGGTGCGGCTAGAACGCGACGACCTCGCGGATGGCCCTGAGGATGCGCGGTGCGCGAGGAAGGTACTCGTTCTCGAGCGTGTAGGGGAACGGCGTGTCGAATCCGGTGACCCGAGTCACCGGGGCCTCCAGGTGGAGGAAACAGCGCTCCTGGATGAGCGCCGCGATCTCGGCGCCGAAACCGCAAGTCCTGGGCGCCTCGTGGACGACGACCGCGCGGCCGGTCTTGCGGACCGATTCCTCGATGGCGTCGATGTCGAGCGGTTGGAGCGAGCGAAGATCGAGGAGCTCGGCGTCGATCCCCAGGGCCGCGCCCTCCTTCACCGCCTGGTCGGCCTCGTGCCACATGGCGCCCCAGGCGATCACCGTGACCTGCGTGCCCTCCCGGGTGACCCTGGCCTTGCCGATGGGCACCACCACCTCGCCCTCCGGGACCTCCCCCTTGGCAGCGCGGTACATCCTCTTCGGCTCGAAGAAGAGCACCGGGTCGGGGTCGCGGATGGCCGCGGTGAGGAGCCCCTTGGCGTCGTGCGGGTTCGCGGGCACGACCACCTTGAGGCCTGCGGTGTGGATGAAGTGGGCCTCCGGTGACTGGGAGTGATAGTGGCCGCCGCGGATCCCGCCGCCGTAGGGGGTGCGGATCACCATGGGGCAGGCGTACTGCCCCCCCGATCGGTACCGGTACTTGGCCACCTCGCTGAGGATCTGGTCCATGGCCGGGAAGATGAAGTCGGCGAACTGGATCTCCGGCACCGGCTTCAACCCGTAGAGCGCCATTCCCAGCGCAGTCCCGATGACGCCGCTCTCGGCCAGCGGCGTGTCGATGACCCGCTCCTTGCCGAACTCCTCCTGGAGCCCCTGGCTGGCGCGGAACACTCCGCCGAACTTCCCCACGTCCTCCCCCAGGACGACGACGCTGGGGTCGCGCCGCATCTCGAGCCGGAGGGCGTCGTTCACCGCCTGGATGATGTTCATCGTCGGCATGTGACCGCGCTACCGGGGGCTCGCGGTTCGGGGGTCGGCGGCGATGGCGGCGCGCAGCTCCGCGAGCTGCTCCCGCTGCTGCCAGAGCGGCTCGGCGTAGACGCCCGCGAAGAGGGTCTCGACGGGGGGCTTCGGGTCGAAGGCCTCGGCTTCCTCCACGGCGCGACGGACCTGGTCCTTGGCCTCGGCGCGGAACTTCTCCGTGTCCTTGGCGGCGACGAGCCGCTTCCATCCCAGGTATCGCCCCATCCGGAGGATGGGATCCCGGGCCCGCCAGGCCTCGACCTCCTCGGCGCTCCGGTAGGCGCGCGGGTCGTCGGAGGTGGAGTGCCCCTCGACCCGGTAGGTGACGCACTCGAGCAGCGTGGGGCCGAGGCCGGCGGCGCCCCGCTCCCTGGCCCGGAGGGTGGCGGCGTGGACGGCGAGCAGGTCGTTTCCGTCCACCCTCTCGCCGTGGATCCCGTAGGCGACCGCCTTCTGGGCGATGGTCTCGGAGGCGGTCTGCAGCTCGCGGGGGACGCTGATGGCCCAGCCGTTGTTGCGGCAGGCCATGACCACCGGGATCTTGTGCACGCCGGCGAAGTTGGCCCCGGTGTGGAAGTCGTTGGCGCTCGTGGCCCCCTCGCCGAACCAGGTGAGCGCCACCATGTCGTCACCGCGGATGCGGGCCGCCCAGGCGGCGCCGACAGCCTGGGGGACCTGCGTGGCGATGGGGGCGCTGATGGAGACGAAGCGGCCGGCGGCCCAGGCCTCGTGGCAGGGCATCTGGTGGCCGAGCATCCGGTCCCCGGCGTTGCCGAGGAGGTCGCAGACGAAGGTCGAGAGCGGCATCCCGCGGAAAAGGGCCCCGGCGTGCTCCCGGTAGGACGGGAAGAGCCAGTCCTGCTGCCGCATCCCGGCCACGGTGCCGAGGACCGTCGCCTCCTCGCCGATGGCGCCGATGTAGAAGGCGATGCGCCCTTGCCGCTGCAGCTGGACCATGCGCTCGTCCACCTCGCGGGAGAGGAGCATCCAGCGGTAGAGCCCCACGGCCTCCTCGTCGGAGAGGGTCACCGCGGCCGGATCGGCCGAGCCGTCGTCGGCGATCACGGTCCGGAGCGGGAACTCGCGCTCCCAGCGCCCCTCGCCCCCGCCGACGGCCGGAAGGTTCCCCTTGCGCATCCGCGCCTCCTCGATGTCGCGCACCCGTCGCATCAGGAACCCTCCCTCACGGCCTGGCCGGCACGCCGCGCGACGCGAGCACGCCCTTCATGAAGAGCTCTCCCGCCCGGTAGCTCGACCGGACCAGCGGACCGCTCGCGACGTAGCGGAAGCCGAGGCGCCGTCCCTCCGACTCGTAGGCGGCGAAGGCCTCGGGGGTCACGAACTCGACCACCGGCAGGTGCCAGGCCGACGGGCGGAGGTACTGACCGAGCGTCAGGACCTCGACGCCGACCGCGCGCAGGTCGCGCATCGACTGCTCGACCTCGGCGGAACCCTCCCCCAGCCCCACCATGATGGAGGACTTGGTCACCACCCCGGGGAACTCCCGCTTCATCCGTTCGAGCACCCCCAGGGTCTGGTCGTAGCCGGCGCGGCCGTCCCGCACCGCCGGCGTGAGGCGACGGACGGTCTCCAGGTTGTTCGCGAAGACGTCGGGGGAGGCCCGTCCGACCGTCCGGACCGCCGCGGCGTCGCCCTGGAAGTCGGGGGTCAGCACCTCGACGAGGAGCCCCGGGATCTCCTTGAGGCGGCGAATGGCCTCTGCGAAGTGGGCGGCGCCTCCGTCGGGCAGGTCGTCGCGGTCCACGCTCGTCACCACCACGTAGTCGAGCGAGAGCTTGCGGACCGCCTCGGCCATGTGGCGCGGCTCGTCCGGGTCGAGCGCAGGGGGGCGGGCCGCGGTCTTCACCTGGCAGAAGCGGCAGCCCCGTGTGCAGGTGTCGCCCATCAGCATCACCGTGGCCGTGCCACCCCCCCAGCACTCGGCGACGTTCGGGCAATGGGCCTCGGCGCAGACGGTGTGGAGGTTGAGGCCGGACAGGGTGTCCCGGACCCGCCCGTATCGCTCCCCCCCGGGAACCCCCACGCGAAGCCAGGCCGGCTTGCGGGCGTTCACGGGAAGCCCGGCCGCCCGGATCGAGGCGACCGCCTCCCGACCCCGGTCGTCGGCGGGGTCGGGGGCGATCACCGGCAGTCTGGATCCGGGGGTGGTCATCCCGGCGGTTCCTATTCGCGGGCCCCGGCCGGTTCAAGGGTGCTTGCACCTCCTCCCGCGGTGGGACTTCCCGTGGCCCCACGACCCCCTGTGGGGTATGAAGGTAGGCCGATGAACCGCGACCCGTCGACCCTGGAGCCGGACGACGGCACGGCGATGCGCGTGCTGATCGTGGACGACGATGCGGTCGTCCGCGATGCCATCGGCATGGTGCTCACGGACGAGGGGTACGACTGCCAGACCACGTCCGGGGCCGAGTCCGCGCTCGACCTGGTCCGCGACGCCGATCCCCACCTCGTCATCAGCGACATGAAGATGCCCGGCAAGGACGGCCTCTGGCTCCTCGATCGGTTGCGCCGCGAGCGGCCCGACACCGCCGTGGTGATGCTCACCGCCTACGGCGACACCGAGGCCGCGGTGGAGTGCCTGCGCCGGGGCGCCACCGACTACCTGCTCAAGCCGCCCAGGACGGTGGATCTCCTGCGGGCCATCGACCGCGCCCTCTCCCGGCGCCGCGACGAGCGGGCCCGGGAGCGCTACCGGACCAGCCTGCAGCGGACGGTCCGCGAGAAGGCCACCGACCTGCGGCGCGCGCTCGTCGAGGTGGAGGCTGCCTACAACAGCACCCTCTACGCGCTGGTGGCGGCGCTCGACGCCCGGGAGCAGGAGACCGGCGATCACTCCCAGCGCGTGGGGCGCTACACGCTGGCCCTCGCCGACCGCCTGGGCGTCCCCATGAGCGAGCGGCACGACATCTTCCGCGGGGCGCTCCTGCACGACATCGGCAAGATCGGCGTGCCCGACGCCATCCTGCTCAAGCCCGGGCCCCTCGACCCCTCCGAGTGGGAGGAGATGCGCAAGCACCCCCAGACCGGCTTCAACATCCTGAAGTCGATCGGATTCCTCCGCATCCCTGCCGACATCGTCCTCTCCCACCAGGAGCGCTTCGACGGCTCGGGCTATCCCCGCGGGCTGGGCGGAGATCGCATCCCGGTCGGGGCGCGGATCTTCGCCATCGCCGATGCGCTCGACGCGATGTCGAGCGACCGCCCCTACCGGAAGAGCCTGGGCTTCGCCCGGGCCATCGAGGAGATCGCCCGGCAGTCGGGGACCCAGTTCGACCCCCAGGTGGTCGAGGCGCTCCTCGCCATCGGCCAGGCCGGCATCGAGACCATCGCCAGGCTGGAGACCCGGCCCCTGTGACCGACGGCGGCCCCACCCCGGGCTCGCGCACCCCCCTCGTGGACCCGCAGGGGCGGCGCATCGTCTACCTGCGCCTCTCCCTCACCGACCGGTGCAACTTCCGCTGCAGCTACTGCAGCCCGGGGCTCGAGACCGCGCACGGAGACGCGCTGCAGCGTCCCGACATCCGGCGGCTCGTGGCGGTCTTCGCCGAGGCGGGCATCCGGCGCGTCCGGCTCACCGGCGGGGAGCCCACCCTGCGCCGGGACATCGTGGAGATCGTCTCCGACCTCCACGCCACCCCGGGGATCGAGGAGATCGCCCTCACCACCAACGGCCACCGGCTCGAGGAGCTGGCCGTGCCGCTCCGGCGGGCCGGACTCCGGCAGCTGAACGTCTCCCTCGACACCTTCGACGGGGAACGGCTGGAACGGCTCTCGGGCCGCGGCGCGGACGTGGAGCGCATCCGGCGCGGCATCGCCGCCGCTGCCTCGGCCGGATACCCTTCCCTCAAGGTGAACACGGTGGTCCTCCGCGACGTGAACTCCGGCGAGCTCGGCGACCTGTCCCGGTTCGCCTGGCGCCACGGCGCCATCGCCCGCTTCATCGAGCTCATGCCCTTCGGGGGCGGGGAACCGGTGTCTGTGGTGGAGATGCAGCGGTTGCTCGAGGAGCAGGGCGTCCGGCTCGAGCCCGACGCCACCCGGGGCTGGGGCCCGGCCCGCCACATGCGCGGGACGTCGGTGGACGGTGGACGCGAGGTCCACGGCCTGCTCGGCTTCATCGGCGCCATCACCGAGAACTTCTGCGGCGACTGCAACCGGGTCCGGGTGAGCGCGGCCGGTGCGCTGCGCGCCTGCCTGGGCGGCCGGGACGAGGTGCCGCTCGCGCCCCTCCTCCGGAGCGGGACGGACGAGGAGATCGAGGCCGCCATCCGGGAGGGGCTCTCCCGGAAGCGCGACCGGCATCACATGGAGGAGGAGTCCTTCGAGACCATGGTGCGGATCGGCGGCTGATCCGGCACGCTCGACGGATCGCCGTTGCAGGCCAGGTCGGTCAGGTGGGTGTGGATCTTCATCGAGCAGAACTTGGGCCCACACATCGAGCAGAACTCGGCGTTCTTGAAGGCCTCGTGCGGGAGCGTCTCGTCGTGCATCGTCTGGGCGGTCTCGGGGTCGAGGGAGAGCGCGAACTGCCTCTTCCAGTCGAAGGCGTATCGGGCGCGGGAGAGGGCGTCGTCCCGGTCGCGGGCGCCGGGACGGTGGCGGGCCACGTCGGCCGCGTGGGCGGCGATCTTGTAGGCCACGATCCCCTGCCGGACGTCGTCGGCGTCGGGGAGCCCCAGGTGCTCCCGGGGCGTCACGTAGCAGAGCATGGCCGCGCCGTGCTGCGCCGCCACCGTGGCGCCGATGGCGCTGGTGATGTGGTCGTAGCCGGGGGCGATGTCGGTGACCAGCGGCCCGAGCACGTAGAAGGGGGCCTCGTCGCAGAGTTCCCGCTCCTTCTCCATGTTCATTGGGATCTGATCGAGCGGGACGTGCCCCGGCCCCTCCACCATGACCTGCACGTCGTGGGCCCAGGCCCGCCGGGTCAGGTCGCCGAGCACGCGCAACTCGGCGAACTGGGCCTCGTCGGAGGCGTCGGCGAGGCACCCCGGGCGCAGCCCGTCGCCCAGCGAGAAGGCCACGTCGTAGCGCTTGAAGATCTCGCAGATGGCGTCGAAGTGGGTGAAGAGCGGGTTCTCGGCCTGGTTGGCGAGCATCCACTGGGCCATCAGCGCGCCGCCGCGCGAGACGATGCCGGTGACCCGCTTCGCCGCGAGCGGGATGAAGTCGCGCAGCAGGCCGGCGTGGATGGTCATGTAGTCCACGCCCTGGCGGGCCTGCGACTCGATGACCTGGAGCAGCAGTTCCGGGGTGAGCTCGGCCACGTCGCTCACGTGGGCCATGGCCTCGTAGATGGGCACGGTGCCGACCGGCAGCGGGCTGGCGCGGAGGATGGCCTCGCGGATCTGCGGGATGTCACCACCGGTGGAGAGGTCCATCACCGTGTCGGCGCCGTACTTGAGGCAGATGCGGAGCTTCTCGAGCTCCCCCTGGATGTCGCTCACCACCGCGCTGTTGCCGATGTTCGCGTTGATCTTGCAGGTGGCCCCGATGCCGATGGCGATGGGGTCGAGTTCCGGGTGGGCCACGTTGGCCGGGATGATCATCCGGCCCCGGGCCACCTCGCTGCGGACGAACTCGGGATCGAGCCTCTCCCGCGCCGCGACGTGGGCCATCTCCTCCGTCACCAGCCCCTTGCGGGCGTAGTGCATCTGCGAGACGTTCGGCTGGCCCCGGCGCTTCTCGACCCAATCAGACCGCATCTTCCGACCACCTCCGCGAACGAGGGGACGCGAAGGTAGACCCCGGCCTGACCGAAGTCAAACCCCGTCCAGGCCGTGTATCGGCGCTTACTTCCGCAGCGCGCGGAAGGCGTCGCGGCCGGCGTAGCGGGCGGTCTTGCCCAGCTCCTCCTCGATGCGGAGCAGCTGGTTGTACTTGGCGACGCGGTCGCTGCGGGAGGCCGAGCCGGTCTTGATCTGGCCACAGTCACAGGCCACCGCCAGGTCGGCGATGGTCGTGTCCTCGGTCTCGCCGGAGCGGTGGCTCATCACGCTGGTGAAGCCGGCGCGGTGGGCCATGCGGACCGCCTCGAGCGTCTCGGTGAGCGAGCCGATCTGGTTCACCTTGACCAGGATGGAGTTGGCCACTCCCTCCGAGATGCCGCGAGCCAGGATCTCGGTGTTGGTGACGAAGACGTCGTCGCCCACCAGCTGGATCTTCCCTCCCAGCCGGTCGGTGAGCAGCTTCCAGCCCTTCCAGTCGTTCTCGCCGCAGCCGTCCTCGATGGAGACGATGGGGTACTTGGCGACGAGGCTCTCGTACCAGTCCACCAGCCCCTTGGCGTCGTAGGTCTTCCCCTCCCCCTTGAGGACGTACTTGCCGGTCTTGGCGTCGAAGACCTCGGAGAAGGCGCAGTCGAGCGCCAGCCCCACCTGCTTGCCCGGCTTGAGGCCGGTGGCCGCGATGGCCTCCATGATCACCGCCAGGGCCTCCTCGTTGGAGGCCAGGCTGGGGGCGTAGCCGCCCTCGTCGCCCACGCCGGTCGAGGCGCCCTTTCCCTTCAGGACCTTCTTGAGCGCGTGGAACACCTCGGCGCCGTAGCGCAGCCCCTCGGCGAAGCTGGGCGCGCCGAACGGGACGACCATGAACTCCTGGACGTCCACGTTGGAGTCGGCGTGGGCGCCGCCGTTCAGGATGTTCATGAGGGGAACCGGCAGGGTCCGGGCGTTGACGCCGCCCACGTACCGGTAGAGCGGGAGCTCGTGGGAGAGCGAGGCGGCCCGGGCCGCCGCGAGCGATACGCCCAGGACGGCGTTCGCGCCCAGCTTGGACTTGGTCTTGGTCCCGTCGAGGGCGATCATCCGGGCGTCGAGGGAGGCCTGGTCGGAGGCGTCCATGCCCACGATGGCCGGCCCGATGACGGCGTTCACGTTCCGGACGGCCTTCAGCACGCCCTTGCCGAGGTAGCGCTTCTTGTCGCCGTCGCGCAGTTCGAGCGCCTCGCGCTCGCCGGTGGAGGCGCCGGAGGGGACGGCGGCGCGACCGAGGTGGCCGCTCGCCACCGCCACCTCGACCTCGATGGTGGGGTTGCCGCGGGAGTCGAGGATCTCGCGGGCGGCGACGTTGATGATCTCGGTCATGGCAGGCTCTCCGGGGAGGTGGGGGAGCCGCTATTTGCCCGCTCGATCGCGCCGGCGTCAACCGATCTTCTCACCCCATCCCGGGGTCTACCCGTAATCGATGATGATGACGCCGCCGGACGGGGGCGGCTCGGGCGGCTTCTCGTCGTCGGAGGGGCGGTCCGGCGCCTGGACGGGGATCTGGATCCCGGGGCGGTCGTCGCGGCCACGCTCCCGCTCGCGCCGGCGGATCTCCTCGATCACGAACGCGTCCAGCATCCCCTGCCCACCTCCTCCGATCTCGGTAGCACGCGCCGATCGGAGGGGTCAAGAATCCGAAGTCAGCGACCTTTTTCGGCCTGCGCCTTGAACGCGTCCAGCGTGCGGGGGAGCTGGACCTTGGTCAGTTCGTCGCTGACCCGGTCCATGATGGCCTGGGGCACGAGCGGCGGTTTCTGGACCTGGACCTCCACGGTGTAGCGCGCCAGGGTCTTCCCGGCGTGGGCGGAGAGTTCCCAGGCGCCGTTGGAGACCTTCATCATCTCGCCCTTGACGAGTGACCAGGTCATCTTCGTCGGCGCCTGTTCCACGTGACGCAGCACGTACTTGATGGTCTTCACTCCCAGATCCACCTGGTACTCGACGTCCTTCACGCCCCTGTTGTCGTGGACCACGCGGCAGCCCTTCACCCCGGGGACGAAACCGGGGTAGGCCTCGTAATCGGCCACCACCTCCCAGAAGCGCTCCACCGGCACGTCCACCACCATCTCCTTCGACACCTTCGACGCCATGGGGCCTCCGTCCTCTCCGGTGCTACCAGCTGTGGGCGTGATCGCGCGGGAAGTGGTGCTCGGTCTCGATGTAGCGCACCGTCCCGGTCCGGCTGCGCATCACCACGGAATGGGTCCGGGCCCCGTCCCCGGTGAACCGGACGCCCTTCAGGAAGTCGCCGTTGGTGACCCCGGTCCCGGCGAACATCACGTCCCCGCGGGCCAGCTCGTCGATGCGGAAGACCTTCTCCATGTCCTCGATCCCCATGGCGCGGGCCCGCTCCCGCTCCGCGTCGTTGCGGTAGCGCAGCCGGCCCTGGAGGTCGCCGCCCATGCAGCGCAGCGCGGCGGCGCTGATGATCCCCTCCGGCGCTCCGCCGATGCCGATCAGGATGTCGATCCCGGTGTCGGGGAGGCAGGTGTTGATGGCCGCGGAGACGTCGCCGTCGCCGATGAGCCGGATGCGGGCGCCGGCCTCGCGCACCTCCCGGATGATCCGATCGTGCCGGGGCCGGTCGAGGATGACCACGGTCAGGTCCTCCACGTACTTGCCCAGGGCGTCCGCCACGGCGTGGAGGTTGGCGGCGACCGGCCGGGTCAGGTCCACCGCGCCACGCGCGTCGGGACCGACCGCGATCTTCTCCATGTACGTGTCGGGCGCGCGCAGCAGGGCGCCCTTGGGCCCCATGGCGATGACGCTGATGGCGTTGGCGGCGCCGGTGGCGCAGAGCCGGGTGCCCTCGAGCGCGTCGAGAGCGAGCTCGACTGCCACGGAACCGGCGCCGGCCTTGCCGACGCGCTCCCCGACGTAGAGCATGGGGGCCTCGCCCTTCTCCCCCGCCCCGATCACGACCTCGCCCTCGACGTCGAGGTCGCCGAGCGCGCGCCGCATGGCCTCCGTGGCGGCCCGGTCGGCCGTGCCCCGATCCCCGCGACCCATGAGGCGGGCCGAGGCCAGTGCCGCGGCCTCCGTGATGCGAACGCCTTCCAGAGCAAGGTTGCGATCCATGGTGCCCCCCTCCTGCCTATGCGATCCCCTCGCCGGCCTTCATCCGCACGGCGAAGTCGTCCGGCAACCGCCGGATGCGCCCGTTGCCGTCCACGCAGGCGTGGACGGTGAAGCCCGTGGCGAGGAGATCGTCCCCCCTCTTCACGGCGTACTCGAACCTCGCCGAGGCCCGTCTGGCCAGCACCAGGCTGGTCTCCACCGCCACCAGGTCGTCGTAGCGGGCCGGCTGGAGGTAGTTCACCCCGGCCTCGGCCACCGGGAGGATGAGCTTCTCCCGGGACTCGAACTCGGAGTAGGAGAGCCCCTTGGCCCGCAGGAACTCGGTGCGCCCCGCCTCGAACCAGCGCAGGTAGTTGGCGTAGTACACGACCCCCATCTGGTCGGTGTCGCCGTAGATCACCCGGAGCTCGCAGCGGACCATCGGGGTCAGACCTGCTCGATGCGGATGAGCCGGGTGGGGGCTGCGGTGGTGTCGTAGGCGTCGATCTCCCCGATGGCGGAACGCAGGTCCGCCTCGCGGGCCTGGTGGGTGACGATGACCAGGGGAACCGGCGCCCCCTCCTCCTCGTGCTCGCGCTGCTGGACCGCGGCGATGGAGATGCCGTGCCTGGCCAGCGTGGCGGCGATGCGCGCCAGGACCCCGGGCGCGTCCTTCACCGAGAAACGCAGGTAGTAGCCGGTCCGGATCTCGGCGTGGGAGCGGAGCCGCACCAGCGAGGCGGCCGGCGGGAGCGGAACCCGGCCCGGGCTTCCCGAGAGCAGGTTGCGGGAGAGGTCGATGATGTCGGCCACCACCGCGCTCCCGGTGGGCATGGCCCCGGCCCCCTGGCCGAAGAGCAGGGTCGGCCCGAGCGCCTCCGACCGGAGCAGGACGGCGTTCATGGCCCCGCGGACACCGGCCAGCATGGAGTCGCCCGGGATGAACGCGGGGTGAACCCTGGCCTCGATGAGCCCGTCGCCGCCGTTGGGCCCGGAGCGCCGGGCGACCGCCAGCAGCTTGAGCGCGTACCCGAACTCCTTCGCCCAGGCGAAGTCCTCGGGGAGGAGCCCCATGATCCCCTCGGTGAGGACGTCCTGCGGGGCCAGCCGGGCTCCGAAGGCCAGCTGGGCGAGCAGGCAGAGCTTCTGGGCCGCGTCGCCGCCCGAGACGTCGAGCGTGGGGTCGGCCTCGGCGTAGCCGAGCCGCTGCGCCTCGGCGAGCGCCTTCTCGAGAGGCTCCCCCTTCTCGGCCATCGAGGTGAGGATGAAGTTGGTGGTCCCGTTGACGATCCCGTGGATGGCCTGGATGCGATCGGACGCCAGCGCCTCGCGCAGCGTGCGGATGACCGGGACGCCGCCGGCGACGGCACCCTCGTAGTAGACGTCCACACCCTTCTCCTGGGCGAGACGGAAGATCTCGTCGCCGTGGAAGGCCAGCAGCGCCTTGTTGGCTGTGACCACGTGCTTCCCGGCGCCCAGCGCGGCGAGAACCAGGCTGCGCGCCTCCGTCGTCCCGCCCACCAGCTCGACCACCACCTGGACCGTGGGATCCTCGACCAGGTCCTGGTAGCGGGTGGTGAGCAGGGAGCGGTCCAGGTCGATGGCCCGCTCCTTCTCGGGGTCCCGCACGGCCACCCGCCGGACGACGATGCGCGCCCCCAGCCGCGCCTCGATCTCCCGGGCGTGGCTGCGGAGGATGGAGAGGACCCCTCCTCCCACGGTGCCGAATCCTGCGATGCCGATGCCGACCTCTTTCATCTCGATGCCCTCACGATGCGATGGGATGCCAGTTCCGCCTTCACCTGGGGGACCCTCTTCCCGCCCACCAGCGCGAAGGTCTCGATGCGGACCGGCCCGACGCCCGGCGCGTAGGTGGTCTCCAGGATCACCTCGGCGTCGTCGCCGGCGCGGTTGCGCGCGCGCACCAGGACGCATCCCTCGAAGGTGCCCGCCGGCACCGAGGCGGTGAGGCCGGTGGCGGCGATCTGGTAGCGCTCGGTGGAGGTCTCGCTCACGATGGAGATCCAGGAGCGGTCGGCCTCGAACGGGGCGCAGAGGATGCGGCGGACCCGGTCCTGGATGCAGCCGTGGGCGACCTTGAGCGCCCCCCGCCCGTCGTCCACGAAGTAGCCCTCGGCGTCGCGCGACACGATGCGGACGGTCCGACGCTTCGGCGCGCCATCGCCGGCGACCGGGGAGCTGTCCACCCAGGTCCACTCGTTGCCCACCGCGAGAGGGAAGTAGGCGGTCGGGTCCGGGGCGGCCGGCGGCGGGGCCGGCGCCTCCGCGGGCGCGTGGGCGCAGGCCGCGAGCGCGGCGCAGAGGATCAGTGCGGGTCTCCGGATCACGCCGCGCATCTTACCCTCAAAGCCGTCCCCGCACGCGTGGTTCACCTCGACCCGCCCCCCACCTTGCCGGCCGCGCGCCGCCGCCGGGCGTCACGGAGCGCGTCCCGTGCGGCCTGGGCGACGAACGGGTCCGGGTGGCCGGAGGACATCGTCTCGAGGTAGGCCTCCGCCTCGTCGCCGCCGATGTCCCCCACGGCCCTGACCATCTGCGCCACGAAGGGCCCCTCCCGGCGGCGGGAGAGCTCGACGATGGGGCCGACCGCCCTGGGGTCCCCGATCTGCGCGAGCGCGCCGACGGCGCGGCTCGCGATCGTCGGGTCGGGGTCCTGGAGCCGGGCCAGCAGCCCGGGAACCGCGGCCGGATTCTTCCGGTCGGCGAGGACGCCCACCGCGAGATCCCGCGTCCGGGGATCGGCCGACTCCAGGTCGCGGATGACCTCCGCGTCCGGCTTGCGGGCCTCGGCGAGGGCCAGCGCGAGGCCGCTCGCCGCCCGCGCCGCGGTGGACAGGATGGCGCGGCGGAAGGCGCTCCCCGCCGGCTCCCCGGGGACGAGGGCCTCGGCGCCGCGCACCCGGTCGGCGAGCGTGTCGGCGCCGTCACCGGGCTTCACCTCCAGCCGGAGGAGGACCTCCGCCTGGGTTCCTGCCCCCTTGGCCACGAGTCGTGCGTCCTCGAGCGAGACCGAGCCTCTGCAGCGCAACGCCCCCTTCGGTGGCTCGGCGGCAGGAACCTCGAACCCGGGGGTGCGCGCGAAGGCGTCGATGGCGATGCGCCGGAGTTCGTCCCTGCCGATCCCCACCGCCGCCATCCGGGAGGGGCCCGGCCCCTCCTCGACGGTGACACCGGTCACCACGCAGGGCGGGGGCCCGCCCCGGCAACCAGCCGAGGCGAGCACCAGGATGCCGATGAGGAGCCCTGCAGCCGTTCGCATGGCCCTTCCCCCGGCCCCGGACTCCCGTCAGGTCCCCTCGCCCGAACCCCCGGGCGGAGCATCTCCGGAAGGAGGCGGGGGAGGCTGCGGTGCGCTTCCGTCGCCACCCTGCGGCGCCGCCGTGCCGTCCGGCCGGCGTTCCCCACGCCCCCTGCCACCACGACGCCTGCGACGGCGCCGCCTGCGGCGCGCCTCTCCGGCGGCGCCCTCCTTGGGAGCCTCGCCCGGCGCGCCCTCGGAGGCCTGGGCCTCCGGCGTGCCGTCGTCGTCGCCCTCGTCGTCGCCGTCCCCGCCGTCATCGGCGTCGTCGTCCTCGGGGAGGGGCTCCGTCCGGGCCGTCTCGGCCGCGGGCAGGAGCGCGAGCGGCCTGGCTGGCGCGGCAGGCTCCTCGCCGGCGGGGCGCTCCTCGGTGGTGGGGGCCGGGTAGACCGCGATGGCTGCGATCTCGACGACCTCGCCGGTCGCGGCGGCCACCGGCTCCGGGCGCGGGCGGCGCTCCTCGCGCCGCTCGCGGTCCCTGCCTCGGTCGCGGTCCCGGTCGCGATCGCGGCCGCGCGCCTGACCCGGAACCTGATCCGCCCCACGCTCCGGAGCGGCGGACTCGTCCCGCTCCTCGCGCCCATCCCGGCGATCACGCTCCTCGCGGCGCGCCTTGCGGGCCGTCTCCTCGCGCTGGGCGGTCTCCGCCGCCGCGGCGAGGAACTCCTCGTCCGCCTCGGGGATGGAGACGATGCGGCAACCGATGCCGGCGTCGGCGAAGGCCTCGGCGAACGCCTCGCCGGCGATGAGCAGCACGGGCATCTGGCCGGCCGCGGAGGCCTCTCCGCGGGCATCCCGCTGGGCCTCCCCCGAGCTCACCAGCACGCCGATCTGGGCGCCGTAGTGACCGAGGTCGCGCCGGACGTCGGCGACGTCCCGGCGGCTGATGTCGCCCCCGGTGCGCAGGACGCGGACGGCGTGGCGAACCTCCACGAGCCCCATGCGCTTGCGCCCGGTGAAGACCACGCTCTCCCGGCCGCGCTTCGCGACCTTGACTTCGCGCAGGCCGTCCTTCTCGAGCAACCGCTCGACCAGGTGCTCGATGGTCGGGCCATCGCACTCGCGCAGGCGGCGCCGGAGCGCGGCCAGCGCCGAGCGGCGCATCTCGGCGGGGCTCGCCAGCGCGCGCGCGGCAACCACCGGCGCCGGCCGATCTCCCGGCTCGGGCGCCGCACCCAGGACGATGCTCTCCCCGTCGATGGAGAAGAGCGACTTCCGGCCAGCGGACTCCCTGCGCCGGTTGTCCTCGAGCAGCGCGGCGGCCAGCGAGGCGGTGTCCCGCACGAAGGCGTCGGGCATGAGCATTCGCTCCGCCCCCAGCGAGGCCAGTTCACGAAGGGTGAGCGGCCGGTCGGCTCCCGACAGGATCTCGTAGGCCACCTCGGCGGGCGGCGGGTAGCGACGCTTCTTCTCGTCGATCTCCTCGCGCCTCCGTCCCCGTCCCGCTTCGCGCCCCGCATCCCGTCCCGGGCCCCGCGAGAGTTCGCGGGTCGGGATGGGATGGCGTTCGCGCGGGCGGTAGGCCGGCTCGTTGGCCGGGGGCAGCTCGACCAGGTTCTCGAGCCCCAGGGGGTCCTCGGGCAGGCCCCACTCTTCCAGGGCGAAGGTCGCGTGCTGGATCACGACGATGGCCCGATCAGACCGCGGCAACTTGCAGTGCGCGGCCAGCTGGTCGGCCATCGTGTCCTCGGGAATCTTCCCGACGTGGTCGAGAAGGCTCTCGTGGATCGCGATCTCGGCGATCTTCCGGAAGTGGAGTGGCTTGCCTTCCCGCTTCAGCACCTCGACGGCTGCTTCGGTGAAGGTCATGAAAGTCTCAGGATTCCTTGAAGTTTTCGCGGCGGATGTCGCCGCGGGCAATCGCTCATCTTGTGTCGAGGTCGGCCCCCTGTCAACGTGGAATTCCTCCGAATCACCGGAGATTTACGTCACGTGGAGGGTTGCGGCCGGTGATTCGCATCCGGATCGGCGTGGGCTGGGCCTCCGACCCCGAGGTCAGGGCCGGCCTGCGGGCCGGGTCCTCGGAACCCCGCCGGGCCGCCATCCGGGCCATCGTGGACGTCGTCGCCATCGAGGTCGAAGGGGTGGACATCGCCGCCGGGAGGACCGAGGGGCCCGTCGCCGAGGGTGTGCTCGGGATGCTCCGGGCCATCGACCGGCTGGCCGCGGGAGAGGAGCATGCCTCGGTCCCCTTCGAGGACGGGGCGGTCGAGCTTCTCCTGCACCGCCGCGGAGGGGTCGCGCTGCTCTCGGTGGCCACCCTTTCACGGCCGGCCAGGCTGCTCGCCCACGACGTGGAGGTGGACCTTCCCCGGCTCGCCGAGGCGGCGCGGGCGGCTGCGACGAGCTTCTGCGACCGCGTGGCGGAGATCGCGCCCTCGGCCCGCGCCCTTCCCGAGCTGCGCCGCCTCCTTCGCGCCGCCGCCCGGACGCCGCCGACGCCCTCTCCGGGCCCCGTCGTCCTTCCGGCGACTCGGGCCAGGCGGACCCACCGCCGCCGGCGGGACGCGGCCTGCAGCTTCGAGATCAACGACGAGGCGGGGCGCCTCTCCACCTGGCGCGGCCGGGGAGCCGACCTGGACTCCCTCCTCGTTCGCGGGCGCGTCTCCTTCCGCTCCCCGGCCGGGGACGAGTTCCTGTCCGTCGCCGGAGCGCCGTACCTGACCTTCCGGGACCTCTGCGCCGCGGCCGCCCGGATCGCCGCGTCGCCGGGGGCTCCGGTCGCCTTCGACGTGGCCCGCCCCGGCCGCAACGCCACCTCCCGGGTGACCGTCGCCGACGGCGCCGTCACGGTCGTGGGAGCCGATCCGGTCCGGTGTGGCTCCCTGGATCTCGCCCGGGCCATCCTGGAGGGGGCCGCCGACTTCTGCGCCGTGGTCCGGCGCCGCGCTCCAGGCCAGGCCGGAAACACCCTGCTCTCCGACCTGGAGACCTCGGCCGCCGCCACCCTCGCCCACGTCCTGGAGGCGCGCGAGGGCGACCGGCTTTTCGCCTCCCGGCGGCGGGTCAGGACCGGCCGGGAGGAGCGCCCCTCCCCCCGCCCCCTGGGTCCGGGCAGCCTGCGACGGATCTCGTTCAGGAGCATCGCCTCCGCCGACGTCGGGCCGCCGGCCGGGGTCGGGCTCCTCCTCCGGGGCGACGTCCTCGTCGCCTGCGGCCGGGAGGAGACGCTCGCGCTCGACGCAGGGCGCGGCACCGTCCTCTGGAGGGCCCCCGGCGCCTTCCAGGGCGCGGCCGACGACCGCGCGTGCGCGCTGCTGCGCGGCGCTACCCTCGAGGCGCGCGACGTCGGGAGCGGGTCGGTGGTATGGACCCGGCCGGCGCCCCCAGAGGCCGACGCCCGCAGCGTCCTGTCCCTCCCACCTGGCGGGCGCCTGTTCGTCGCCGCTGGACCCTCCGTCTCGGCACTCGACGCGTCGCGGGGAGACGCCCTCTGGACCTTCCTGTCCCCCGGGGCGTCGCGCCTCTCCCTTCTCCCGCTCGGGCCCCTCCTCGTCGTGGCGTCCGACACCGGGATGGTCCACGCCCTCGACCCGGCCGGCCGGGTGGCCTGGCGCCTGCGGGGGGCCGGACCTCTCGCCGCTCCGCTGACGGGGACGGGGCGCTCCTGTCTCCTCGCCTTCCTCACCCCCACCGGCGCGACCCTGGCCTCGGTGGACCCGTCCACGGGCGCGCGCCTCTTCGAGGCCTCCCTCGACTTCACCCCCGTAGGCCCGCCGCTCCGGTTCGCAGGCCGCATCGCCCTGGCCGGGAGCGTCGCGGGCGACGCCGTCATCGCCGCGCTCGAGGAGGACGGCTCGCCGGCGTGGGTCGAGCCATCCCCCACCGGCGGCGCGCCCTCGCTCGCAGCCTGCGGGGCCGGGCTGCTCGCCAAGGGGGCCGACGGGACCTGCGGCGCGCTGGACCGGGACGGCAGGACGCTCTGGCTGCGATCCTGCGCGGGGAGGCCGGTTCCTCCCGGAAACGTCCCGCCGGTCGCTGCGCGCGGCGTCGTCGTCGCCGCGGCGGAGGAGGTCGAGATCCTCGACGTCTCGACCGGCGCGCCGATCGGGCGCGTCCCCGCACACGCCCCGGCGCGGCTCGTGGTGGACGGGGACCTGACCACCTGGGCGCTCGACGCGGACGGGCTGCTCACCGGCGCCCGCGTCCGCGGCCACCTCTCCGTGGTCGAACGCTAGCCGGTCACACCCCGAGGAACAGGCGCCGCCCGAAGTTGGCCGCCACCTTGGCCGCGAAGATGCGCTGGGCCGCGGTCTCGATGTCGTAGGGGACCCGCACGTACTCCACGCTCCGCTCCTCGGTGTCGTGCAGGACGAAGCAGGCCCGGTTGTCGCAGTCCCGGGGCTGCCCCACCGCACCCACGGTCACGACGTACTTGTAGCCGGGCCGGAGCCGGAACCTGCGCCCCGAGACCTCGATCACCTCGCTCCCGGCCTGGAGTGCGAAGACCTTGGTGAGGTGGGAGTGGCCGATGAACGTGACCCGCGGAAGGGTGTCCACGATGGGAAGGAGCTCGGCCGCCTGCTCGCTGGCCAGGATGTAGTCGTAGGCCTCGGGATCCCGCGGGGAACCGTGGCTGAAGCCGACGTCCCCGAGCCGCGCGGCGTAGGGCAGCCCGGCGAGCCAGGCCCTGTTCTCGGGGCGGAGCACCCTGGCGGTCCAGTCGAGGGCGTGCCGGGCCGCGTCGTAGTAGAACGCGTAGTCCATGCGGGCGGTCACCGCCGCGTCGTGGTTCCCGAGGAGCGCGATCCCCACCAGCCGGCGCAGGATCTCGCAGCACTCGTTGGGGCTGGCGCCGTAGCCGACCACGTCGCCGAGCGACACCACCATGTCCACCCGGCGCTCGGCGATCGTCCGCTCCACCTCGGTCAACGCCTCGAGGTTCGCGTGGACGTCGCTGAGGATGGCCAGGCGCATCGTCAGGGGCGGGGGGCCACCGGAAGGACGTCCACGTCGAGGTCGTCGAAGTGGGACAGGCGCCGGAACTCGGCGTAGCGGGCCCGGATCTCGTGCGGCCCCAGGTCGCGCAGTCGGTCGAGGCTGAAGCGCTCGACCGCGTAGCTCGCCAGGACGCTTCCCACCACGATGGCCCGCCGCATGGCCGGGACGTCGAGCGCGCCGGACCGGGCCAGGTACCCCATGAAGCCCCCGGCGAAGCTGTCGCCCGCACCGGTGGGGTCGAAGAGCTCTGCCAGCGGGTAGGCGGAGCTGGCGAAGACCTCGGTGCCGGAGAAGAAGAGCGCGCCGTACTCCCCTCGCTTCACCACCACGGCGCGCGGGCCGAAGGAGAGGATGGCCCGGGCCGCCTTGACGATGTTGTGCTCGCCGGCCAGCTGCCGGGCCTCGGCGTCGTTGACGAAGAGCAGGTCCACCCGGCGCAGCACCTCGAGGAGTGCCTTCTTCTTCGAGGTGATCCAGAAGTTCATGGTGTCGGCCGCCACGATGCGCGGCGCCCGAACCTGGTCGAGCACGGAGAGCTGCAGCTCCGGGTCGATGTTGCCGAGGAAGACGTGGCTCGAGTCGCGGAAGGGCTCGGGGAGCACGGGGCGGAAGTCGGCGAAGACGTTGAGCTGGGTGTCGAGGGTGTGGGCCTGGTTCAGGTCGAACTCGTAGCGCCCCGACCAGCGGAAGGTCCGCCCGGGGCGCCGCTCCAGCCCGGAGACGTCCACGCCGCGCCCTCGCAGGAACTCCACGTGGGCTTGGGGAAAGTCCTCCCCGACCACGGCGACCACCCGGACCGGGGCGAAGAAGCTCGCCGCCGTCGAGAAGTAGGTCGCCGATC
Source organism: uncultured Anaeromyxobacter sp. (assembly GCA_903874275.1). Taxonomy (GTDB): domain Bacteria; phylum Myxococcota; class Myxococcia; order Myxococcales; family Anaeromyxobacteraceae; genus CAIOAK01. The sequence goes on from CAIQRS010000142.1 coordinate 64,059, forward strand.
CCCCCAGCACGTCCTCGCGGACGCCGAAGGGCGTCTGGAGCGAGTCGAGCGCCACCGAACCGACCGCGAGCAGAGCCATGGTGCGGTGCTCTACCCTGCGGAACCACGGCCGGTCAACGTCTGCGTTCGATCGGCGCCCCGGCGGCGAGGATCCCCGGGCCCTCCCTCGGCCGCGAGCTGCCCGCAGGCCGCCGCGATGTCGCGCCCCCGGTTGCGGCGCACCACCGCGGTCACGTTGGCCGCCACGAGCCGGTCCCGGAAGGCCTCCACGCGCCCCGGCTCGGGCGCCCGGAACCCCAGCCCGGGGTTCTCGTTGTAGGGGATGAGGTTCACCTTGGCCGGGATCCCCTTCACCAGCCGGGAGAGCCGGACGGCGTCCTCGTCGGAGTCGTTCACGCCACCGAGCAGGACGTATTCAAAGGTGATGCGCCGCCCCTTCTTCATGGGGAACTCGCGGCAGGCGGCGAGCAGGTCTCGGAGCGGCCAGCGCCGGTTGAGCGGCATGAGCGCGTTGCGCACCTCGTCGGTGGTGGCGTTCAGCGAGACCGCCAGCTTCACGTCGGTCTCCTCCCCGAAGCGGCGCATCTCCGGAACGATCCCCGCCGTGGAAACGGTCACGTGCCGGTTCGAGAAGTTGGGCCCGTCCTCCGAGAGCAGGACCTCGAGGGCCGCCTTGACGTTGTCGTAGTTGTGGAGCGGCTCCCCCATCCCCATGAACACCAGGTTGGTGAGGGGGCGCGGAGGGGCGCCCTCCCCCAGTTCGAGGAGGCGGCGGTTGGCCCGGGCGACCTGGTCCACGATCTCGCCGGAGGTGAGGTTCCGGGAGAGCCCCATCGTCCCCGTCATGCAGAAGGTGCAGCCCACCGCGCAGCCGGCCTGGGTGGAGACGCAGAGGGTCTTGCGCCCCGTCTCGGGCATGTAGACCGACTCGATGAGCTTCCCGTCCACGGTGCGCCAGGTCCACTTGATGGTCCCGTCGGCGGAACGGCGCTCCTCGGCCCGCTCCAGCGCCGAGAGCGGGATCTCGGCGGCGATCCGGGCCCGCAGGGCGGCCGGCAGGTCGCTCATCTCGTCGAGCGTGGCGGCTCCCTTCTGGTGCAGCCAGCGGAAGATCTGACGGGCCCGGTAGGGCTTCTCCCCCAGCCGGGCCACCAGCGCGTCCACCCCGGCGCGGGAGAGCGACCGGAGATCCGCGACGGCGTGGGGCACCGTCAGCCCCCCTCGACGGCCGCCGGGACCGGATCGGGCCGGGCGATCTCCACCCGGGTGACCCGCCTGTCGTCGGCTCCACGCACGGTGAAACGGAACCCGTCGCGGTCCACGTGGGCGCCGACGGTCGGGACGCGCCCGGAGGTCGCCGTGACGAACCCTCCCAGCGTCTCGTAATCCCCCTCGTCCGGGAAGCGCAGGACGCCCCGCTCCCCCGGCTCGACGCCGTTCTCGCGGTCGATGTACTCCTCCAGCTCCCGCAACGGGACCGCCGCGTCGGCCATCCAGACACCGGCGCCCACCTTCTTCACCTGGGCGGACTCTGCGTCCCCCTCGTCCTGGATCTCGCCGACGATCTCCTCGAGCACGTCCTCGAGGGTGACCACGCCGCTCGTGCCGCCGAACTCGTCCACCACCACCGCCAGGTGGGTCTTGCGCCGCTGCATCTCCTTGAGGAGCCGCGAGACCTTCATCTGCTCGGGGACGAAGAAGGCCGGCTTGAGCACCCGGTCCCAGGGGATGGGTTGCGGACCGCGGGCCACCTCGAGGACGATGTCCCGCACCATGAGGATCCCGACGATGTTGTCGGCCGACCCCTCGTAGACCGGCATGCGGCTGTAGGGGTTCTCGGTGACCACCCGGACGATCTCGTCCCGGGGCGCGTCGCGGTCGAGGGCCACCATCCGGGTCCGCGGGACCATGATCTCCTTCACCACACGGTCGGCGAACTCGAGGACGCTGTTGAGAAGCTCCTCCTTCACCTCGTCGAGCACGCCCTCGCGGGTGCCCATCTCGATGATGTACTCGATCTCCTCGCTGGTCACCGCCGGCCCGGGCGGGAGCTTGCCGCCGCCGAAGAGGCGCATCAGCCCGTGGGTGGCGCGGACGAGCCCGATCGAGATGGGCCAGAGAATCCACGAGATGGCGCTCACGAAGGGGATGAGCGCCATGGAGAACTGGATCGGGTGGCGCTTGGCCAGGGTCTTCGGCACGACCTCACCGGCGAAGAGGACCACCACCGTCGCCACGCCGGTGGCCACGCCGAGCGCGGTCGCCGGCGAGAACCCGTGGGCCGAGGCCACGCTCGCCGCGATCTCCCCGGCCAGAACACCCCCCCCGATGTTGAGGAGGGTGTTGGTGACGAGCACGGCCGAGAGGACGCGCTCCGGGTGCTCCATCCAGACCCTCATGAGCCGGGCGCGCCTCCCCCCCGACTCGACCAGTTGTCGAGTCCTGAGTTCGCCGAGCGCGGTCAGCGCGGTCTCGGAGGCCGAGGTGGCTGCGGAGCCCAGCACCACCCCCGCGGCGGCGAACCACTCCCATGTCGAAGGTCCCAGCACGTTTCCTTCCATATAGCGCAGCGCCCCGCTCCGGGCCGTGCCGGGCGGGGCGCATCGCCACAAGGTGAACTAGATCAGGCGCTTAGCGCTTGTCCTTCCAGTCGTAGGGGTGGACCTCGATCTCCGGGAAGAAGTAGGAGATCTCGATCTTGGCGGTCTCGGGGGCGTCGGACCCGTGGACCGTGTTCTTCTCGATGTCTGTGGCGAAGTCGGCGCGCAGGGTGCCCGGCGCAGCCTTCTTCGGGTCGGTCGCTCCCATGACCTCTCGGTTCTTGGCGATCGCTCCCTCGCCCTCGAGGACCATGAGGACCACCGGGCCGGCCGTCATGGACTTGACCAGGTCGGCGAAGAAGGGGCGCGCCCGGTGGACGGCATAGAAGCCCTCCGCCTCGGCCTGCGACAGCCGCTTCAGCTTCATGGCCACGGGCTTCAGGCCGACCGCCTCGAAGCGGGCGATGACGCGGCCGATGACGCCCTTCTCGACCCCGTCCGGCTTGATGATGGAAAACGTCCTCTCGATCGCCATGTGTCTCTCCTCTTCGTTAACGCCTGGAGGTCTTCTTCTTCGCCGGCGCGACCTTCGCGGCCGGCTTCGCCACGGCCTTGGGCGCCGCCTTGGCCGGGGCCTTCGCCGAAGCCTTGGCCGGGGCCCGTGCGACGGCCACCTTCGCCGGGGTCGCCTTTGCCGGGGTCGCCGCAGGGGGCGCTGCCTTGGTCTTGCGCCCTGCCAGCAGGTCCCTCATGGCCGCTCCCAGCACCGAAGGGGATTCGCAGACCACGATGCCGGCGTCGCGCATGACGGCCATCTTGGCCTCGGCGGTGTCGCCCCCGCCCGAGATGACCGCTCCGGCGTGCCCCATGCGCTTGCCGGGAGGGGCGGTGCGGCCGGCGATGAACCCCACCACCGGCTTCGTCATGTTGGCCTTGACCCACTCGGCGCCGCGGGCCTCCTCGGTGCCGCCGATCTCGCCGATCATGATGACGCCGTCGGTTTCCGGGTCGGCCTCGAAGAGGCGCAGCACCTCGATGAAGTCGAAGCCGTGGACCGGGTCGCCGCCGATGCCCACCGCGGTGGTCTGGCCGAGCCCGGTCTGGGTGAGCTGGAGCACCGCCTCGTAGGTGAGCGTGCCGGAGCGCGAGACCACGCCGATGCGCCCGGGCCGGTGGATGTGCCCGGGCATGATGCCGATCTTGCACTGGCCCGGCGTGATGACGCCGGGGCAGTTGGGCCCGAGCAGCCTCACGCCCGGCTGGTCCTGCAGATAGCGCTTCACCCGCACCATGTCGAGGACAGGGATTCCCTCGGTGATGGCGATCACCAGCGGGATGCCGGCATCGGCGGCCTCGAGGATCGAGTCGGCCGCGAACGGGGGCGGGACGAAGACGGCCGATGCGTTGGCGCCGGTCTCCCGGACCGCCTGCTCGACCGTGTTGAAGATGGGCACCTGCCCCTGGAAGCGCGTGCCGCCTCGCCCCGGGGTGACGCCGGCCACGACCTTGGTGCCGTAGGCCAGCATCTGCTCCGAGTGGAAGCTGCCGGCCGAGCCGGTGATGCCCTGGACGACGACGCGCGTGTTTCGATCGACGAGGATGCTCACGGTGTTCCTCCCGCCTAGGCCTTGACAGACCGGGTCGCCGCCACGGCCTTCCGGGCGGCGTCGCCGAGGTCGTCGGCGGCGATGATGTCGAGCCCACTCTTGGCCAGGATCTCGTTGCCCAGCTCGACGTTGGTGCCCTGGAGGCGAACCACGAGCGGCATCGACAGCCCCAGCTGGCGAGCCGCGGCAACCACGCCGTTCGCGATGATGTCGCACTTCATGATGCCGCCGAAGATGTTGACCAGCACGGCCTTCACCTTGGGGTCCTGGAGGATGATCTTGAAGGCCTCGGTCACCTTCTTCTCGTCGGCGCCTCCGCCCACGTCGAGGAAGTTGGCCGGCGATCCGCCCGCGAGCTGGATGACGTCCATGGTTGCCATGGCCAGGCCGGCGCCGTTCACCATGCAGCCGATGTTGCCGTCGAGGGCGATGTAGGCGAGGTCGTACTCCTTCGCCTGCGTCTCCTTGGGATCCTCCTCGCCGGGGTCGCGCATGGCCGCCACCTCGGGGTGACGGTAGATGGCGTTGTCGTCGAAGTTGAGCTTGGCGTCGAGGGCGATGACCCCGCCGGTCGCGGTGACGACCAGCGGGTTGATCTCGGCGATGGAGGCGTCGGTGGCGATGGCGGCCTGGAAGAGGCCGGTGGAGAAGCGCACGAATGCGGCCACGCTGTCCCCCTGGAGCCCGAGCCGGAAGGCCAGCTGCCGGGCCTGGAAGGGCATGAACCCGAGCAGAGGGTCCACGGTCTCCTTGAGGATCTTCTCGGGGTGGGCCTTCGCCACCTCCTCGATGTCCATGCCCCCCTCCGCGGAGGCCATGACCGTCATGCGGCTGCGCTCGCGATCGAGGGCGATGCCCAGGTAGAGCTCGCGGGCGATGCGCACGCCCTCCTCGATGTAGAGCTTGCGGACCTCCTGCCCCTCGGGACCGGTCTGCGGCGTGTGCAGCACCATGCCGAGCAGCGCCTCGGCGTGGAGCCGGGCCTCCTCGGGAGAGCGGGCCAGCTTGATGCCGCCGGCCTTTCCGCGGCCGCCGGCGTGGATCTGGGCCTTCACCGCGCAGATGCCGCCGCCCAGCTGGCGCGCGGCGCCCTCGGCCTGCAACGGCGTGGTGGCCAGGATCCCGCGGGGGATGGCGACGCCAAACTTCTTGAGGATTTCCTTGGCCTGGTACTCGTGGATCTTCACCGGGGCCTCCTGATGGTCACCCTGCGGGGGCGTCTCTCGCCTCCTGCGGGCCTCCCTTTTATACGGAATGCTCTCCGCGGGGGGCGAAAAGAGGCGGGCCCGCCCCGAAGAGCAGGCCCGCGCGGGACGCCGGAGGCACAGGACGTCTACAGCCGGGTTTCCTCGACGGATTTCTTCACGCTGGCGACCGATTTCGCGAGCATGGCCTTCTCCTCGTCGTCGAGGTCGAGCTCGATGATCCGCTCGACACCGCCGGCCCCGATCACCACCGGCACACCGACGAACATCCCCTTCACGCCGTACTGACCGTCGAGCAGCGCCGAGCAGGGCAGGAGCCGCTTCTGGTCGCGCAGGAAGCTCTCGGCCATGGTCACGGCGCTGGCGGCGGGGGCGTAGAATGCCGAGCCGGTGCCGAGGAGGGCCACGATCTCCCCGCCTCCCTTGCGGGTGCGCTCGACGATGGCTTCGAGCTTCGCCTTGTCGAGGAGCTTGCCGAGCGGGACCCCGTTCGCGGAGGAGTAGCGGAGCAGCGGGACCATGTCGTCGCCGTGGCCGCCCAGGACCGTGGCGCAGACGTCCTGGGGCGCCACCCCGGCTGCCTCCCCGACGAAGTGCTGGAAGCGGGCCGTGTCGAGGACGCCGGCCATGCCGACCACCCGGTTGCGCGGGAACCCGGTCACCTTCCACATGGCGTAGACCATGGAGTCGAGCGGGTTGGTCACCACGATGATGAAGGCGTTGGGGGCGTACTGCTTCACCCCCTGGGCCACCTTGGTGATGGCCTCGAGGTTCACCTTGAGCAGATCATCCCGGCTCATGCCCGGCTTGCGCGGCACGCCGGCGGTGACGATGCAGACGTCGGCGTCCTTGATGATCGAGTAGTCGGTGGTCCCTCCGCCGGTGACCGCCACGTCGAACCCGAGGACGCCCCGGGACTCCTGGAGGTCGAGGGCCTTGCCCTTGGCGACGCCCTCCATGATGTCCACCAGGACGATGTCCCCGAGTTGCCGCTGCCCGCAGAGAAGCGCCATGGTGCCGCCGATCTGGCCGGCCCCGATCAGTGCGATCTTCTTCCGTCCCATGCTGGATTTTGTACCACCCTGCCCTCCGGACTGGCAACGGTCCGGCCGGCGCGGGATGCGGCTCCCGTCACCCGGGGAGCAGGCCGGCCAGCGAGACGCCGGCGGAGCGGAAGGCCTCGCGGACGCGCGGGGCGACGGCGGCGGCCAGCTCGACTTCCCGCTCGGCGGCGAAGCCGGTGCGCACGTGGGTGGGGACGTGGCCCGGGTGGAGCATGATCTCGGTGCTCCCCGGGGCGAGCGCGCCCGCCGCGGCGGCGAGGTGCTCCGGGGTCCAGCAGGGGCGCAGGTCGGCGTCGCCCAGGAAGGCGTCGCAGGCCAGGGCGCCGGCGGCCCGGATCCGGTCGCGCATGGCCGGGTCGAGGGCGCGCACGCGCAACCGCAGCGGGGCCGCCACGCGGAGGAGCGCCTCCAGGATCCGGGGCCCGGCGTGGACGTGGCGGTGGCCGTCCACGTGGACGGGCGTCGCCCCGCGGATGGCCTCGAAGCGGAGGAACTGCCGCCGGATCTCCCGCTCGGCCTCCCGGCCGTCGAGGGCGGGATCGAGGTCCAGGTGCAGCCCCACGGCGAGCGAGCGGGGAGCCGCGCGCAGCGCCGCCTCGGCGTACGGCCCGGTGACGAGCGCGCTCGTGGCGGTCACCACGCCGTCGCGGTGGGCCTCGAGGATTCCCTCGTCGATGGCCGGGTCGTAGCCCAGGTCGTCGGCGACGACGAGCGCGATCCGCGCGGTCACCCCGGGATCTCGACCGAGAACACGGCGCCCTTCCCCGGCTCGCCCCGGGCCAGGATCCGTCCACCGTGGGCCTCGACGATCTCGCGGGCCACGTAGAGCCCGAGCCCCAGTCCCGGGTAGTGGTGGGCCGGCGCGGCGCGCTCGAATCGGCCGAAGATCCGGTCGGCCTCCCCGGCGTCGATCCCCACGCCGCGGTCGACCACCTCGATGCGGACCCTGCCTGCATCGCCATCGACCCGGACCTCGACCGGCTTGCCCTCCCCGAACTTCACCGCGTTGCCCACGAGGTTCACCAGCACCTGCTCGATGCGCACCCGGTCCAGGGAGGCCACCACCGGTCCTGGCGCGACGACGGTCACCGAGGACCCGCGGGCCAGGTCGAGGTCGGCCTGGTAGGGCGCCGCGACCTCGCGGGCCAGGGCCGCGACGTCCACAGGCTCGCGGGAAAGCTCCATGCGGCCGAGCCGTATCCGCGAAAGGTCGAGCAGCGCCTCGACAAGCCCGGCCAGCCTGCGGACCTGCCCGTCGAGCGAAGCCACCCGCTCCCGCACCGGGTCCGGCGCGCCGACCCGCTCGACCACCTTTCCGAGCATCTGGAGCTGCACGTGGAGCGCGGTGACCGGGGTGCGCAGTTCGTGGGAGGCCACCGAGAGGAACTCGTCCCGGGCCCGGACCTCCTCCTTCGCCTGCCGGTAGAGGAGCGCCTTGGCCTCGACGCGCCGCCGCTCGGTGGTGTCGCGGACCGCCGCCACCGCCCAGGTGGTGCCGCCGGATCGCAGCGGGGACAGGCTGATCTCGGCGGGGAACTCGCTTCCGTCCTTGCGGAGCGCGGCCAGGTCCGACCCGAGCCCCATGGGACGCGGCCGCGGGGCCTCCTGGTAGCCGCGCCGGAGCCCCCTGTGGACGCCCCGGTGGCGGGCCGGGAGGAGGACCTCCACCGCCTGCCCGACGAGCTCCTCCCGCTCCCAGCCGAAGAGGTTCACCGCCATGGCGTTCGCGAAGACGATGATCCCCTGTTCGTCGGCGACCACGATCCCGTCGGGGACGAACTCGAGGAGGGAGAAGTCCATGGCCGCCTTCCGGAAGGCGCTCAGACGGCGGGGCGCCCCTGCGGTGCGTCGAAGTCGTAGATCGATTCGACCCGCACGTTGCGGTAACGCTCGAGCCTTAGCGCCATCCTGGAGAGCTGCGCCATGAATTCGTCGGCGTCGGGCCCCTGCCCGGGAGGCGCGGCCTCGGTGAGGCGCCTGGCCTCCTTGAGGATGGCCCGGCGGACCTCCCGCGGATGGTAGACGAAGGACGAGGAGAACTGGAGCGTGCCCTCGTGGGGCAGGAGCCTGGCCTCGAGGATGTCCCCCTTGGCGAGCGCCACCACCGCGCGCCGCTCCAGCACCTCGTGGCGCGCCCCGCCCAGCACCTCGTCGAGCTCCACCACGCCGGGTCGGATGCGCCGGACGTCGAAGAGCGCCCTCCGGCTGCGGCCGAGCTCGCGCACCTGGGCACGCTCGTCGGTGGTGAGCCCCTCAGCTCCGTCCCGCAGGAAGAGGTCGATGGTGCGTTCCGTCCCGTCCGGCCGGTAGTCGTACAGGTAGTGGTCGAGCAACCCGTTCATGCGCAGCTCGTAGCTCTTGTCCTCGTCGTGCGGCTCACCCACACGGGCGAACCAGGCGCGCCGCGCCTCGAGGAGCCAGGGCTGGCGCACCTCCGCGCCCGCCCAGGCGAGGAGCCGGTCGTGCAGGTCGGCGAGCGTCACCGGCGCTGCTCCATCATCCCGACGAACCGCCCGAAGAGGTGGCGCGCATCGTGTGGGCCGGGCGACGACTCGGGGTGGTACTGGACGCCGAAGGCCGCCGCGTCGAGCACCTCGATGCCCTCGACGGTGCCGTCGTTCAGGTTGACGTGCGACACCCGGGCCCGCTTGCCCAGCGACCGGTCGTCCACCGCGAACCCGTGGTTCTGTGCGGTGATGTCCACCTTCCCGGTGGCCAGGTCCTTCACCGGCTGGTTGGCGCCGCGGTGGCCGAACTTGAGCTTGTAGGTGGACGCGCCGATGGCCAGGGAGAGGATCTGGTGGCCGAGGCAGATGCCGAAGACCGGCACCTTGCCGAGGAGCGCCGCCACGGTGTCGCGCGCGCCGACCACCGCGGCCGGGTCGCCCGGACCGTTGGTGAGGAAGACGCCGTCGGGGCGGAGCGCCAGGGCCGCGGCGGCGGTCGTCCGGCTGGGGACCACCGTGGTCCGGCAGCCGGCCTCGGCGAGCAGTCGAAGCATGGCCCGCTTGAGCCCCCAGTCGTAGGCGACGACGTGGAAGCGCGGGTTCTCGGTCGCGTGCCGCCCCTCGTCGCTCCAGGCGTCGGCGCCGCCCTCGTCCCAGGAGTAGGGCTCGGAGGTGGAGATGCGGGTGGCGAGGTCCTGCCCCTCCATCCCGGGCAGGGAGCGGGCGCGATCGACGAGCGCCTGTGCGCTCCCCTCGGTGGCGATGACCCCCATCTGCGCACCGGTGGTGCGGATGTGCCGGGTGAGGCGGCGGGTGTCAACGCCGTGGATTCCCACGATGCCGTGGCGGACCAGATAGGCCTCGATCCCCTCCTCGGCGCGGAAGCTGGAGGGCTCGGACGCGAAGTTGCGCACGATGAAGCCGGTGGGGTGCGGCCGGGACGATTCCTCGTCGGCGCGGTTGGTCCCGTAGTTCCCCTGCTCCGGGTAGGTCATGCAGACCATCTGGCCGACGTAGCTGGGGTCGGTGAGGATCTCCTGGTACCCGGTCATGGAGGTGTTGAAGACCACCTCCCCGCAGGACTCCCCGGTCGCCCCGAAGGCCAGCCCCTCGAAGACCGCGCCGTCGGCGAGCGCCAGCGTCGCCTTCCTCATCCTGGGTCTCCCGTCTCGTGCACCAGCCGGCCCCCCACGAAGGCATGGGTGCACCGCCCGGTGAGGGTCCGCCCCTTCCACGGGGTGTTGCGGCTCTTGCTGAACCCGCGCATCGGGTCCACGACCCAGGAGGCCGCGGGGTCGAGGATGACGACGTCGGCGGGCGCGCCCACCGAGAGCGTTCCGCCCGGGAGGCCGAAGCAGCGTGCCGCACCGATGGTGAGGGCCTCGACGAGCCGCATCTCGGAGAGGAGACCCTTGCGGACCAGCTCGAGGCAGACCGGGAAGGCCGTCTCCAGGCCGAGCACGCCGTTCAGCGCCGCGTCGAACTCGAGCTTCTTCTCCTCCGGCGAGTGGGGGGCGTGGTCGGTGGCGATGGCGTCGAGGGTGCCGTCGGCGAGCCCCTCGCGCAGCGCCTTCACGTCCTCGGCGGAGCGGAGCGGGGGGTTCATCTTGAAGTCGGGGTCGTAATCGCTGGCCGCGACGTCCTCGTCGGTGAGCACGAGGTGGTGCGGGGTGACCTCGGCGGTGACCGGCAGGCCGCGCCGCTTCGCCTCCCGGATGGCCCGGACGCTCCCCGCCGTGGAGACGTGGCAGATGTGCAGCCGCCCTCCGGTGAGCTCGAGCAGCGAGAGGTCGCGCAGGACCATGACGTCCTCGGCCTGCGCCGGCGCGCCCTTGAGGCCGAGCCGGGTGGCCGTGGGCCCCTCGTTCATGACCCCCTTGCCAACCAGGTGCAGGTCCTCCTCGTGGACGGCGAGCGGCAGCCCGAAGGCCCGCGAGTACTCGAGTGCCCTCCGCATCATCGAGGAGGACATGACCGGGCTCCCGTCGTCGGAGAGGGCCACGCATCCGGCCGCCTTGAGCTCGCCGTACTCGGCCAGCTCCTCGCCCTTGCGCCCCTTGGTGGCGGCGCCGACCGGGTAGACCCGGGCCAGGGCGGCCGCCGCGGCCCGCGCCAGCATGAGCTCGGTCACGCTGGTGTTGTCGTTGGCGGGCACGGTGTTGGGCATGGCGCACACCGAGGTGAACCCGCCCGCCACGGCGGCGCGGGTGCCGGTGGCCACGCTCTCCTTGTACTCCTGCCCCGGCTCGCGCAGGTGCACGTGCAGGTCCACGAAGCCGGGCGTGACCCACCGCCCCTTCGCGTCCACCACCCGGGCGCCGGCCGGGACGTCCACCCGCTCGGCGACCGCAACGACCTTGCCGTCGCGCAGGAGCAGGCTGCGGACCCCGTCCACTCCGCCACTGGGGTCGATGACCCGCCCGCCCTGGATGACCACCACTTCCTTCGGATCGCTCATGCCGAGACCTTCTCCGCGCGGTCCTCTCCGGCGCCGCCGGCGAGGAGGTAGAGGATGGCCATGCGGACGGCCACGCCGTTCTGGACCTGATCGAGGATCACGCTGCGCGGCCCGTCCGCCACGTCGGAGGAGAGCTCGACGCCGCGGTTGATGGGGCCGGGGTGCAGGATGACCGCCTCCGGCTTCAGCCACTCGGCAGCCTTCTTGGCGTTCAGGCCCCAGTACTTCGAGTACTCGCGGGTGTTGGGGATGAGCGGATCGCCGATGCGCTCGTGCTGGATGCGCAGCATGACGACGGCGTCGGCGCCCTCCACGGCGGTGCGCAGGTCGTGGTGCACGGTGGCCCCGAGCCGCTCGATGCCCAGGGGGATCATGGTGGGGGGGCCGCAGAGGCGAACCTTGGCGCCCAGCTTGGGCAGGGAGTGGAGGTCGGAGCGGGCCACCCGGGAGTGGCTGATGTCGCCGACGATGGCCACCGTGCGCCCCTCCAGGCTCCCGAAACGTTCACGGATCGTGAAGCAGTCGAGGAGCCCCTGGCTGGGGTGCTCGTGGGCGCCGTCGCCGGCCGAGACCACCGAGCAGCCCACGTGTCGGGCCAGGAAGTTGGGGGCCCCGCTGGCCGAGTGGCGGACCACCAGCACGTCGGGGCGCATGGCCTCGAGGTTCCGGGCGGTGTCGAGCAGCGTCTCCCCCTTGGTGGTGGAGGACTGGGCCGCGGTCCAGTTGAGGGAGTCGGCCGAGAGCACCTTGGCGGCGATCTCGAAGGAGCTGCGGGTGCGCGTGGAGGTCTCGAAGAAGAGGTTCACCACGTTCTTCCCGCGCAGCGACGGGACCTTCTTCACCGGGCGGGAGAGGACCTCCTTCATGGAGACGGCCAGGTCGAGCACCTGGAGGATCTCCTCGCGGGAGAGTCCTTCCAGGCCGATGAGGTGGCGATGACGTCCGATCACGGCTTCCTCCCCTCGCGAACGACCACCGAGTCCTCGGCGTCGCCGTTCTCCCGCCAGCGAACCTGCACGTCGGCCCCCTCGGGAACCTCGAGCCGTGCGCCGGCGAAGTCGGCGCTGATGGGCAGCTCCCGCCCTCCCCGGTCCACCAGCACCGCCAGCCAGACGCGGCGCGGCCGGCCGAAGTCCACCAGCTCGTCGAGGGCGGCCCGGATGGTCCGTCCGGTGTAGAGCACGTCGTCGGCGAGGACGATGGTGCGCCCCTCCAGCGGGAAGCGCACGTCGGTGGGGCCGACCACCGGGGCCGCGCCCCGCTCGGCCAGGTCGTCCCGGTAGAGGGCGATGTCGAGCGTCCCCAGCGGCGGTTCCGACCCGGTCGCCCTGGCGATCTCGGCCCGGATCCGCTCGGCCAGCGGGACCCCGCCCCTGCGGATCCCCACGAAGGCCAGCCTCTCCAGGGACCCCTGCGCCCGCGCCCGCTCCAGCACCTCGTGGGCGATCCGCTGGACGGCGCGCTGCACGGCCTCGGCGTTCATGTCCTCGCTCCCCCTCTCCCGGTCACCGCTGCGGGCCCCAGTCCGCCCGCTTCTGGTCCATGGTCAGGTCCACCTGGTAGACGCGCTCGACGACCCGGTCCACGAAGGGCAGCTCGAGCGTGCGCGGATACTCGAAGGCAACGTGCAATTCGGAAGGGTCCTTGCTGCGCTCCCAGAGGACGTCCTCCTTCTTGAGGTCGATCACCGGGACGCGGACGTTTCGCCCGGCGTCGTCCACGCCCGCGACGCTGTCGAGGGAGCGGACCTTCTGGATCATGTCCCGGACCAACTGCTCGTCGTAGGGGTTCTTGATGGCCTGGTTGCCGTAGTCGCGGACCACCTGCTTCACCTCGTAGTGGAGCACCGCGGGCGGGCCGAAGACCACCGCGGCGTAGGCCGCGGCGGCCAGTCCCAGCACGAGGAGCACCGTCACCCAGCTCGCGGCTCCGCGTTCTAGCCGCTTCGCCCGGCGCAGGGAAGCGGGCATGCGGGTCGTGCTCGGTCCGTATTCCACGATCAGTCCTCCACCTTGAGCACGGCGAGGAACGCCTCCTGGGGAATCTCCACCTGGCCCACCTGTTTCATGCGCTTCTTCCCCTCCTTCTGCTTCTCGAGGAGCTTCCGCTTGCGGCTGATGTCGCCACCGTAGCACTTGGCGAGGACGTTCTTGCGGTAGGCCTTGACGGTCTCCCGGGAGATGACCTTGGCGCCGATGGCGGCCTGGATGGCGACCTCGTACATCTGCTTGGGAATGACCTCGCGCAGCTTCTGGCAGTTGTCCCGGCCGCGCTGGTAGGCCCGCTCCCGGTGCACGATGACCGAGAGGGCGTCCACCGGCTCCCCGTTGATGAGGATGTCGAGCCGGACCAGGTCGGCCTCCTGGTACCCCAGCAGCTCGTAGTCGAGCGAGGCGTAGCCCCGCGAGACGCTCTTCAGCTTGTCGAAGAAGTCGAAGACCACCTCGGCGAGCGGGATCTCGTAGGTGATCTGCACGCGCTTCGTCCCGATGTACTTGAGGTCGCGCTGGACCCCGCGCCGGTCCTGGCAGAGCTTGAGGATGTTCCCCACGTCGTCGGTGCGGGCGTGGATGTGGCAGGTGAGGATGGGCTCCTCGAAGGTGGCGATCTTCTGCACCGGCGGGAGCTTGGCCGGATTGTCGATCTCCACCACTTCGCCCTGGGTATTGGTGATCCGGTAGACCACCGAGGGTGCGGTGGTGATGAGGGTGAGGTTGTACTCGCGCTCCAGCCGCTCCTGGACGATCTCCATGTGGAGGAGCCCCAGGTACCCGCAGCGGAACCCGAAGCCCAGCGCCTGGCTGGTCTCCGGCTCGAAGGTGAAGGCCGAGTCGTTGAGCCGCAGCTTCACGAGCGCGTCGCGCAGCTGGTCGTAGTCGGCGGCGTCCACCGGGAAGACGCCGCTGAAGACCATGGGCTTCACCACCTTGAAGCCCGGGAAGGGCTCGGAGATGGGGCGGCGCGCCTCGGTGATGGTGTCGCCCACCTTGGCGTCGAGGACCTCCTTCACGTTGGCGACCACCACGCCCACGTCCCCGGCCTGGAGCTGCTGGACTGGCCTCGAGAAGGGGGCGAAGACGCCCAGCCCCTGCACCTCGAACTCCTTCTTGTTGGCGAAGAGCAGGATCTGCTGGCCGGGGCGGAGCGTTCCCTCGAAGACCCGCACCAGCATGACCACGCCCCGGTAGGTGTCGTACCAGGAGTCGAAGATGATGGCTTTGAGCGGCCCCTCCGGGTCGCCGGAGGGAGGCGGAACCTTCCTCACCACCTGCTCGAGGATCTCCTCGATGCCGATGCCCTCCTTGGCGCTGGTGGGGACCGCCTCGGAGGCGTCGAGGCCGATGACCTCCTCGATCTCCTGCCGGACCCCGGCCACGTCGGCGCTGGGAAGGTCGATCTTGTTGATGACCGGGATGATCTCCAGGTCGTGGTCGAGGGCCTGGTAGACGTTGGCCAGCGTCTGGGCCTCCACGCCCTGGGTCGCGTCCACCACCAGCACGGCGCCCTCGCAGGCGGCCAGGGACCGGGACACCTCGTACGCGAAGTCCACGTGACCGGGAGTGTCGATGAGGTTGAGGATGTAGTCCTTGCCGTCCCTGGCCCGGTACGTCATCCGGATGGTCTGCGCCTTGATGGTGATGCCCCGCTCCCGCTCCAATTCCATGTTGTCGAGGAACTGGGCCTGGGCCTCGCGGGCCGTGACGGTACCGGTGCGCTCGAGGAGGCGGTCTGCGAGCGTCGACTTGCCGTGGTCGATGTGCGCGATGATGGAGAAGTTGCGGATGTTCTGGTTCGAGTCAGCCATCGGGTCGGGGCTTTCTAGCACGCGATACCGACCGAGACACCCCCCGCTCAGTACCGCATTGACGCTCTGCGTCACCGGAACAGGGTACGCACATCGGGGGAAGCCCGGTTGGGGATCGGACAGGGGGCTCAGCCCGGGTCCTACATTTTCTTACCCGTGGATCAGGCTAAATTCACCGCGGCTGGTGGCTGTCAAGACCATACCCCACAATATATTGTGGTTCACGCCTTGACTGTCGGATCATGGCGGATATCGTCCGCCATCACCGGACGCGTGCAGGAGGGAGACGCGGCCGGCTGCAGAAGGCGACGGGGCGAAGGCGCCCCCCGTGTCAGAGGCGACGGGTAAAGCCTCCGGTCCGCAGGGACGGGGGCAGGGTTGGGAAACGGGGCTCGAGGGCGACCACGCTTCATGCTCCATAAAGCATCTGGGAGGCCGGAAATGATCGAGCGGGAGAGCGCGTCCGCGCAGCGTCGCGGCGCACGGCAGCAGCGCAAGGTGGCACGGAAGGGCATCACCGTTCCCCGGTTCTTCACCACACCGGGAGTCGACCCGGCCGAGGAGCTGGCCTGGGAGACCCGCACCGCCGGGATCACCGGCGAGGGTGGCAAGGTCATCTTCGAGCAGAAGGACGTCGAGGTTCCCAAGAGCTGGTCCCTGCTCGCCACCAACGTGGTCGCCTCCAAGTACTTCCGCGGCCAGCAGGGCACCGCGCAGCGGGAGACCTCGGTGCGCCAGCTGGTGGGGCGCGTGGTCCGCACCATCTCCGCCTGGGGGCGCAAGGACGGCTACTTCGCGACCGAGGCCGACGCCGAGGCCTTCGAGGCCGAGCTCAGCCACCTGGTCTACCGGCAGAAGATGAGCTTCAACTCGCCGGTCTGGTTCAACGTGGGCGTCGAGGAGCACCCGCAGTGCTCGGCCTGCTTCATCAACGCGGTCAGCGACTCGATGGACTCCATCCTGCGCCTGGCCCACACCGAGGGAATGCTCTTCAAGTACGGGTCGGGAACCGGCTCCAACCTCTCCCGCATCCGCTCCTCCAAGGAGAACCTCTCGGGCGGCGGCGAGGCCTCCGGCCCGGTCTCCTTCATGCGGGGCTTCGACGCCTTCGCCGGCGTCATCAAGTCGGGCGGCAAGACCCGGCGCGCCGCCAAGATGGTCATCCTCGACGCCGATCACCCGGACATCGAGGAGTTCGTCTCCTCCAAGGCCACCGAGGAGAAGAAGGCCTGGGCCCTCATCGAGGCCGGCTACGACGGCGGCTTCAACGTGCACGGCGGCGCCTACGACTCGGTGTTCTTCCAGAACGCCAACCACTCGGTGCGGGTCTCCGATGCCTTCATGCACGCGGTGGTGGACGACGCGGAGTGGCCGCTCTTGGCCCGCACCAACGGCAAGCCCATCAGCCGGGTCCGCGCCCGCAGCCTCATGCGCCAGGTCTCCGAGGCCGCCTGGCTGTGCGGCGACCCGGGGCTCCAGTTCGACACCACCGTGAACACCTGGCACACCTGCCCGGACACGGCGCGCATCAACGCCTCCAACCCGTGCTCCGAGTACATGTTCCTCGACGACAGCGCCTGCAACCTGGCGTCGTTGAACCTCATGCACTTCCGCTCCATCGAGGGCGGGTTCGACGCCGAGTCCTTCCGCCGCGCCGTGGACCTCACCATCCTGGCCCAGGAGATCCTGGTCTCCAACTCCCGCTACCCCACCGAGGCCATCGGCAAGAACAGCGAGGACTACCGGCCCCTCGGGCTCGGATACGCCAACCTGGGCGCGTTCCTCATGGCCACCGGCGTCCCCTACGACTCGGCGGGCGGCCGGGCCACCGCCGCGGCCATCACCGCGGTGATGACCGGCGAGGCCTACGCGCAGAGCGCCCGCATCGCCGCGCACAAGGGTCCCTTCAACGGCTTCCAGCACAACCGGGCCTCCTTCCTCTCGGTGATGCGCAAGCACGCCGCGGCGGTGGACCAGATCGACGTGGGCCTGGCGGCGCCCGAACTGGTGGACGCGGCCCACCGGGCCTGGACCGACGCGGTCGCGCTGGGCACCCAGCACGGCTACCGGAACGCGCAGGCCACCGTGCTCGCGCCCACCGGCACCATCGGCTTCATGATGGACTGCGACACCACCGGCATCGAGCCCGACATCGCGCTCGTGAAGTACAAGAAGCTGGTGGGCGGCGGCATGCTCAAGATCGTGAACAACACGGTCCCGCTGGCGCTGCAGCGGATCGGCTACTCCACCGGCGAGATCGGCTCCATCCTGCAGTACATCGACGAGGTGGAGACCATCGAGGGCGCCCCCGGGCTCCGCGACGAGCACCTGCCCGTCTTCGACTGTGCGTTCAAGCCGCAGAACGGCAGCCGCACCATCCACTACATGGGGCACATCCGGATGATGTCGGCGGTCCAGCCCTTCCTCTCCGGGGCCATCTCCAAGACCGTCAACATGCCCAACACGGCCACCACCGACGACATCGAGACGGCCTACCTGGAGGCCTGGAAGCTGGGGCTGAAGGCCATCGCCATCTACCGGGACGGCTGCAAGCGCAGCCAGCCGCTCAACACCGGCAAGGGGGCCGAGGCGAAGCAGGAGGAGGTGCCCGCCGAGACGCTGGCCAACCTCCAGCGGCGCCGCCTGCCGGACGAGCGCAACGCCATCACCCACAAGTTCTCCATCGGCGGCCACGAGGGCTACATGACCGTGGGCATGTACGCCGACGGCACCCCGGGCGAGCTCTTCGTCACCATGGCCAAGGAGGGCTCGGTGGTCTCGGGCCTGATGGACAGCTTCGCAACGTCCATCTCCATGGCGCTCCAGTACGGGGTTCCGCTCAAGGTGCTGGTGGACAAGTTCAGCCACACCCGCTTCGAGCCCTCGGGCTTCACCGGGAACCCGGACATCCCCATCGCCAAGTCGATCACCGACTACATCTTCCGGTGGCTGTCCCTGAAGTTCCTCCCCTCCGAGGAGGGCCTGGCCGCGGCCAAGGACCTCACGCCGGGCGCCGCACCGGCCGCGCCGCGCCTCAGGGCGGCCGCACGGATCGTGTCGGCGGCCTCGACGTCGATCGTGGCGACCCCGGTCATCGCGCTGCCCGCGCAGGAGGACTCGCCGTTCCTGGCCCAGGCCGACGCACCACCCTGCCCGAACTGCGGCAGCATCACGGTGCGAAACGGGGCTTGCTACAAGTGCATGAACTGCGGGACGACGACAGGCTGTTCCTAACGGCGCCGGCTTCAGCCGGCGCAAGAACGGGGCCTCGGTACCGTCTCATCGCAGGGACGTGAAACGAGAAGGGCGCCCGGATCGATCCCCGGGCGCCCTTCTCGAGCTCTGGTCGCCGTCGCGCGCGCTGCCCGCGCCGCATGAAGTCGCCGCCGCGTTCGCCTGCCCGACGGCGGGCATCTCCAGCCGGAACGTCGCGCCCTTGCCGGGCTCGCTCCTGGCCGTGACGGTCCCATCCATCTCCGTCACCACGGAGTGGACGATCGAGAGCCCCAGCCCCGTTCCCCTCCCCGGTCGCCGGGTCGAGAAGAACGGGTCGAACATCCGCTCCATCACGTCGGGGGCGATGCCCGCTCCGTCGTCCTCCACCTCGAGAAACGCCCTTCCCTCGCGTGCCGGGCCGATCCGGACCGTGACGTTTCCGTTCCGTCCCTCCGGCATGGCAGATGCGGAGTTGTCGATCAGGTTCACCACCACCTGCGCCAGCCGTCCCTGCGGCGCCGCCACGGTGACCGGACCCGAGTCCTCGACGCGAATGCGCACGCGGTCCACGGTGGACGGGGGCAACCACCGGATCGCCTGCTCGACTCCTTCCGCCAGGCTCGTACGTCCTGGACGGGCGTCCGGGCGTCCGAGCGCGGCCATGTCCTTCACGATCCGCGCGATGCGAAGGCCCGATGCCTGCCCGTCCCGCAGCGCCTCGAGGACCTCGACGAGTTGCCCCGAGAGGGCCTCGCGGTCCGGCGGAGCGTCCGACTGCATCCGCCCCAGGAGGTCCTCGATCTCCCCGATGGCGAAGCCCCCGCTGGCGATCTCGCCGGCCAGGGGGTTGTTGATCTCGTGAGCCAGCCCCGACACCAGCGTCCCCACGGCGGCGAGGCGGGATGCGGTGGCGACCTGCTCCTGGAGCCGCCTCTTCTCGGAGAGGTCGCGGACGATGCCCCAGATGCCGACGGGCGTGCTTCCCTCGCGGAGGAGGAAGGCCCGGATCTCCACCGGGAAGACCGACCCGTCCTTCCGCCGGTACTCCTTCTCGTAGACGTCGGAGTAGCCGCGCGCGAGGATCTGGAACCGGACGATCCTGGCCTCCTCGTCGTGCCACCGCTCCGGGGTGATCTGCTGGTAGGTGAGCCCCGCCAGCTCCTCGGGGCCATACCCGAGCATCCGCCGGTAGACCTCGTTCGACTCCAGGATGGCGCCGTCCATCCCGACCCGGACGAAGCCGTCCATCATGCTCTCGTGGAGGCGGCGGTACTTCGCCTCGGAGGCCGCCAGCACCGCGCTGCGCTCGTCCGCGGCCCGCTTGTGCTGGGTGATGTCGGTGAGGGTCCCCGCGAAGCGCGTGGGCTTTCCTGTTCCGTCCCAGGCGACGTCCTTGGCCCGGGTCCGGACCCAGGCCCACGAACCATCAGGCCGCCGGATCCGGTGCTCGACGTCGATGCGGGGTGCCCGCCCCTCCATGAAGGCGACCAGTTCCGGCAGGACAGCCGACAGGTCGCCGGGGTGGACGAGCGCCGTCCACTCGTCCAACCCGATGGAGGACAGGCCCGGGTCGCGCCCGGCGATCTCGTTCCAGCGCCGGCTGACCATGCACTTCCCGGTCGCGATGTCGTACTCCCCGTAGCCGTCGGAGCTGCCGTCGAGCACCCGGACGAGCCGCTCCCGCTCCTCCTGGAGTTCCCGCTCCGCGCGCTTGCGCTCCATGACGTTCTGGACCGTGGCCACGACCAGCGCCACCTCACCCCGGGCGTCCAGGACGGGCTGAAGCCAGTATTCGACGTCGACCTCCCGCAAGCGCCCCTCGCAGTGCACGGCGGCGCCTGCCAGCGCCTTGCGCCAGGCCGGCTCGAGCCGCCGGAACTCGTCGGGGCTGAGGAGATCGCTCCCGAGCTGCCCGGTGAGATCCTTCACCGGGATGCCGGTCAGCGTGTTGGCCCCTCCGGTCGCCACCAGGCGCAGGTCCCGATCGACGATGAACACGCGGCCGCTCGGGATGTTCTCGAGGATGGTCCGGTAGAGGGCGTCGCCGCCCAGCGGATCCGCTTGCGGTAGCTGCCCGGGTGCTGGCCCCGGTGCGCCCTCACGACTTCGAACCAAGGCCACCCCTCGGTGATCGAATCCTGCCCTCGCCAGGATGCTCCCGCCGCGTTCGCCGCATCCCGTCCCTCTTGGGTGCAGCGCCCTTCTCGGCGTGGATGGCATCCAATCCGGGGTTGCTGCTAGTCGGAGATCACGATCTTCCCGTCCCCCATCGCCATCGCCGTGCAGTGGAACTTCTCCACGCCCGCCTTGGCCGGCGTGATGGTGACCGCCACCGCCTTGTTGAGCGGCAGCTCGAACCCCTTCACCTTCTCGGCCGGGATGTCGATGGCCTTGATGCAGGTCCGGTCGGTGGTGCGCAGGAAGGAGAGCGTCACGGGCTGCCCCTTCTTGACCTTGATCTCCTTCGGCTCGAAGCCGTTCTCGGTGACCTTGATCTCGATCGTCTTCCCCGTGGCGGCGGGGGCCTTGTCGGCGGCGAGGACGGGGAGCGCGACGAGGACGGCGAGCAGCGCGGCGAGACGCATTGGGGAATCCTCCAGGGGGTCGAAAGGGTAGACATCATAACCTCGGCGTAAATTCCCGCGACCTCGTCAGTGGAAGTCCCGCGACGCCGTCCGCACCTCCTCGAGCGGCGAGAGCGGCAGGAGCTCCCTCACTTGAAGATTCACCACCTTGCCGGTTCGCTCGACGCGCCCCCGGGCGATGAGGAAAGGGGCGTTGCGCGCCAGCGGCCGGAACCGCTCGTAGACGTCGGGCATGACCACCAGGTTGGCGATGCCGGTCTCGTCCTCCAGGGAGACGAAGGTGATCCCGGCCGCCGTCTCCGGCCGCTGCCGCACGATGACGATGCCGCCCACCTCGACCGGCGCCCGGTTGGGCAGGCGATGGAGCTCCCGGGCGGTGCGGGCCCCGCGGGCCGCGAGCGCCGCGCGCAGGAAGGAGACCGGGTGGGCCCTCTCGGAGAGGCCGGTGGCGGCGTAGTCCCGCGCCACCTCCTCGGCCGCGGCAGGCTCCCCGAGCACGGCGGGCGCCTCGGGTGGCAGCCGCCCCGCGAAGAGGTCCCCCACGTCCCCCTCCCCGCCCGGCGGGAGCCCGAGCGCCGTCCAGAGCGCCGCCCGTCGCCCCGGCGACAGCGATCGGAGCGCGGCCGCCTCGGCCAGGCGCGCCAGCCAGGCCCGCGACAGCCGGGCCCGCCGCGCCAGGTCCTCCACCGAGGCGAAGGGCGCCTCCCGCCGCGCCGCCAGCACCGCCTCCCCCACCGCCCTCGGCAGCCCGCGGATGCGGGAGAGGCCGAGCCGCAGCGAAGGCCGCTCCCCGGGCGCCGCCGGGCGCCCCTCCGCCGCCCCTTCCAGCGTGCACTCCCAGTCGCTGAACGCGGCGTCCACCCCGCGCACCTCCACCCCCTGCCGCTTGGCGTCCTCCACCAGCGTGTGGGGCGCGTAGAAGCCCATGGGCTGGCTGTCGAGCAGCGCCGCCACGAAGGCGGCCGGGTGGCGCCGCTTCATCCAGGCCGACGCGTAGACCAGCAGCGCGAATGAGGCGGCGTGCGACTCGGGGAAGCCGTAGCCGGCGAAGCCGTGGAGCTGCTCCAGGATGGCGTCGGCGTCCTTCCGCGGGATCCCCTTCGCGGCCATGCCGGCCGTGAGCCTCCCGCGCATCTCGTCGATGCGCTCGTGGGAGCGCTTGTGGGTCATGGCCCGGCGCAGTTCGTCGGCCTCTCCGGGGGTGTAGCCGGCGGCCACCACCGCGAGCCGCATGGCCTGCTCCTGGAAGAGCGGGATGCCGAGCGTGCGCTCGAGCACCGCCCGCAGCGGCTCGTAGGGGTAGCGGACCTCCTCCAGGCCGTCGCGGCGGCGCAGGAAGGGGTGGACCATGCCCCCCTGGATGGGACCGGGGCGGATGATGGCCACCGAGATGACGAGGTCGTAGAAGCGGCGCGGGCGCAGCCGGGGCAAGAGCGACATCTGCGCCCTCGACTCGATCTGGAAGACGCCGATGGTGTCGGCCCGGGAGATCATCTCGTAGACCTCCGGCTCCTCGGCGGGGATGGCGGCCAGCGTGGCCGGCCAGGGGTCGGTCGTCGCACCGCAGGGGGCGGGCCGGTGGCGCTCGAGCAGGGCAAACGACCGGGAGAGCGCGGTGAGCATGCCCAGCGCCAGCAGGTCCACCTTGAGCAGCCCGAGCTCGGCGAGGTCGTCCTTGTCCCACTGGACCACGGTGCGCCCGGCCATGGCGGCGGGCTGCACCGGCACGGTCTCGACGAGCGGCCGCTTGGTGATGACGAATCCGCCCACGTGGATGGAGAGGTGGCGCGGGAAGCCGGCGATCTCCGCGGCGAGGCGCAGCGCGTGGCGCACCGCCGGGGAGCCCTCCGGGTCGAGCCCGGCCTGCTCGAGCACCGCCGCCGGGATCTCGCCGGCCGCGTCGTGGCTGCCGACCAGCTTGGCCAGCCGGTCCACCTGGTCGGGGGCGAGCCCGAGCGCCTTGCCCACGTCGCGGATGGCCGAGCGGCCCCGGTAGCTGATGACCTCGCAGACCATGCCGGCGCGGTCGCGCCCGTAGCGCCCGTAGACGTACTGGATGACCTCCTCGCGCCGCTCGTGCTCGAAGTCGACGTCGATGTCGGGCGGCTCGCCCCGCTCCGCCGACAGGAAGCGCTCGAAGAGCAGCCCCGTTCGCACCGGGTCGATGGAGGTGATGCCGAGGGCGAAGCAGACCGCCGAGTTGGCCGCGCTCCCCCGCCCCTGGCAGAGGATGCCGCGCTCGCGGGCGAAGCGGACCACGTCCCAGACGGTGAGAAAGTAGCTCTCGTAGCCGAGCTGCTCGACGAGCGCGAGTTCCCGGGCCAGCTGCCGCTCCACGTCCTCGGGCGGCGCGCCCCCGTAGCGCCAGCGCGCGCCGTCGCGCACCAGCCGCCGGAGCAGGTCCATGCCGCCGACCGGCCCGTCCCGCCCTCCGGCCCCCTCCCCGGCCGCGGCGGCGGCCTCGGCCAGCACCGGCGGGAGCGGGTGCTCACCGCGGATCTCCTCGAGCCGGAAGGTGCAGGAGGCGGCCAGGTCGGCGGCCGCGGCGAGCCCCTCCGGGAAGTCGGCCCACAGCCGCGCCATCTCCGCCGGCCCCTTCAGCGTGCGCTCGGCGTTGGGGAAGAGGCGCCGTCCCACCCGATCGACGCTCGTTCCCAGCCGGACGCAGGTGAGGACGTCCTGCAGCGGCTGGCGGCGGCGCTCGTGGGTGTGGACGTCGTTCACCACCGCCACCGGGATGGCGAGGCGCCGCCCCACGCTGCGCACCGCGGCGATGCGCGCATCCTCCCCGGCGACCCGGTGGCGCGACACCGTGAGCGCGAGGCGCGGGCCGAAGGCATCGCGCAGCCGCGCGGCCACCCCGGCGTCTGTGCCGGCGTGGAGGGCCACCAGGCCGCGGGCCCGCTCGGCCACCGCCAGGAAGGGGAGCCGCGGCTCGGGCGGCCGGACCACCGTCCCGTCGGGCGCCTCGCCCTCCGCTAGCGGCGCGCCCGCGTGGGCCTCGGTGAGCAACCGGCAGAGCCCGGCGTACCCCTCGCGGTCCAGGGCGAGCAGGGTGAGGCCGGAGGGCCCCGGCCCGAGGCCGTCGCAGGCCACCTCGGCGCCGACGATCAGCGGGAGCCCCCGCTTGCGGGCCCGGGCGTGGGCCCGCACCACGCCGTAGAGGCCGCCGCGGTCGGCGAGCGCCAGCGCCTCGAGCCCCAGGTCGGCGGCCCGGTCCACCAGTTCCTCGGGGTGGCTCGCCCCTTCCAGGAAGGAGAAGCTGGACCGGCAGCGCAGCTCTGCGTAGCGGGGGGGCATGGCGCGCCTCAGTCGAAGAGACCGTGGAGCCAGAGCCGGCCGTCGCGCCCGTCGCGGTAGATCCAGGCCTCGCCCAGCCCCTCGAGCCGGGCCCGGTAGTAATCGCGGTCGAAGGGCTCGTTCCACCACTCGCCGGCCAGCCGCTCGGGGCCGGAGAGGGAGAGGACGGCGCGGACCGTGCCTTCGACCCGGAGTGAAGTGAGCCGGCCGCCCTCCCCCAGCGCCACGACCGGGCGCGGCGGGTCGAGGAGGCGCGTGGGGCGTCCGGGATGCGGCGGCTCCGGCCGGGCCTCCGGCGGTCCGGTCCTTCGCCCGGCCACCTCGTGGCGGAACGGGGCCACCCGGTAGGCCGCCTCCGGCCGGTGCCGGTCGGCCGACTCGGCCGCGAGGATGGAGCGCTCCCCCAGCCGGGCCGCGAGGCGCGACAGCGCCACGTCGAGCGCGCGCGCCACCTCGGGCCGGTCGCCCACGGCGAGCTGCTCGGCCGGGACCTCGGCGGCCTCCACCACCGCGAGGTCGATGGCGCGCACCGGCGCGGGGAGCCGCAGCCCGGCGAGCCGCTCCCGCAGCGGCGCGAGCCAGAGGGCCGCGTCGGCGCCCGGCCGGGCCAGCGGCAGGTCCACCCGCTCCTCACCGCGCGGGTCGAGGAAGAGGGTGAGCCTGAGCCGGCTCGCCCCCATGCCGCGCCCGGCGAGGCGCGCCGCCACCCGGTCGGCCAGCCGCTTGGCGGCGAAGATCACCGGCTCGGCGCTCTCGAGCACCCCCACCTCGCCGTCGAGATCCCAGCGCTCGCGCGGGAAGGTCTCCGGCGCGAAGGGGACGAGCGGCCGGGGATCGACGCCGCGGGCCAGCCGGGCGGCCACCGCGCCGGGCGCGCCGAAGCGGTGGGCGAGCGTCTCCGCCGGGAGCGCGGCCAGCGCGCCCACGCGCTCCACCCCCACCGCGGAGAGCCAGCGCAGCACCTCGGCCGACAGGTCGAGCGCCGCGAGCGGCAGAGGGGCGAGGGCGAGCGCCCCCTGGCCCGGGGCCGCCCGCGTCCGCTCCCGGCCGGCGTGGCGGGCCAGCGAGAGCGCCACACCCTTGCCGTCGGCCACCGCGAGCCATCCCGCGAAGCCCATGTCGCGGCAGAGGGCGAGCACCCGCTCCGCCAGCAGCCGCTCCGCCTCCTCCGGCTCCTTGCCGGCGAGGCGCGCGCCGCCGGCGTCGAGGAGCACCGCGTCGGGGTGCGCCACCTCGACCACGGGCGACAGGGAGAGCAGCGCCTCGGCGAGCGCGCGCAGCGCGGCCTGGTCCGCGGCGGCGTCGAGCGGTACGGCCTCGAGCCCGGCGCAGGCGGCCCGCGCCTGCACCAGGGAGTCGCCCGGCCGGACCCCGGCGGCGAGGGCCGGGGCGGTGGCGTGGCGGACCTCCCCCTCCGACACCACCGCGAGCGGGCCGGCCGGAGGGCGCGTCCGGAGCACCCGCTGCAGGGGCAGCGCCGGGACGACGACGGCGAGGACGCGCGGCGGGCCCCGCTCAGGCGGCATGGCCACCCCCCGTGGAGCGAACCGCGTCCAGGTCGATCCGGATCGCCGCCGGGATGGCCGGGTCGCCCGGCCCGGAGAGCAGGAGCGCCGCCGCCCCGCCCTTCTCGGCCGCCGCCCGCAGCCGGCGGAGCATGGGCTCGGCGCGCGCCGCCGGCACCCCGCGCAGGGGCACGTCCACGACGACGGCCGGGAAGGCACCGCTCGCCAGCAGGACCTCGGCGGCCCAGAGCCCCGGGAGCAGCGCGCCCAGCGCCGGCTCGGGGCGGACGATGAGGAGACGCGCCAGATTCACCCCAAGTATAAGCGCAGCCGGCGGATAGAGCTCGCCCCGGCCGTCCACGAAGGCGGCCAGGCCGCCCCCGGCCTGCGCCTCCCGCAGCACCGCGAGGGCCACTCCGGTCTTGCCGCTGGCCGGGCCACCGCACAGCGAGGAGAGGGCCCCGCGTGGGAAGCCTCCGCCGGGGAGCAGCGCCTCCACCTCGGGACGGCCGCAGGCGAGCACTCCCTCGCGACGCCCCGGCCGCCGCTCCATGCGGCGGATCTGGCTGCGAAGCTCCTCGAGGACTTCCTGCTGGCGGGTGGCGATGCCCATGGCTCACGTCCTGAACGATACTGCTCGTTCGTTCAGGTAGCAAGCGGGTCTGACAAAGCAGCGCCGGCTTCAGCCGGCGCAAGAGCCACTCACGGAACCGCTTCGTCCGAACCACGACACGGGCGTCGCGGTTCACCAGTTGAACCCCTCCTTGGAGGCATCGCCCCAAGGCGGGCCCGGTCGAACGCGAGCCTTCCGCCGCCTGAAGGCGGCGGTGTTACGCCACCCCGCTCTGCTGCTGCCCCTTCCCCTTCTCCTCCTCCGCGGCGATCTCCGCCCGCACCTTGTCCATGTCGAGGTCGCGGGCCTTCTGGATGAGCTCCTCCAGCGCCGCCTCGGGCAGCGCGCCCGGTTGCGAGAAGAGCAGGATCTTGTCGCGGAGGATCATGAGCGTCGGGATCGACATGATCTGGAAGGACCCCGCCAGCCCCTGCTGGTCCTCGGTGTTCACCTTGGCGAAGGTGACGTCCGGGTGGCGCCCGGCGACCTTCTCGTAGGTGGGCCCGAAGGAGCGGCAGGGGCCGCACCAGGGCGCCCACCAGTCCACGAGGACGAGCCCGTCCTTCTCCACGACCTCCTTGAAATTCGCCTCGGTCACGTCAACGGTGGGCTTCATCTTTCGTCCCTCGGTGGCGGCGCCGTCCATCGGCGCGTTTGCCTCTCTCTCCCGAGAGCCGTAACCGCGCCAAACGGTTCGCGCCACGCCGGCGCCAAACGGCGCCTTGACGCCGCGCGCCCACCGGCCCCAAGGTTCGGCCATGGAAGGGCGCAGCCCCAGGGGACGACGCAGGACGCTCGCCAGCGTGGTGGCCGAGTCGCTCTCGCGACGCTCCGAGGCCCGCCGGCCTGCCGCCGCCGCGGCCTTCGCCGAGGCCTGCGGGTGGCCGCTCTCCCGGGAGTTCACCGTGCGCGGGCTCGGGCCCGACGGCCACCTCTGGGTGGTGGCGTCGTCCCCGGAGTGGGCCCGCCAGGTGGAGGGGCTCTCCGCCACGATCCTGTCCCGGATGAACGAGCGGCTCGGCCGCCCGGTCGTCACCGCACTCGACGTGCGGGTCCGGCAGGCCCGGAAGGGATGATCACCGCCGCCGCGGCGTCGGTGATGCTCCTCGCCGCGCTCGGTCAGGCGCCGGCGTCGTCCTTGGCACCGGCGCTTTCCCCGCTCGAGGCATCCACCCTGGCGAAGGTCCGCGCGGCGCTGCCGCAGCGCACCGTGCCGGCGCTGTCGGAGGCGCTCGTGCAGGCCGCCCGGGCGCTGGCCCGCTCGGCCGCCCGGGGTGACCCGCACCCCCTCTCCTCCCCCGCGCTGCGCGCCGCGCTCGGGGATGCCGGCGTCACCGATCCTTCGCCGGCCGCCGTCGTGCTCTCGGCCGGCGTCGGCTCCCTTCCCGAGGCCGTCGCCGCCGCCGCCCATTTCCGGGGCGCCACCCACCTGGGGATCGGGGTGGTGGTCCACGAGCAACTCGCCTGGGCGGTGCTGCTCGCCTCGGAGCGGCGGGCCGAGCTCGACCCCTTCCCGCGCCGCGTGGCGCCAGGTTCCCGCGCGGTCCTCGCCGGGCGGCTGCTCCTGCTCGACGGGCCCCGGGCGTGGGTCGCCGCGCCCTCCGGCGCCGCCTTCGAGATCCCGGTCGAGGCGGAAGGGCGGCGGTTCCGGGCGCCGATCCACTTCGACCAGGCCGGGACCTGGCGGATCGAGGTGGGCGGGACGGGCGCGCGGGGGGCGACGGTGGCCGCCCTCCTGGAGGTGTCCTGCGCCGACGGTGCGACGGCCGCGCCGCCGGGAGGAACCCCGGGCCCGCCGGGATCCGAACCGCCGGGATCCGAACCGTCCGGACCCAGCGACGAGGCCCGCATCCGCGCCGCCGTGAACGGGCTGCGGGCGCGCCAGGGGCTCGCACCCATCCAGGGGTCGGCCGCGCTCGACGAGCAGGCCAGCAGCCAAAGCCAGGCCATGCTCGCCGCCGGGACGGTGGCCCACCGGCTCCCGGGAGGGGACGACCTCCCGGCGCGGGTCGCCGCGTCCGGCGTGCGCTTCCGGTCGGCGCGGGAGAACGTGGCCCGCGGGGACGTCGCGCTCGACGCCCACCGGGCCACGGTGGAGAGCCCGGCGCACCTCGCCAACCTGCTTGCACCGAGGGTGGAATTGATGGGACTGGGGATCGCCCGCGGAGCCCTTCCCGGCGGGCAGCCGGTGGTCTACCTCACGGAGATCCTGGTCGAGCCGCTCGACCCCGTCCCGGTCGGCGCGTCGCCGACCGGGGAGCGCTGAGGCCGGCTAGGCCATCCGGCGCTGCGTCGCGTAGTTCTCGATGCTCGACTCGATCTGCGGCTGGATTGCGAAGAGCGTGCAGCGCGTGCAGGTCCAGCTGTTCCAGGACCGCTTCACCGCCTCGTCGAGGCAGGAGTCGTAGTTGCCGCAGAAGAGGTTGCGGTGTCCTTCGACACCCCTCTCCGGATTGATGGGGGAGTTGAGCTCGGCGGGGGTTGGCTTGCTGAACAAGGCGTTCTCCTGACCGTGAGCGTCGTTTAATGTTTCCTTCAAGGAATCGGGGCGGTTATGCCCCCCCGCGCCGCAGGGTGTCAACCCCCC
This sequence comes from uncultured Anaeromyxobacter sp., assembly GCA_903874275.1. Classification (GTDB taxonomy): domain Bacteria; phylum Myxococcota; class Myxococcia; order Myxococcales; family Anaeromyxobacteraceae; genus CAIOAK01. The sequence continues at coordinate 92,991 of CAIQRS010000142.1, forward strand.
GGCGCCGCACGATTTGCCGGTATGTGAAGAAACGTATTTGCCTGTAAGTCTCAGCGGTTGTGGCATCATCCGGCTCGTTTTGCGCACCCCATTCGTGACCATCTTGCTTTTACTGTGCGTCACGGCACGGGCCGCCGCCCAGACGCCCTTCACCGGATGGGCCGAAGGGGCCGGCGGCGCGGCCCTGGCGATCGTGTCGGGAGATCCGGCGGAGGCGCTGCGGGCCTCCCGGTCGGCCGCGTCCAGTATCACTTATGGTGAAGCCGGCGCGCGGGCCCGGCTCCTCTCCGCCCGTGCCCTCGAACTCGGCGGGCGCCCCGCCGAGGCCGCGACCGAACTGGCGGCGGCCCTCCATTCACTCCCCGTCACACTCCTCCCGGCCGCCAGGGCCCGCCACGCCGCCGTGCTGTACGCGGCCGGACGCCCCGCCGAGGCGGCCGCCGCCTTCGCGCTCGCCGCGGCGGGAGCCGACCCGGCCGACCTGCCCGCGCTGGCCAGCGCCGAGG